>JBBPYJ010000027.1:0-7888 GCA_038200025.1 Propionibacteriales bacterium | reverse complement strand
GGCTCGCTGTGGGGCACGTTCGGCGGAATCATGATCGTCGTCACGATCGGTGACGGTCTCACGCTCCTCAACGTATCCCAGTTCTGGCAGCAGATCCTGGTGGGCGTGAAGCCTGCTCCCGGGGTGGCGGCCGGGGTGCTTGCCGCACCTCCGGCCGGTTCTGCGGGTACCGGCACGACGGGCGCCGGCGCGGCGCCGCCGTTGGTGCCGATCAACACCGCCGCGCAGGCCGAACTGGAGACGTTGCCCCAGGTGGGGCCGGTCACCGCGCAGGCCATCATCTCGTGGCGTGAGGAGAACGGCGGCTTCACCAGCGTCGACGAGTTGCTCGAGGTCGACGGGATCGGGGAGGTCACCCTGGGCAGACTCGCACCGCTGGTGACGCTCTGACCTCCGCTCTCGAAGAGGTCGCAGACACCGATCTCGAGTTGACCGCTGGCGAAGGTGTCGATCTGCGGATGCCGGTGCTCGGGCTGGGGGCGTGGATCGGAGGTCTGCTCGCCGCCAATGCGCCGACGGGACTGCGGTCGTGGTGCACCGGGTTGCTCGGCCTGGACGGACCGCTGGGAGCGGTGCTGCTCGGCACCGTGCTGCTGGTGGGGGTCTGGTCCGCGTGGAGGATGCGCTCCCGGGCGGCGAGCCGGGGTGCGACCGCGGAAGCCGTGCTCCTGGTCGTCGTCGCGGTCGCGTTGATCGCGATGACCAAGGCCGACCGGCTGGCCAGTGGTCCCGTGGCCGACCTGGCCGATCAGGGTGCTCAGGTCTCCGCAGTCGCCAGGATCGCATCGGACCCCCGTCTGCACACCGGACGGTTCGGCGACCGGGTCATCCTGCGGGTCGAGATGATCGAGGTCCGTGGGCGCGCCACGACGTACGCCGTGGCGGTGCCGGTGCTGGTGATCGCAGATCCGGGGTGGGTCCGGGTCCGGTTGGGCAGCACGGTCGCCTTCTCGGGCCGACTTGCGGTCTCCGACGATCCCGACGTCGCGGCCATCCTCGTCGCTCGCTCGGACCCGGAGTCGATCCGTGGTCCGGATGTGTGGTGGCGGGGGGCCGAGTCCGTCCGGGCCTCGTTGCGCCGATCGGTGTCTGGTCGACCGGACGCTCAGCGGTCCCTGGTGCCGGCCTTGGTCGTCGGCGACGACGAGGGGATGGACCCCGACCTGGTCGAGGACTTCAAGACCACCGGGTTGACCCACCTCACTGCGGTGTCAGGCACCAACCTCACGTTGCTCGTGGGCTTCATGGTGATCATCGCCCGGTGGGCCGGGGTGCGGGGTCGGTGGCTGACCGCCGTAGCCGCCGCCGGGATCGTCGGGTTCCTCCTGCTCGCCCGAGCCGAGCCGAGCGTGCTCCGGGCCGCCGCGATGGGAACGGTGGGCTTGTTGGGGATGGGCAGCAACGGGCTGCGCAAGGGCACCCGGGCACTGGGGGTCGCGGTCGTGGTCCTGCTTCTGGTGGACCCTTGGCTGGCCACTACGGTCGGTTTCGCACTATCGGTGCTGGCGACGGCGGGGATCTTGCTGCTCGCCCCGACCTGGCGCGACGCGATGTGCGGTTGGCTGCCCCGGTGGGCCGCCGAGGCCATCGCCATCCCTGCGGCGGCGCAGCTGGCGTGCACCCCGCTGGTCGCGGCGATCTCCGATCAGGTGAGCCTGGTGGCAGTCGGTGCGAATCTGCTGGTTGCGCCGGCGGTGGGCCCGGCCACCGTGCTGGGGCTGGCCGGGTCGCTGCTAGGTCTGATCGTGCCGGCGCTGGGCGCGCTGTGCGGGACCGGTGCCGCGTGGTGTGTGGCCTGGATCGTGCTGATCGCCGAGGAGGGCGCCCGGTTGCCAGGAGCCGCGATCGGCTGGGGGGCGACCCCGCTTTCGATCGCCACGCTTACCTTCGGGTGTGTGCTGATGTGCTGGGGGGCTCCGCTGCTGTTGCGCTCACCGGTCACGGGCGTCGGCTGCGCAGGGGTGATGATTCTCAGCGTTGTCGTCGCTCCGCCCACCCCGGGGTGGCCCGTCTCGGGCTGGGTGTTGGCTGTCTGCGACGTGGGGCAGGGTGACGCGCTCGTGTTGAACGCCGGGGACGGGCAAGCGGTCGTGGTCGACACCGGACCGGATTCGCCAGCGCTGGACGGCTGTCTGAGCCGACTGGACGTGCGGTCGGTGCCGCTGCTGGTGCTCACCCACTTCCATGCCGACCATATCGACGGCCTGCCGGGTGTGTTCGAGGACCGGCCAGTGGGAGAGGTCATGGTCAGCACGCTGGCTGAGCCGGCTAGTGGTGCAGCACAGGTCGCCGAGCAGGCGGCGAGGGAGCAGGCGCCGGTGACCCCGGCGTCGTACGGCCAGACCCGCACCTTGGGTCCGATGACCCTTCAGGTGCTCTGGCCCCCAGCTGGACCCGCAGGGCTGGCGACCGAGGGCAGCGCCGCGAACAACGCCAGCGTGGTGCTGCTGGTGGTGATCCACGGTCTTCGGATGCTGTTGACCGGTGACATCGAGCCGGAGGCCCAGGAAGCGATCGCCCGCAGCGTGGCCGGACTCCAGGTGGACGTGCTCAAGGTGCCGCACCACGGCAGCCGGCACCAGGATCTCGACTTCCTGCTCGGCCTGCATCCACGGCTGGCGCTGGTCTCGGTCGGTGCGGACAACGACTACGGACACCCGGCCCCCGAGCTGCTGGCGGCCCTGGACGCCTCCGGCATCGAGGTGGAGCGCACAGACTTCCAAGGCGACCTGTTGGTGATCGAGCGGGACGGACGCCTGATGACCGAGACTCGACGCTGAGGAGGGTCGCCACCGTGCGCGGCTGGCGCGATGTGCTGTCCGTGGCCTGTGGCAGGCTGACGCAATCATGAGAGGTCCACAGGCTGCCGACGTGCTGGGCAGGATCACGTTGGTCACCGGCAAGGAGGAGTTCCTCAACGAGCGCACGGTCACCGCGGTTCGCAACGCCGTACGCAAACACGACCCGGAGGCTGAGCTGGCCGAAGCCCAGGGCGCCCAACTGACGTTGGGCGAGCTCGGCGAGCTGGCCGCGCCCTCGCTCTTCTCCAGCACACGATGCGTCGTGGTCCGAGCCCTCGAGCAGTTGCCGGATGCCTCGGTGGACGGATTGTTGGGCTACTGCGCCGACCCGGTGGAGGACGTAGCGCTGGTGTTGGTGCACGGCGGCGGCCAGCGCGGCACCGGGGTGCTCAACAAGTTGCGCAAGCTCGGGTCCGTCCGGGAGATCAAGTCCGAGGCGTTGCGAGTCTCAGAGTTCCCCAGGTTCGTCATCAACGAGGCCCGCCGGTACGGGTCGGGCATCGATGAGGAGGCGGCCAGCCAGCTGGTGCAGGCGGTCGGCCAGGACCTGCGCTCGCTCTCGGCCGCCGCTCACCAGCTGGCTAACGACTTCCCGGGCGAACCGTTGACGGTAGAGAAGGTCAAGCGCTACTTCGGAGGTCGCGCGGAGGCAAAGTCGTTCGCGGTCGCCGATGCGGCCTTCTTCGGGCGTTCGGCGATGGCTCTAGAGGAGTTGCGCTGGGCGCTGGGTGGGGGGACCCCTGCTGTGCTGGTGACCTCGGCTTTCGCCGGGGGAGCCCGTGGCGTAGCGCGGTTCCTGGCCGCTCGGGCCGGGATGCACGAAGGCGATCTGGCGCGCGAGGTAGGAGTGCCGCCGTGGAAGTTGCGCACTCTGCGAGATCAGTCACGAGGCTGGTCGGATCAAGGCATCGGCCGGGCGATCGTGGCGGTGGCCACCGCGGACGCCGACATCAAGGGCGCGGCCGGCGACCCGTCGTACACCCTCGAGCGGCTGGTGCTGACGATCACCGGGCTGCGCGAACCTCGCTGACCCTTACCCGCGACAGGGACTCGGTCAGGTCAATCGGCGAGGTCTCAGAAATGCCGAAAACCCGTCCGATCAGGGGTCGGACGGGTCGGCTGGTCGACGTAACTCAGAGAGCGGAGGACGTCTTCGCGATCGCGGACTTGCGGTTCGCAGCCTGGTTCTTGTGGATGACGCCCTTGGAGACGGCCTTGTCGAGCTTGCGGCAGGCGTCGCGGCCAGTCGTGACGGCGGTGTCCTTGTCGCCAGCCGCAGCAGCCTCGCGGAACTTGCGCACCGCAGTCCGCAAGCCGGACTTCACAGACTTATTGCGCTCGTGAGCCTTCTCGTTCTGCTTGTTGCGCTTGATCTGGGACTTGATGTTCGCCATGCGGCAAAGCCTCGTCTGCTCGTGGGGTTTGGTCGATTTTGCAACGTTGTGGGTGCGCACGGCACAAAGCCTGAATGGTACTGCACGCCTGACACGCAAGGAACGACATTAGCAGCGGGCGGGAGAGCAGCCCAAATCCGCTTGGTCGAGGAGCGGATCACTTCGTCCGAGTGACAACACAAGTGCCCGGTCGGCAGGTTCTATGTGCGCAGGAGTGCCCGGTCGGCAGGTTCTATGTGCGCAGGAGTGCCCGGTCGGCAGGTTCTATGTGCGCAGGAGTGCCTGGTCGGCCTACTTCGGGGGCGGGTCAGGTCCAGTGGCGGCGCTCGGCCAGCCAGTGCCAGGTGACGCGGGCGCACCACTGCTGGTGGGCGCGCAGGTGCGGGGAGGTCGAGGGCACGGGTTGATCGCCCTGGCCGAGGAAGTACCCCGCGAGCAGGGCCAACACGATGTCGATGTGCTCGGCCGGCACCGCTCGCGTCAGTTGGCGCTGCGCCAGAATTGCCTCGACGTCCAGTCCATCGCCGCGCGGATGGATCAGTAGGAAGAGCGTGTCCAGCCAGTCGGCGCCGACCACCGGCCAGTTCCAGTCGCAGATCCACACCTCACCGGCGGCGCCGAGGATCAGGTTGTCGTCGCGGATGTCGGTGTGTACGACGCTGTCCCCGCCGCAGACCTCGCCGTAGCGGGCCGTGAGCCCGGCGGCCTCGTCCAGGTGGGCCAGATCACGACGCGCAGGGCCGGGACTCGTCTCGCGAACCCCGTCCCAACAGGCAGCGAACGAGGCGAAGTCGCTCTCGAAGGTGGCCAGCCCCAGCGTCGAGAGCTCCTCTGGCACCGGGGTCAGCGCGTCCGCGGCGGTCTCCAAGGCGTCCAGGCATCGGTCCAACTCGTCGGCCTGCCATGGTCGCTGCGCCAGCCGTCCCTCGACGTACTCAATCCCGAGGACCACCCACTCGTCGTCGTGGGACCACAGCAACCCAGGCGCCGGCACCGACGCGGGCAGCAGCGCGAGCTTGCGCGCCTCCTGACGATAGGACTCCGCGAAGGCCGGTTGAGCCTGGACCGACGCGGCCTTGACGAAGTGTCGCGAGGCGTCGGCGCACGTCAGCACCGAGGCGAACCCGGGCGTGAACCCGCCCGTTTGGGACACAGCGTCCACGACCGGCGAGCCGCAGCGGTTCTCGACGAGAGCGCGGAGCTGCGGGGGTAGGAAACGCCACTCCAGGCGCCGGGCGGTGTGGCCGTAGGGGACTGCCGGATCAGACTCGGGGTCAGACACAGAGTCAGTATCGCTGCCGAATTCATAGGCGGTCCGCCACGGCTCTTGGCAGACGTGCCAGAGTCGACCTGTGCTGCGGTTCTTCTCCCTGGGTCTGCTGGTGTTGTTCGCGTTGCTGGCGATCCTGGCGAGGGTGATCGGCGGACCGGCCTGGTGGGTGCTGGCGGTGTTGCTGGTCGGACTTGCCGGCGTGGCGATCTACGACGTCGTACGCTGCCGGTGGTCGCGTCGATGGGGGTTGAGCAGCTTCGACGACCTCGAGCCACGGATGCTGCGGCGCGGGATCGAGCACGGACACATCGCCAGCTACGCCGAGCTGACCCAGTGGCTGACGCCGAGTCAGTTGGCCGAAGCGGCCCCCGCCGACTGGCAGCAAGACTGGGAGCTGGCAGACCCTGACCGATTCCGACCCTGAACAGTTCGACCCTGCACCCCTTCCCATTTCCCGACCCTTCAGGAGACCCAGCCGATGTCCACCGTTGCCGAACTGATCATCGCCGCCCTCGCCGACCACGGCGTCAAAACCGTCTGGGGAGTCGTCGGCGACGCCTTGAACCCGGTGACCGACGCGATCCGACGTGAGGACCGGATCGAGTGGATCGGCGTCCGACACGAGGAGGCCGGCGCGTTTGCGGCCAGCGCCCAGGCTCAGCTGACCGACGAGGTGGCGGTCTGCATGGGGACCGTCGGCCCGGGTGCTCTGCACCTGCTCAACGGCTTGTACGACGCCAAGAAGTCCCACGCCCCGGTGCTGGCGATCCTGGGTCAGGTGCCGCGCGAGGACATCGGCACTGACTTCTTCCAGGAGGTCGACAACGACGCGGTGTTCGCCGACGTGTCGGTCTTCCATCGCACGGTGACCAACACCGAGCAGCTGCCGCACCTGCTGGAGCAGGCGGTGAACACCGCGATCTCCGAGCGGGGGGTGGCGGTGCTGTCGCTGCCCGGTGACGTCGGGGGACTGGACCTGCCCCAGGACACTGCGGTGCCGGTCTTCGTGCCCGCGCCATCTCCCGCGGCGGCCGCGGTCGGCGACATCCAGGCGGCGGCCGACGTACTCAACGACGCCAAGCGGGTCACCCTGCTCGTCGGTCTCGGGGCCCGCGCGGCCCGCACCGAAGTGTTGGAGCTGGCGCAGACGCTGTCCGCGCCGATGGTGATCTCGCTGAAGGCCAAGGAGGGCTTCGACGACGAGGAATTCCAGGACTTCGGGATTGGGCAATCGGGGTTGATCGGCAACCCGGCGACCGCCGAGGCTTTTTGGGCCTGCGATGTGCTGGTGCTGCTGGGCACCGATTTTCCCTACCGGAACTTCCTGCCCGAGGGGAAGACGGTGATCCAGCTCGACCACCGCGGCGCGCACATCGGGCGGCGTACGCCGGTCCAGCACCGCCTCGTCGGCGACACCGCGTTGACCCTGGCGGTCCTCAATCCGCTGCTGAAGCCCAAGAAGAGCGACAAGCACCTGCGGGCTTCGCGCAAGCTCTACACCGAGTGGGTGAAACTGCAGTCGCATCTGGCCGACCCGGGGTACGACGCCAAGCCCCGTGGCCTGCTGCGCCGCAAGGTGGACAATCCCGACCGGCGGATCCGCCCCGAGGTGGTGGCCGCGGCAGTGAACAAGCACGCCGCCGCGGACGCGATCTTCACGACCGACACCGGGATGTCGACGGTGTGGCTGTCGAGGTTCGTGATGATGACCGGCACCCGGCGGTTGATCGGCTCCTTCAACCTGGGGTCGATGGCCAACGCGATGCCGCAGGCCCTCGGCGCCAGCGCGCTCGACCGGGCCCGGCAGGTGGTCTCCTTCTCTGGTGACGGCGGGTTGACGATGCTGATGGGCGACCTGCTGACCGCGATCAGCTACGACCTGCCGGTCAAGATCGTGGTCTTCGACAACGGACGGCTCGGGATGGTGAAGCTGGAGATGGAGCAGGTCGGACTGGCCGAGTTCGGCACCGTGCTGCACAACCCGGACTTCGCCGCGATGGCCAGGGCGATCGGGATGCACGGGATCCGGGTCACCGAGGCCGATGCCGTCGACGACGCCGTGCGCGAAGGGTTCGCCCACGACGGACCGGTGCTGTTGGACATGGTCACCAACCCCGACGAGATCGCCGTACCGCCGAAGCCGACCCTGGAGCAGGGCTGGGGCTTCGCGATCGCCAAGTCCAAGGAGTTCCTGGTCAGCCCCGAGTAATCGGTGTTTCGGCGCGCAGGCAGCCGCGTGACAGGATTGCCGCTCGCCACGACCATCGACGAAAGCCCCAGACGAAAGCCATCGTGAGACCCAGCGCACCGCCGAAGCCCGGCCAGACCGATCCCGCGATGATCCGCAACTTCTGCATCATCGCGCACATCGACCACGGCAAGTCCACGTTGGCCGACCGGATGCTGCAGCTGACCGGCGT
>JBBPYJ010000026.1:0-3704 GCA_038200025.1 Propionibacteriales bacterium | reverse complement strand
CTCCGCCCGGGCACCGTCCAGCCGCACTCGCGGGCCACGCTGGACGACCCCATCATCACCTTCAGTCCCACCTTCGCGTGCGCCTGCCCACGCGCCCTGAAGGTGTTGATCACCGCCACGGTCGTCGGTCTCCTGACCGGCTTCCTCGGGGTGGGCGGCGGCTTCCTCGTCGTCCCCGCCTTGGTGCTCGCGCTGGCATTGCCGATGGAGTACGCCACCGGCACCTCCCTGGTGGTCATCACGCTCACCAGTGCCGCCGCCCTCGCGGTTCGCGCCAGCTCGGTGGTCCAGCCCGACTGGTGGCTGGTCCTGACCCTCACCACTGCCTCCGCCATGGCCGGCTACACCGGCGCCCGAATCACCGACCGCACCAACACCAACAAGCTCTCCGGCGCCTTCACCGTCCTGGTCCTCACGGTCGCCGTCTACACCGCGATCCGCGCCCTACCTGCCCTGATCTGATCCCGTGTCCTCCCCCTGTCTCCTCCCGCTCAAAGCGACGTCATGACGACGACCGACCAACCGCGCCACCTCTCTACCGCGCCCGTGCACCCACCCGCCTCCCAACCCGGCTCGCTCTGTCGCCTCGGGTATGGGTCCGCCCACGCTCGCCAGACCGCCGTGGTCTGGCCACTCGTGATAGTCGGCCTCGACGCCCTCGCACCCAGCGTCGAGGCTGAGGAGTCGTGGTGGTTGATGGAGCTGCCAGGTTCTGGTGGTGGCGAAGTTGGTTGTCAGATCGAGCTGCCGGGTGCCGACGCGATCACAGTGGGAGCGCCTGCGGTCTGTGCCCCGCCCGGGCCGATCTTGTTCCTACCCGCCCTCACCGACGCCGCTCGGGCCGTCCCAGCCGCGATCGCCAAAGCGCCGGACATCGGCTGCTCGGCAATCGTGGTGAACCAGATTGCCAGTGACAACGCCCTCCGCCAACACCTCGCTGAGGCCGGCTTCAAGCGCCATCGTGACTACTACACCGGCACGATCTAGACGGTCGAAGAGACGCCGCAACCTGATCGGTTTTCGGAGCAGACGGCCGCCGGCGCTTAGGTGTCGGAGAGTTCGCGCCTGACCGCCGCAATGATGTCTGGCAGGTCGACCGCGATCGTCTGACGGACGATGTCGGAGTCCACCCGAAGGTAGCCGTGAGCGATGCGGTTACGCATCCCCAACATGAACTGCCAGCTGCCCCCAATCAGACTGGTTCGCAGAGGCGAATCGAGCCGGGCCAACACCTCGATTCCGGCCGACAACCTCATTCTGATGGCGTCGATAACCAGTTGGTCCAGGTCCTTGTCACAACGACACCGCTTCGGAGCAGACCTGCTCACGCAGGTCGGGCCGAAGCGCCGACTCGGGCACCGAGTCGACCGGAGCGTTCAACAGATCCGCGACCTGTTGCTCTAACCGGCCCAACTGCATCAAGCTGAGCGGCTTGCTCATGACGAATAGCAGGTCTACGTCGGAGCCGCGTCGATCCTCGCCCACGGCGACCGACCCGAAGACACGCACCCGGGCGCCGCCGGCTTCGGCCACGAGCTGTCGGATCTGATGAGCGTTGCGACGCACATTGCGCGCCAACGGCGACGTGACGTGGAAGCTCAGCAGCCGCGACACCTCAGGCTGGCTGCGGCCGATCAGCTGGGCAATATGAGACTGGGTCACGCCCTGGGCTGCAGCCTGCCTCACCGCTCGAACGAACTCAGACGTCCGATCGGCCCAGCGTCAACGACCACGAGCCTGCGCCGTGACCTCATCGGAGTGGCGAGCCACCTCGGTCGCCCGTCATCCAGAGAATCTGCTCCCTTGCCCACGAGAGTCGCCACGACGATCGTGGCCCCTCGTTCGGCATCGTCGATCAGGGACGACCGGGCACCTCGAGCCCGGCGCGGCCGCAAGCCGATCTGCTTTCGGAGCACGGCCACCCGACCGTCCGATCGCTGGCAGCCAGAAGCCTCTGACCAATCATTGACCGATCGCAACGCGGTGAGGTGCCGTCGATGTCACTTCGTGGGAATTCGCGCCGGATCGGCGGCGGCGACCTACAGGGATGCGAACGTCGGCCAGGCCGGGTGAATTATTCGTAGCCGAGGATCTCGTGGCGCTTCTCGGTCCAGGCCAGGGCCGCCTCGATGGCGTCGTCGACGCTCAGCTCGGCCCGCCAGCCGAGCAGGTCGCGGGCCCGGTCGACATTGGCGTACGCGCCGATCGCATCGCCCGGACGCGGCGGCGCCTCGGCGACCGGCACCGCGGAGCCGAAGACCCGCTCGAAGGAGGACACCAGGTCGCGCACGCTGACGCCCTCGCCGCGGCCGACGTTGATGATCGCGCTGGGCGCGTCCACGGCCGTCAGCACCTCGTCGAACCGCTCGATCGCGCGCACATGGGCCCGAGCCAGGTCCCACACGTGGATGTAGTCGCGGATCCCGGTGCCGTCGGGCGTGGGGTGGTCGGTGCCGGTGATCGTGAAGGTGTCCTTCTGCCCGCGGGCCGCCATCACGAGCTGGCCCAGCACGTGCGATGGCTCCTTGACGTAGATCCCGCTCTGCAGGTCCGGGTCCGAGCCGATCGGGTTGAAGTAGCGCAGGATGATCGCGCGCAGCTCGGTGGCGGCGGCCAGATCGATCAGGATCTGCTCCATCATCCGCTTGGTCCGGGCGTACGGCGATGCCGGGTCCAGGGCGTCATCCTCAACCACCTCGAAGTCCGACACCTGTGGGTTCTCAGTCGGCGGCTTGGTGGCGTACAGCGACGCGGACGAGCTGAACAGCACCCGCGGCTTGCCGAGCGAGGTCAGCTGGTCGAAGAGCTCCAGGGACTTCGCCACGTTGTTGCGGTAGTAGTCGTAAGGGTGCGCGACCGATTCCGGCACGATGATCTGGGCCGCCATATGGATGGTGGCGTCCAGGTCTGGGTGCTCCTCGACGATCCGGGCGACCAGGGCCCGGTCGGCGATGTCGCCCTCGTAGAAGATCCGGTCCCGCACGAAGGCCAGGGGCCCGGTGAGCAGCGAGTCCAGGATGATCGGGGTGTGCCCGGCCTCCTCGAGAGCCTTGGCGGTGATCGAACCGATATAACCGGCGCCACCGGTGACCAATACCTTCATGGGCAGCAACCCTAGACGAGCCACGACCACCCACGGTGCAACGCTGGGCACTGGCACAATGCCGTCCATGCGTTCTGCACTCATCACCGGGATCACCGGCCAAGACGGTCTCTACCTCGCCGAACTGCTCCTGGCCAAGGGATATGAGGTGCATGGCCTGATCCGGGGTCAGAACAATCCCAAGCGCGAGCTGGTCGCGCGCGTGCTGCCCGACGTACAGCTTCACAACGGCGACCTCACCGACATGTCCAGCCTGATCCGAGCGCTGCGAGACTCCGACCCTGACGAGGTCTACAACCTCGGTGCGGTCTCGTTCGTGGCCTACTCGTGGGAGAACGCGCATCTGACCACCGAGGTGACCGGCACCGGGGTGCTGACGATGCTGGAGGCCCTGCGGCTTCACTGCGGCGACGACCCGAGCCGGGTGCGTTTCTACCAGGCGTCGAGCTCGGAGATGTTCGGCAAGGTCCAGGACGTGCCGCAGCGCGAGTCCACGCTGCTGTGGCCGCGATCGCCGTACGGCGTGGCCAAGGTGTTCGGCCACTACATGACCATCAACTACCGCGAGTCCTACGGCATGCACGCCTCCTCAGGGATCCTG
>JBBPYJ010000025.1:0-17758 GCA_038200025.1 Propionibacteriales bacterium | reverse complement strand
GTCGATCGCCGTGGGCCATCCGAACACCCGGTCGTAGAAGGCCTTGGAGCGCGCGATGTCGGTCACGGTCAGTCGGACGTGGGCGAAGCCGGAGCTGGAGACGAGTGCCATGGATCAAGCGTACTCGGCGGCTACGGATCCATGCCCGGAGGGCGCGACTGGGCCTTGGCACGTACAGGTGTGCCAAGGATGGGTAGTGACCGGCCACCAACGATTGGGAGCAGTCCATGTGCGTCCCGCAGATCACCGCCGACCTGCAGGTCAGCGATGTTGAGACCGCCGACGACTTCAGGTCGATGACGTCGAAGTTTCCTATGCCGAGGCGCTGCAGCGCGGCTGGAAGATCGTGCATCCCCTGCGTGCGAGCTCGGTGCCGCTGCCTATGCGATCAAGGCGGCACGTGCTGCCTGACTGATGGTTCGGGCGAGGTCGCACAACCACGTGGATGCCGGCGGCAGCGTCACCGGTGAGGCCGGAGTCCGCGGGGGCGTCTTCGAACTGCTGCTCGAGCTCGCCTCAGCCCATCGACTGCTGCCTCTTGCCCACAGGCACGAGTTCGGCTACTGGTCGGTCGCTGACGGTGATGGATCTGATGCGTGTACGGCATCCCGCTGATCGCACAGACCTCACTCTCGAGGCACGCAGGGGTCATCGGTGCCACCATCGCCGCGTAGTCGCTGGGCGTCCGGGATCGCCAACTCGGTGATCGAGTCGCACACTGCCCGCTCGGCCCTTAGTAGGCGCCGCGGCCGCTGACTACTGCCGAGGCGGTCTTGATCAGGATCACCATGTCCTGGACGAAGGACCAGTTGTCGACGTAGTAGAGGTCCAGACGCACGGTCTCGTCCCAGGTCAGGTTGGAGCGCCCGGAGATCTGCCACAGACCGGTCATCCCCGGCCGCACGTGCAGGCGGCGGTTGGCGTCGGTCTCGTAGCAGGCCACCTCCGAGGGCAGCGGCGGCCGCGGTCCGACCAGACTCATGTCACCGCGCAGCACGTTGACCAGCTGGGGGAACTCGTCGAGGGAGAAGCGCCGCAGGATCCGGCCGGCCTTGGTGACGCGTGGGTCGGCACGCATCTTGAACAGCACCCCACCGTCGTCACCGCTCCCCAGGTCGGGCAGCATCGCCTCGGCGTTCATCACCATGGTCCGGAACTTCAGGCACTCGAAGGTCTCGCCGTCGCGGCCCACCCGGACCTGGCGGAACAGCACCGGACCCCGGTCGTCGAGCTTGACCCGCAGGGCGACCCACAGCCACAGCGGCACGGACAGCATCAGCAGCACCAGCGAACCGACCACGTCGAAGGCCCGCTTGGCCCAGTGCGCCGCGTCCTGGGCGCGTGGGTGGCCGACGTAGACCAGCGGCAGACCGGCGATCGGGCGCATCTCCACGCGCTGGGCCGACACGTCGGTGAGCGCCGGGACGACGGCGATCTGCAGGCCGCGGAAGGTCTCCAGATCCCAGGCCGTCTGGCGCAGGCTCTCACCGTGGCCGAAGGCGCCCTCGGCGATCAGCAGGGTGTCGACGTCGAGTCCGTCGATGATGTCGACCAGGTCGGCGGTGCGACCCAGGATCGGGATGCCGGTGCGGGTCTCGGGGTAGTGGTGCTCGTGGGCGGTCACGCAGCCGACGGTCGAGTACCCCAGCCAGGACTCGCGCTCCAGCACCTTGGCCACGCCCTCGACGTGTCGAGGTGCGCCGGCGATCAGCACCCGTCGACTCAGCCGGTTGTGAGTACGCAGCCGCTGGATGACCCGCCTGGCGACCAGGCGTCCCAGCAGCAGCAGCGGTAGACCAAGCGCGAAGAGCAGGATGTAGAAGCCGCGCGACAGCGGGAAGCGGGCCAGGTAGCAACCGATCCCGACCAGCGCCGCAGCTCCCACGGTGGCGTTCAGCACCCGACGGTACTCGTCGGCACCGGCGGCGAAGTAGGTCTCGTCGTAGGCGCCCGCGACCCACAGAGCAGCCAACCAGCCGACGACGATGAACACCGCAGCCCGCACGACGTTCTCTGGGATGTTGCCGACCACTGCGAAGTAGGGCAACGTATTGCGACTGACCGCCGCCACCAGCGTCACCAAGAGGATCAACGCGACGTCGATGCCGAACGCGAAGGCCACCAGCCACGAGCCCCGGCGCCGACGCTGGTGACGTCGCACCCTCGCCGGCTGCTCCAATTTCGACATCTCGACTTTCGCCCCCCCGTGACCAGATCTTGAAGAGGTGACTGTATCCCGGTCCGGACGCACCCGAGGTATTACCGCGAAGCCGATACCCCAAGTGAGGGGTTGGGTCCGCGTGGGTCCGCCCCGAGGAAGGGCTCCGGTCGGGGGCGGCCACCAGTTTCCCCCCGAGCAGCCACGATCCGGCCCCCGGCACCGCGGCCCAGTCGGCGGCGTCCTGGGCGTCGACGAAGGGGTTGCAGAACAGCTGTCCACCCATATGCCAGGGAACGGCGGGCATACATGGCGGGCAGCAGTGCAGGAGTGCGAAGGCCGCGCCGGCCCCGCGCAGCACCTCCACCGACTCCTTGATCTCGCTCTCGGTCGACATCGCGGTGGAGGCGGTCAGCCGGGGATGCCGGTCGCGGCCACGTGGGTCAGCAATGCATGGTTGGTGAGATCGGCGGAGGCCACCTCGAGCGCTGGCACACCGTACGCCGCCAGCTCGTCGACGCTGGGCGGGTCCCAAGCCGTGCACACCACCTCGATGCCGACGTCGCGGCAGCGGTCGAAGACCTGGAAGAGCCGATCGGCGGACAGGTTGAAGCGAGACACCAGATCCGGGATGTATCGCGGGCCGAAATCCTTACCGGCACTGGACCCCGAGGACTGCCGGTAAAGGGCTTCGCGGTCGCGGAGCTGGAACTTCGCCACGTCGGCAACGACCCCTCATCGAGCGCGGCCCAGATGTCGTCGAGGAGGTCAGGGCTGACCAGCAGCAGTTGGCGCGGGGTCATGAGGGCTCCTCGCCACCCGCCGTCAGGCCGCGAGCACTCAGCTCCTCGAGCGCGTCGTCCCACACTGCGGAGTCGGCGCCCGGCCGGTCCCAACCCCACCTGACGAACTCCACGATGGCGTCCCGGCTCGACCAGACCGGCAGCGGTGCGCCCACCTCGCGTAGCCGGGACAGGTCGGCACAGGCGTGCTCTATGTCGCCGGCCCGGGTGACGGCCAGGTGCTCGACCGGGACTTTCTCGCGTGGGGAGCCCTCCGCGGCGTACGCCGCCAGCTCGAGCAGGGTGGTGCGGGTGCCGGTGCCGGCGTTCAGGATCCGGGGTCCAACCCCAGACGGACCAGCCGGGTCGGGCAGGTTGAGCAGCGACCAGACGATCAGGGCCGCTAGGTCGTCGACGTGCATGAAGTCGCGGGTCTGGGTGCCGTCGCCGTAGACCACCAGGGCCTTGTCCTCGCGGAGCCGGGCGACGAAGGCGGCCAGCACACCGGTGTAGGGGTTGTGGAGCGCCTGTCCTGGGCCGACCACGTTCTGCGGGCGGATGATGGTGACGGGGGTGTCGAGCTTGACCAGCTCGGTCTCGCCCTGGGACTTGGTCTCGCCGTAGACCGAGACCCAGTTGTGCGGGTCCTCCTCCGTGGTGGCCCGATCGGGAGCCCCGTCGCCGTAGACGGCACGCGAGCTGAGTGCCACCAACGGGATGCCGGCCGCGGCCGCGAACTCACCCGCGAGCCGGGTGCCTCCGACGTTGACCCGGTGATAGCGATCGGCCTCATACATCGACTGGCCGGTGCCGGTCTCGGCTGCCAGGTGGATGACCCCCTGGAACTCACCGAAGCCACCGTCGGCGTCGAGTCGGTCGAGGCGCCAGGCCGCCGCGTCGGCCACGTCACCTTCGACGACCTCACCGGGGAAAGCTTGCCGGCTGGCCACGGGGTCCAGGTGCACCTGCGGCAGCAGGCTGTCCAGGGCGACGACCTCGTGGCCCTGAGCGACGATTCGTCGAGCGACGTACTGACCGATGAAGCCACAGCCGCCGGTGATCAGGATTGACATGTCTTGCCTTTTGTTTGGGAACTAGACGAGATCGGTCGGGCCGGGACGCCCGCGCGACGACTGCGTGGCCAGCAACGGTAGCTCCATCGTCGATACGCGCACCACCCAGGACGCCGGCATGCTGGCCCGGGAAGACGTCGTTCCCGATGTCCACGGCTCGCCTTCACGAGTCGCCGGGCGAGATTCACCGGACCAGCCTGTCAAAGATCAGCCGGAACTCCGGACGAGCCGTCGCGATCGGTTGCCGCCGGGCGACCGGCCAGCCGCCCCCCGGCGTTGAAGGTGCGGTTCACCGTGTTGGTTCCGGCGAGCGCCAGTGGACCAATCAGCCGTAGCTCTGGGTCTGGGTCTGGGTCTATGCCGGGCGCGACGATGCCTCGGAGCGTAGAGCCTTGGTCGTGGACAAGATGCGCTACTGGGCAGAGCTGGTGGCTGACTTCGGGCGCCGACACTGTCTCTGCTCTCAGTGACTTGGGTGCCGACCCGGTTGGGCCGGAGCGGTCAACTCTCGCCGATCTCGGTGATCTGTCCGGCGTTGCCGGACGACAGGGCACGTCCGATCACCATCCGCTGGATCTGGTTGGTCCCCTCGAAGATCTGCATCACCTTGGCCTCGCGCATGAACCGCTCGACCGGGAAGTCCTTGGTGTAGCCGTAGCCGCCGAAGACCTGCACGGCGTCGGTCGTCACCCGCATCGCGCTGTCGGTCGCCATCAGCTTGGCGACCGAAGCCTCCTGGGCGAACCGCAGCCCACGATCCTTCAGGCGCGCCGCGTGCAGGGTGGTCGCTCGCGAAGCCTGGACGGCGGTCTCCATATCGGCCAGTAGGAAGGCGAGCCCCTGGTGCTCGATGATCGGGCGTCCGAACGCCTCACGTTCCTTGGCGTAGGCCAGCGAATGGTCGACCGCGCCCTGGGCCAGGCCGGTCGCCACCGCAGCGATCCCCAGCCGGCCGCTGTCCAACCCGGACAACGCGATCTTCAGCCCGTCTCCCTCGGCACCGATCAGCCGGTCCCTATCGATCCGCACGCTCTCGAATCGCATCGTGGCGGTGGTCGAGCCGGTCAGCCCCATCTTGCGCTCGGGCGGGTCGGCGACCAACCCGTCGGCATCACCGGGCACCAGGAAGCAGCTGATGCCGCTGTTCCCCGGCACCCGCTCGCTGGTGCGGGCCATCACCGTGTAGAAGTCGGCGACCCCGCCGTGGGTGGTCCACGCCTTGGCGCCGTTGATCACGTAGGAGTCTCCGTCACGGCGAGCAGTGGTGCGCATCGCCCCGGGATCTGATCCGGCGTGGGCCTCGGACAGGCAATAGGCACCGAGCAGCTCGCCGGCCAGCAGATCTGGCAGCCAACGCTGCTTCTGCTCCTCGGTCCCGGCGGTCACCAGCGGGAAGCAGGAGAGCGCATGCACGCTGACCCCGACTGCGACACTGGCCCAGACGGCGGCGGTCTCCTCGAGAACCTGGAGGTACACCTCATAAGGCTGATTCCCGCCGCCGTACTCCTCGGCGTAGGGCAGGCCCAGGAGGCCGGTGCGACCCAGCAGCCGATACGTCTCCCGCGGGAAGACCGAGTCGGCCTCGGCCCCCGCCGCCAACGGCAGCAGCTCCTTGGTCGCCAGATCGCGGACGAGGCGCAGCAGGTCCGCCGCCTCGGGGGTTGGCAGTTGTCGGCTCGCGGGCACGTCATCCCTCTCGTGGATCCTGGTGACAACCAGGATAGGTCGAGAATTGCTTCGGTCGATCAAGTCCCAGCCTAGACTCGAGGTGGAGACCAAGAGTGCGGCTCCCGATCAAGCCGGGGAGGTCTCGGGACCGCCAGGTTGCACAACGTCTGGGCCTCGAGGTCCGCGACAAGGGCGAGGCTGACCGGGAAACCCGGATCACCGACTTCAGGGGCTTCTTCGTCTTGGTCTTCCTGCGCTCTCGGTGCCCGGGTTGGAGTCCTTGTGGGGAGCTGACCTGTCGGTAGGCGTTGGCGATCGCCGGGATCGTGCCCGACAACGGGTATACGGGCCGGCCCTCGGGATGGTTCGGAGACCCGAACGCCGCCCATCTCACCTAGGCGATGGCGTGGGGTATCGAGAACATCCCGGAAAAGTACCGTCTGATCGGTCCCCTCGCAGAATGCGTGGGCTCTGACGGGCTGCACGAGCTCATCATCGGCGCCGAGGCACCCGAGCTGGACGCGGCACCGTGGTTCGGTAGCGGTCCAGGCACCTCGACGGTCGAGGTCCGGGACCAGACCCTCTCCTTCCACTCCAGCTACTACGGCGTAGTCACCGAGGGTGAGTGAGTGAGCGGACGAGTCAGCGAGTGCCCTTGCGGGCTCGCGAGGCACTCTTGGCGCGCTCATGCGCGTCAAGTACGACCTTGCGGATCCGCACCGAATTCGGGGTGACCTCGACGCACTCGTCCTCGCGGCAGAACTCCAGGCTCTGCTCGAGCGACAGGTGCCTCGGCGGTATCAGCTTCTCGAAGTTGTCGGAGGTTGCCGACCGGATGTTGGTCTGCTGCTTCTCCTTGGTGATGTTGACGTCCATGTCGTCAGCCCGCGAGTTCTCGCCCACGATCATGCCCTCGTAGACCTCGGTCGTGGGCTCGAGGAACATCACCCCGCGCTCCTGCAGGTTCGTCATCGCGTACGCCGTCGCAGCACCCTTGCGGTCCGCGACCAGCGAGCCGTTGACACGGGAGCGGATCTCGCCGGCCCACGGCTCGTACCCCTCAGAGATGCCGTGCGCGATCCCGGTGCCGCGGGTGTCGGTGAGGAACTCGGTGCGGAAGCCGATCAGCCCGCGAGCAGGCACCAGGAACTCCATCCGCACCCAGCCGGTGCCGTGGTTGGTCATCTGCTCCATCCGGCCCTTGCGGCTGGCCAGCAGCTCGGTGATGGTGCCGAGGTATTCCTCGGGCGCGTCGATCGTGAGCCGCTCGAACGGCTCGTGTAGCTTGCCGTCGACCTCACGGGTGACGACCTGCGGCTTGCCGACGGTGAGCTCGAAGCCCTCGCGGCGCATCTGCTCGACCAGGATCGCCAGCGCCAGCTCGCCACGACCCTGGACCTCCCAGGTGTCAGGGCGCTCGGTGGTCAGCACCCGCAGCGATACGTTGCCGACCAGTTCGGCGTCCAGGCGGTCCTTGACCAGGCGAGCGGTGACCTTGCCGCCCTTGACCCGACCGACCAGCGGCGAGGTGTTGGTGCCGATGGTCATCGAGATGGCCGGCTCGTCGACGTGGATCAGTGGCAGCGCGACCGGGTTCTCCGGGTCGGCCAGGGTCTCGCCGATAGTGATCTCGGGGATGCCGGCGATCGCGACGATGTCACCGGGACCGGCGACCTCGCCAGGCTTGCGCTCGAGACCCTCGGTGATCAGCAGCTCGGTGATCTTGACGTTCTTCATCGAGCCGTCGCGCTTGATCCAGGCGACCTGCTGACCCTTGCGCAGGTAGCCCTGGTGCACCCGCACCAAGGCCAGCCGGCCGAGGAACGGCGAGGCGTCGAGGTTGGTGACGTGCGCCTGCAGCGGCGCGCCCTCGTCGTACGTCGGCGCCGGGATGGTCTCCAGAATGGTCCTGAACAGCGGCTCGAGGTCGGGGGAGTCGGGCAGGCCGCCGTTGTCGGGCAGCGTCAACGAAGCCTGGCCGTTCTTCGCCGAGGCGTAGACGACCGGGAAGTCCAGGGCGTCTTGGGAGTGCGACTCGTCGAGAAGGTCCATGAAGAGCTCGTAGGTCTCGTCGACGACCTCGGCGATGCGCGCGTCGGGACGGTCGACTTTGTTGACCACGAGTACGACGGGCATGTCGGCGTTCAGCGCCTTGCGCAGCACGAAGCGGGTCTGCGGCAGCGGGCCCTCCGAGGCGTCGACCAGCAGCACGATGCCATCGACCATCGACAGACCGCGCTCGACCTCACCACCGAAGTCGGCGTGACCGGGGGTGTCGATGATGTTGATCGTCATCGGCTTGCCCTCGGCCGCGGGACCGGCGTAGTGGATGGCGGTGTTCTTCGCGAGGATCGTGATCCCCTTCTCGCGTTCCAGGTCACCAGAGTCCATCACCCGGTCCCCCACGCCCTCGGCCTGGTGGGCGGTGAACGCCCCACCTTGACGCAGCATCGCGTCGACCAGGGTGGTCTTGCCGTGGTCGACGTGGGCGACGATGGCGACGTTGCGCAGGTCGCTGCGCAGCGTGGCGGTGGTGGACTCAGAAGACATGACGGCGTACGACTCGCTCTCGAGGTGACGTTGATCCCGGACGGGGCGCGATGCGCGCCCACTCACGTGGACCCACGTGGCCGGGAGGACCGGACGAGTCTACGGGGGCCGTTGCCGGCCGCCGCATCCTCGTCGAAGCTGCTCTCGGCCCACGGCCCCCGAGAGCGACACTTCGCGCTGACTGCTGACCCAGGACAGATTGAATAGAAAATGGTTGTCGCAATCGCGTCATGAACCCAATCGGGCCCCGTCTCATCGATGAAGGGCACGCCGCAAGGCAGGCCTTTCGCGGTCGTCAAGGCCGTGATGCAGGCGGGACCCGGTCACGACCAGAGACGTGGCCGGGTCCGGCCCTTCTTTCGCAGAGTTCTTCGGGCTCGATCGGTCGCACTGTCGTCGCGATGCGGTAGGACATGGGTATGAACAGTCTCGGAAGTCCCTGTCAGTTCGTCCCGCCCTACCTCCTCGAGCGGATCGTCGCGGCGTCGCTCGCCATCGGCCACGACTGTGCCCGCACCCTGGAGATGGATCTGGTGCTGCGCAACAGTCGTCCGGAGGGTTTCGACATCGAGGACCTGGGCAAGCGCGACGGCAGCGAGTTGGCTCGGACCGCCGCATGGTCGGTGTTCACGGCCGACAGCACCCAGCAGCTGCCCGGCGAGCTGGTGCGAGCCGCCGGCGACCCGGTGTCCGGCGACGTCGCGGTCGACGAGGCAGCCGCCGGGCTGATTGCCTCGCTCGAGCTGGCCGCCGACTACGGTCGGGACTCCTTCGACGGCAAGGGCGCCCCGGTGGTGGTGACCGTCCACTTCGGCCGCAACTACGTCAACGCCTTCTGGAACGGCTTCCAGTTGGTCTTCGGCGACGGTGACGCCGAGGTCTTCGTCCGGTTCACCAAGCCGATCGACGTGCTCGGCCACGAGTTCGCGCACGCGGTCACCCAATACACCGCAGGTCTGGTCTACCGCGACCAGTCCGGGGCCCTCAACGAGTCGCTGTCCGACGTCTTCGCCACCTGTATGAAGCAGCGGCTGCTGGGACAGCGGGCCGACGAGGCCGACTGGCTGATCGGCGCCGAGCTCTTCCTACCCGGCATCGCCGCCCGCGGGCTGCGCGACATGGCCTATCCCGGTACGGCGTACAACGACCCGGTGCTGGGACGCGACCCGCAGGTCGGTCACCTCGATCAGCTGGTGCTGACCACCGACGACAACGGTGGCGTGCACATCAACTCCGGGATCCCCAACCGCGCCTTCTATCTCGCCGCCACCTCCATCGGGGGCATGTCGTGGGAGGGCGCCGGCCGGATCTGGTGGGCGGCGATGACCGGTGGGCAGGTGCGCCCCGCCACCGACTTCGCCGGGTTCGCGGCGGCGACGGTTGCCTCGGCCGGCGAGTACGCCGCTGCGGTGGAGCAGGCCTGGTCTCGGGTTGGCGTGGGTGCCGGCGCTGCGCACACCACCGCGCAACCGCAACCCTTCTCCTCACCCGCCTCTGGATCGGAGCCGGACGCCGACGCGACCGATGAGGCCGCGCTGGTGGTGCGCCGGTCCGGGGGATTCCTCGGGCGCACCGTCGAGGCGCGACAGTCCCTGGTGGCCACCGACGCGAAGGCAGAGGCGGCCCGCGAGCTGGTCGACCGGGTCGATCCCACCCAGTTCGCCGGGGAGGTGTCACGACCCGACATGTTCGTCTACAGCTTCGCGGTGACCGGTCGGCTCTCGATGACCGTGGCCCAGCAGCAGCTCCCCGACGACCTGCAGCGGCTGGCCGATCTGGTACTGGGAGAAGACGACCTGGAGTAGTCCTGGAGTAGTCCCGGCCCAGTCGAGGCCTAGTCGCCCGTTTTTCCCAGCGCCCGATCGAGGGCCGCCTCGACGTGCAGCGTGGTGCAACCGAAGACCGGGAGCTCGACGTCGGACTGCTTGACCAGCAGCTCCAGCTCGGTGCAGCCCAGCAACACCCCGCCGGCGCCGGCGTCCCACAACTCGTTGATGATGTTCACGACCTGGGTGCGCGAGCGGGGCAGGACGTGACCGTGCACGAGCTCCTCATAGATCGCGGCGTTGAGCCACTCGTGGTGCTCGGTGGAGGGCACGATCACCTCGAGACCCTGGCTCGCCAGTCGGTCCACGAAGAAGCCCTCGGTCATCGTCACCTTGGTGCCGATCAGGCCGACCTTGTCGATGCCCTGGGCCAAGCAGGCAGCGGCGACCACGTCGGCCAGGTGCAGCACCGGGATCTCCACTGCGGCCTCGACCTGGTCGGCCACCTTGTGGAAGGTCGTGGTGCACAGCAGCAGGAAGTCCGCACCGGCACGCTCGACCCCTTGGGCGGCCTCGGCCAGCAGCTGACCGATCTGGTCCCAACGCTCAGCGCTGTCGGAGCCCTCCAGGGCAGTCAACTCAGCGAAGTCGACGGTCTTCAGGGCCAGCTTCGGTGACGAGAGTCCGCCCAGCCGCTGCTGCACCCCGGTGTTGAGGTCGCGGTAGTAGACCGCGCTGCTCTCCCAGCTCATGCCGCCGACCAGTCCGATTGTCTGCACGGTCGTAGTCTGGCAGGTCCGTGGCAAACTTCACGGTGTGCCCCGAGTCGCGATGATCAGCCTGCACACCTCGCCCCTGGACCAACCGGGGACCGGTGATGCGGGCGGGATGAACGTCTATGTCATCGAGCTATCCAAGCGCCTGGCCCGGCGCGGTCTGGACGTCGACATCTTCACCCGTGCGACCTCGTCGACCCAGCCGGCGATCACCCGGGCCGCCGACGGGGTGACGGTCCGACATCTGACCGCCGGACCCTTCGAGGGGCTGTCGAAGGCCGAGCTGCCCGGGCAGCTGTGCACCTTCGCGCGCGAGGTGCTGCGGGCCGAGGCGGCCCAGGACCTGGGGCACTACGACGCCGTGCACTCCCACTACTGGCTGTCGGGGCAGGTCGGAGCCCTGGCGCGCGACCGCTGGGGAGTCCCGCTGGTGCACTCGATGCACACGATGGCCAAGGTCAAGAACGACGCGCTCGCCGTCGGCGACGCCCCCGAGCCGGACGCCCGGGTGATCGGTGAGGAGCAGGTGGTGCACGCGTCCGACATGCTGATCGCCAACACCGACATCGAGGCCAAGCAGTTGATCAATCTCTACGACGCCGAGCCCGGCCGGGTGGAGGTCGTGCATCCCGGGGTCGACCTCGACGTCTTCCGACCTGCCGACGCCGACGCCAGGTCCGCCGCGCGGGCCAGGTTCGGGCTTGCCGAGGACGCGCACGTGCTCTTGTTCGCCGGGCGGATCCAGCCGCTGAAGGCGCCGGACGTGTTGCTGCGGGCCGTCGCGGCGCTGCTGGAGGTTGCCCCGGAGCTGCGAGCCCGCACGGTGGTCCCGATCGTCGGCGGTCCCTCGGGCAGCGGGTTGGATCACCCCGATGCGCTGGCAAATCTGGCCGACGAGCTCGGGCTGCGCGACGTCGTCCGGTTCGTGCCGCCGGTCAGTCAGGCCGAGCTTGCGCAGTGGTACGCCGCCGCCACGCTGGTGGCCGTCCCCTCCTACAACGAGTCGTTCGGGTTGGTGGCGGCCGAGGCGCAGGCGGTGGGGACCCCGGTCGTTGCCGCCGCCGTCGGCGGCCTGCCCACCGTCGTACGCGAGGGGCACAGCGGGCTGTTGGTGGACGGCCATCAGCCCCACCACTGGGCGCAGGCGCTGCGACGGGTCCTGGTCGAGGACGGGCTGCGCGCCAAGCTGTCGGCGGGGGCGGTCGAGCAGGCCGAGCAGTTCTCCTGGGAGCGCACCGCGGACCGCACGATCGAGGTCTACGACCGGGCGCGCAGCCTGATGCGCGACGAGCGGGTCTCGTGAACCGCGACGAGGCGTCCCAGGCGCTGCGCGACTACCTGAAGGCCAACGAGCTGGGTTTCGAGGAGTTGGCCGAGGGGGTGTTCGCATTCGGCCTCCCCGGTGAGAAGCGGCTGGAGACGCCGGTCCGCGTCGACATCGGCCTGCACTCGCTGGGCATCCACGCCTTCGTGTGCCGCAACCCCGACGAGCAGCATGAGCGCGTCTACCGCTGGCTGCTGGAGCGCAACCTGAAGATCTTCGGGGTGGGGTTCGCGATCGATCGCCTCGGCGACATCTACCTCGACGCCCGGCTGCCGCTGTCGGTGGCCACCTACGAGGACCTCGACCGGCTGCTGGGTGCGGTGCTGACCACTTCGGATGAGTCCTTCAACGCGATCCTCGAGCTCGGCTTCGAGGGGTCGATCCGCAAGGAATGGCAGTGGCGCAAGCTGCGCGGGGAGTCGACCGCCAACCTGGAGGCGTTCCGGGGCTGGCTCGAGGTCGAGCCGCAGTAGTTCAGATTCTCGCCCGGTGGCATGCCCGTGCGCTGCGGACCCGTCGTACTGCGACCAGTCACCGACGCGCACCTGACGGCCGCGCTGCCCGACGACGTCGAGCTCGACCCGCGACGGGAGCGGTTCACCGGTCTCCGCGATACCCGTGACCGGCGGCGTCGTTTCGCCCGGGTGTCTGGCACTCGCGGGAGCCTGGTCGCCCACGTCGTGGTGCCTGGATCTCGGGGTGGAGGTCGACGGCCGTCTGGTCGGTCTCCAGACTCTGGGGGCCGACGACTTCGCCGCGCTGCGCACGGTTGACACCGCGTCCTGGTTGGTCCCCGGCGCGCGCGGTCGCGGGATCGGTACGGCGATGCGGCGGGCGGTGCTTGGGCTCGCCTTCGACCACATCGGGGCGCCCGCCGCGATCACCAGCGCCGTCGAGGACAACGCCCCCTCGCTGGGGGTCTCGCGCCGACTCGGCTACACCGACAACGGCGTGAGCGCGATCGAGACGGTCAGGGGAGTTGCCCGGTTGCAGCACCTGCGGCTGACTCGCGACGGGTGGGCGGCTGGCAGTTCTCCGGTCGAGGTGTCCGGTCTGGAACCGTGCCTGCGAGCGGTTGTTGCCCGCTATCGAAGACATCGCGTTGGCTTAGAGGATCCGCGCGCGACTCGCGCAGCGCGAGGAGTCGGTCGACTCTCACCACGCACACAGGCTCTCCATGTCCGCAGGGCGTCTGAAGAATCCAGCGCGGTCGACCTGCCCCTGCTCAAGGTGATCGGGTTGGCCATTCAACCAGCGTCGCACAGACTGTAAGACACGAGCTGGCGAGTCAAGGAGCGGGGAGCGGCACCTCGTCGGCCGTGTGGGCAGGGCGCGCCGGGCGGGGCTTGCGTCGAGCGACCCAGACGCCGACCAGGGCGAGCGCGCCGCCGGCGTAGGCCATCGTCGGCGGCACCTCGGAGAGCAGCACCAACCCCAGCACGATCGTGATCGGCGGCACCAGGTAGGTCGAGACTCCCAGCGTGCTGGCCGACATGTGCCGCAGCGCGAACGCGTAGGTGGTGAAGGCGATCGCGGTGGGAAAGATCCCGAGGTAGGCCACCCACAACACCGACGAGGTCGGGGCTTCGCTGACTTCGGTGAGGAAGGAGCCGCTGAACGGCAGGCAGGCGATCGCACCGACGCTGCAGGCCAGCCAGGTGATCTGGACGGCGGGCAAGTGGGTGACCAGCGGCTTCTGCAGGATCAGGCTGACCGAGTAGACGAGCGCCGAGACCAGACAGAGTGCCACGCCCCACAGGTCGCGTCCACCGGCCGAGGAGCTTGCGGTGCCGATCAGCACCACGCCGCCGAAGGCCAGGGCCAGGCCGATCGCCAGGTTCTTGGTGAACCGCTCGCCCAGGAAGGTGGCCGCCAGTACGGCGATCAGTACGGGGGAGACCTGGATCAGCATCGCGGCGGTGCCGGCGTCGACGCGGCGTTCGCCGGCGTTCAGGGCGACGTTGTAGATCGCGAACCACAGCACCCCGATCGTGGCGATAGACAGGGCCTCGCGCAGGGTCAGCCGGACCAGCCCGCGGCTGGTTGCGACGATGCCGAGGATGACCGCGGCGATCGCCGTCCGGCCCAGCGTCAGGTCGACCGGGGAGAAGTCATCGCCCAGGTGCCGGATCGCGACGAAGGCCGAGGCCCACAGCACCAGGGTCACTCCGACCGCGGCGTACGGCAGCCAATAAGGGGGAGGCGGGTGGTTCGTCTCGGTCACCGGCACACTCTAGAAGTACGACGCCCGCGTCGCGCGCGAGATTCGGACATGCCGCCAGCATGACGCACGCTGGTCTTCCTCGCGAGAGCCTGAATGCGAGGTTGACAGGGGAGTCTGTACGGCAGATTGTATACAGATGACGACGAGGACAGAATCATCCGAGACCTGGCAAGCGCGGATCGGGCACGACCTTGCGGCGCAGCTTCGCCGCGACGCGGAGGTGCTGGGCCTCGAAGGTCGGACCGAGATCGTCAAGGCGGCCTTGGAATTGTTGCACCGTCGTGCGGCCGAAGAGCGGATTGCCAGCAGCGTCGACGAGTTCTATGGCGACGACGAGCCTGCACTGCCGGTCGGCGTTCGGCCGGCAAACCGAGATACCTCTGCCGATGTCCCTTCCTGAGCCATTGCGGGGCGAGGTCTGGGACGTCGACTTCGCGGACTTCGGGATGCACCCGGCGGTGGTGCTCAGCGTGAACCTGTTGAACATCCGACTCGGCCACGTCGCGGTGATTCCAGTGACCGGAACCCCAGGCCCGGAGCAAACCCACATCCCCCTGACTGCGGACGCTGGGCTCACCCGCTACGACGAGTCCTATGCCGACGTGACCTCGCTGCAGCCCGTCGCCCGAAGTCGGCTCTTGACCCGGCGAGGCCTGCTCGCCCGCGCGGAGCTCGACCGCCTAGGGCGTCAGCTCCCGACGTACCTCGGGCTGTGATCAGGCGCCGCTATTCGCCGGGGTAGGAGTCGATGTTCCAGATGTTGCCCTCCGCGTCCGCGACGGCCACCGTGCGCCCGCCGTGCGGTGGCTCGTGCACCTCATCGAGTTGACTGCCGCCCGCGTCGAGAGCGGCCGCCAACACCCGATCCACGTCGTCGTCGGATGCGACCACGAGGTTCACGCAGGCGGTGCCGGGACGGGGCCGATGCCGTCGGTGCGGTCGGTGCCGAACATGATCCCGCCCTGCTTACGCCAGCGGAACTGGGCGTGCTGGACGACAGCGGGGTCGGACTCATCGCGCACCACCATGCGCTCGGTGAACCCGAGCGCGGTCACGAACGAGATGGCGGCCTCGGCGTCGGTGTAGCGCAGGCAGGCGTACAGCTGTGGAGTGGTCATGGACCCAGGATGCACCGACACCGCCCAGATCTTCTAGGGCGATCGATCGTGCAACCCACCGGCACCCATGCATCCAAGTCCGCGAACGGATAAGCGGTCGCCGACTTCCATTCTGCGCGTGGCTGCCGCTCGACGACGTACCGATCCCAGCGCTCGGTGCCGTCGCGCATTCCGGTCAGTCGCGCCGGTCGGCGTCCTGGTCGGCGACCTGATCGGCGTACTCCGAGGCCGGACCGCTCACATCGTCCACGGCGTCGTTCATGGTCTCCGGCTTCGCCGGGGGCGGCGTACGCCGTGCCTGCGCGCCGGCGTCGGTCGCCTCGGTGAGCCCGAGGGCCCGGCGCGCGTCGGCCCCCTCGAGCCCGAAGAGCTGGCTTAGGTTGAGGTCGCGCTGCGGGAACGGGATCTCGATGTCGTGCCGCTGGAGCGCGGAGTGCAGCGCCCAGTTGTACGCCGCCTGGACCGCGGCCGGCCGCTTGGTGGCCTCCGCGCCGAGCCACACCACCAACTCGAAGTTCAAAGAACTGTCCCCGAAGCCGACCAGCCAGACTTGGGGACGCCGCGGACCCTCCAGCGCCAGCGTGAAGGGAAGCTCTGATGCCGCCTCGAGTGCCGCACCCTTCACGACCTCCTTGTCGGTCCCGTAGGCGACCCCGAAGGGCACCCGCAGCCGTCGGGAGACCTCGCGGTGGGTCCAGTTCACGACCCGGGCTGTGGTGAACTCCGAATTCGGCACCAGGATGTCGATGTTGTCGTTGGTCACGATGCGGGTGGCGCGGATCTTGATGTCGCGCACCTCTCCGGTCACCCCCGACGCCAGCTCGACGAAGTCGCCGACCTTCACCGACTTGTCGAAGAGCAGGATCAGACCGGAGATGAAGTTGCTGAAGATCATCTGCAATCCGAACCCCAGCCCGACACCGAGGCCGCCGGCCACCACCGCCAGCTTGTCCATCGAGATACCCAGCGCTGAGACAGCCACCACGGCACCGACCGCCAGGACGATGTAGCTGGCGATCCGGGACACGGTGTACCAAGTCGCGCGGCGGCTCTCGCCCTGGCGAAGGGAGTAGCGCGAGATCAGGCGTCGCAGCACCACCGCCAGGACGATCGACACGACGAGGATGACCACGGCGCTCACGACCCTGCCCAGGGTGATCGGCTGGCCGAAGACCTGGACAGCGGCTGGAGACTGCGGAACCGGGATCATCACCCCACCCCACCACATCGAGTCACGCAGCCGGTCCGTCACACCGACGAGGCCGGATCGACCAGACGGCTGCAGCAGATCAGACCGGGCGAGCCGGCGGATGACCACGCAGGGTGAGCGGCGCTGTGTCGTGGCGCTCCGCGGCGGCAACATAGATTGCGTCGGCGTAGCGAAATGACCCGTGCGCGAGGGCTTTTGCCAACGATGCGATCACAGGTCGAGCTTGTAGCCGAGTCCCCGCACGGTCACGAAGATCTGCGGGTCCGAGGGGTCGGTCTCGAGCTTGGCGCGCAGCCGTTTGACGTGGACGTCGAGAGTCTTGGTGTCACCGACGTAGTCCGCACCCCACACCCGGTCGATCAGCTGGCCCCGGGTCAGCACCCGGCCGGGATTGCGCAGGAACATCTCCAGCAGCTCGAACTCCTTCAGCGGCAGGCGCTGCTCAACGCCGTTCATCGTCACCACGTGCCGCTCGACGTCCATCCGCACCGGCCCGGACTGCAGCGCCACGGCGCCGTCGTCCTCGGCGTCCAGGCCGCGTCGCAACACCGCGCGGATCCTGGCCACCAGCTCTCGCGGCGAGTAGGGCTTGGTGACGTAGTCGTCCGCACCCAGTTCGAGACCGACGACCTTGTCGACCTCGTCATCCTTGGCACTGACCATGATCACCGGAACATTGGAGGTCGTCCGGATCTGTCGGCAGACCTCGGTGCCGGGCAGCCCGGGCAGCATCAGGTCGAGCAGCACGATGTCGGCGCCGTTGCGGTCGAACTCGGTCAGCGCATCCGGTCCGGTGGCCGCGATGGCGACGTCGTACCCCTCCTTGCGCAGCATGTAGGCCAGCGCGTCGCTGTAGCTCTCCTCGTCCTCCACGACCAGCACTCGGGTCATCGACTCGCCTCCTGCGTCACGGGGTAAGAAGCGGAGACCGGCTCGGGGAGCGCGTCGGGCTCATCGGGGTCGCTGTCGCTGTGGCTGCGCGGGAGCGACATTGTGAAGGTCGAGCCCTGGCCCTGCGCGGACCAGACCTTCACCGCGCCACCGTGGGTGGCGACCACGTGCTTGACGATCGACAGGCCCAGTCCGGTGCCTCCGGTGGAACGATGACG
>JBBPYJ010000024.1:0-15478 GCA_038200025.1 Propionibacteriales bacterium | reverse complement strand
CTGGGGTGCGCTGCCGCCTCCGTATACGGGGGCGCTCGCGCACCTGGAGGGGCGGGAGCGAAGCAGTCGGCCGAGGCAAAGAAGACCGACTCGATGGAGCCACACCGGTCTGGCTAGCGTGGAGCCATGTCTGGGAGTTCGGTCCGACTCGTGCTGCCGCATCAGCTCTTCGATTCGCACCTCGACGCGGATCCCGACACCACGTTCGTGTTGGTCGAGCACGACCTGATGTTCACCCAGTACCGCTTCCACACCCAGAAGCTGGTGCTACACCGCGCCAGCATGCGTCGGTTCGCGACCCGGCTGCGGGAGAGCGGGTTCGAGGTCGAGTACGTCGAGACCGGCGCATCCACGACCAGCCGGGCCGCGTTAACACAGTTGCTGCGGCGGCTCGCGCCGACCCGGGTGACGGCGTACGACGTCGTCGACGACTGGCTCGGCCAGGACCTGCAGGCTGCCCTCGGCGATGCCGGGATCGAGCTGCGAGCCGAGGACGTTCTGGAGTCCCCCAACTTCCTGACCACCCGGGGTCAGCTCGCGGACTTCTTCTCCGGCTCCGGCCGACCGCGGATGGCCATCTTCTACGCCTGGCAACGCCGCCGCCTGGGCGTGCTGGTCGACAACGACGAGCCCATCGGCGGGAAGTGGTCCTACGACGAGGACAACCGCAAGAAGCTGCCGCGTAACCACCCGGTCCCCGAGCCCGTGCGCCTTGAGCGGCACCCGGAGGTGGACGAGGCGATCGCCTGGGTCAAAGAGGAGTTCGGCGACAACCCCGGCGACCCGGACGCCTTCGCCTGGCCCACGAGTCACGCCGAGGCCGAGGCGGCGTACGCCGATTTCCTGAGCGAGCGCTTCACCGAGTTCGGGCCCTACGAGGACGCGCTGTCGGTGCAGCAGCCCTTCGTCTTTCACTCGCTGTTGACTCCCGGTCTCAACATCGGGCTGATCTCACCGCAGCGGATCCTGGACGGCGCGCTGGAAGCGGGTGAGCGTGACGACATCCCGTTGGCGTCCCTGGAGGGATTCGTCCGCCAGATCATCGGCTGGCGCGAGTACATGCGGGCAACGTACGTGCAGCGCGGACGGGAGATGCGCAGCGGTCACCGCCTCGACCACGCCCGCCCGCTCGGCGACGGTTGGTGGACTGCGGAGACCGGGCTCGCCCCGGTCGACCACGTCATCACCGGCGTCCTGGAGCGCGGCTACGCCCACCACATCGAGCGGCTGATGGTGCTCGGCAACGCGATGTGTCTGCTGCGGATCGACCCCGACGCCGTCTACGAGTGGTTCATGGAGATGTTCGTCGACGCCTACGACTGGGTGATGGTCCCCAACGTCTACGCGATGTCGCAGTTCGCGGCCGGCGAGGCGATTACGACCAAGCCGTACGTCTCGGGCAGCAACTACCTGAGGAAGATGAGCGACTACGGGTCGGCCGGGTGGGGCCGCGACTGGATCGACGATTGGGACGCCCTCTACTGGACCTTCGTGCGCGACCACGAGGACGTCTTCCGGCGCAACCACCGGTCGTCGATGATCGCCAGCCTCTACGACAAGCTGCCGCCGGAGAAGAAGGCCGCGCATACGCGACGGGCGAGTGGCTGGCTGACCTGATGCCGTTGGCCATCGGGCCGTCGGGGTCTGCGGCCGATGCGGACGCGGACGCGGACGCCGTACCACAGCATTCGCCGTGCGTGGTTCGGTGCGTCCTCTGGGCCCTCGGGGCGTGCCAACCCTGCATCGTGCGCGGTTTGGTACGGGGCTAACACTTGGCCGCCCTTGCGGCCGATCGGACCTACCGGCCTTGTGACACGCTCGATCCATGACCACCACGCCGACTCACGGACAGACCCGCTGGGGAATCAGCTCGACCGGCGGCATCGCCCAGAGCTTCGCCCGTGACCTGGCCCTCGTGCCTGGTGCGGTGCTGGGCGCGGTCGGCTCGAGGTCTCTGGAGTCCGCACGCAGCTTCGCCGACGAGTTCGGCAACGCGAGCACTCGCGCCTACGGATCGACCGCGGAACTGGTCGCCGATCCCGACCTCGACGTGGTGTACGTCGCCTCCCCGCACTCGCTGCACCACGAGCACGCCAGGTTGGCGATCGACGCCGGCAAGGCGGTGCTGTGCGAGAAGCCGTTGACCCTGAACACCGGCGAGGCGGCCGACCTGATCGCGCGGGCGACCGATCGCGGGGTGTTCCTGATGGAGGCCATGTGGATGGCCTGCAACCCGGTCGTGCTGGCGCTGGTCGAGGGGCTGGCGGCCGGCCGGCTCGGACAGCCGAAGCAGCTGCATGCCGATCTCGGGTTCGTCGTGGAGGCCCCGGCGTCGGATCGGATGATGGACCCCGCGCTCGGTGCCGGGGGCCTGATGGACATGGGCCCCTATCCGTTGACGTTGGCCTACCTGCTGCTCGGTGCGGCCGAGGAGCTGACCGCGACCGCGGTCTTCGCCGACTCCGGGATCGACCTCGACGTGGCGATCGCGGGTCGCTACCCAGGGGGTGCGGTGGCGGCCCTGACCGTGTCGATGACCTCGACCTCGCCCCGCTCGGCCACCCTGGCGACGACCGAGGGCCTGCTGGAGATCCCCGCCTCGTTCCACGAGCCGGTGTACGCCACCTTCACCCCGACCGGCGGCGTGCCTGAGCGGATCGAGGGAAGAGTCCCGCTGCTCGGCAAGGGGCTGGGCAACGAGGCGGCCGAGGTGCAGCGTTGCCTGGGTGAGGGGCTGCTGGAGAGTCCGCTGGTGCCGCACCGCCAGACGATGGCGCTGATGGGCCAACTCGATGCGCTTCGCGGTCAGCTCGGGATCGTCTACCCCGGGGAGTAGGGCTGGGCGGCTACTTGCCGTTCTTCTCGCGATGGGCGCAGCCGGGCCAGCAGCACGGTCGCCGCTTGCCTTCGGCCAGTTCGGTGTGGGCCCGCTCGATCCGGCGGGCCCGGGTGTCCTCGAGCTTGGCCGAGGTCACCCAGCAGATCCACTCGTTGCGCGCCAGCGGGGTCCCGTCGCGCCACGCGGCCAGGGCCGGATCGTCATCGACCAACGCCTCGCGCAGGTCGGCCGGGAGCTGGTGCACCGTCCCTGACGGCACTCTGGTGGTGGCCATCGCGTCACTGTACGACGACTGGCCGGCGCACGGGCGGGCCCGGCTGTCGACGGGGCGGTCTAGGGTGCCCTTCATGACGGATGCGGGCTTGGCTGACCTGGTCATCGTGGCCAACCGGCTGCCGGTCGACCGGATGTACGACGACGACGGCACCCCGACGTGGCGACGGTCGCCTGGCGGACTGGTGTCGGCCCTCGAGCCGGTGCTGCGCAAGAACGACGGCGCCTGGATCGGTTGGCCCGGCGGCACCGAGACCGATCTCGAGCCGTTCACCGAGGACGGCCTGCGGCTGGTCCCAGTGGCCCTCAGCAGCGATGACATCGAGGGCTTCTACGAGGGCTTCTCCAACGCATGCCTGTGGCCGCTCTACCACGACCTGGTCGCCAAGCCGGAGTTCCATCGGCGCTGGTGGGACGCCTACGTCAGGGTCAACCAGCGGTTCGCCAACAAAGCAGCGCAGGTGGCCGGGCAGGGTGCGACGGTCTGGGTGCAGGACTACCAACTGCAGCTGGTGCCGCAGATGCTGCGGACGTTGCGACCGGATCTGAAGATCGGCTTCTATCTGCACATCCCCTTCCCTCCGACCGAGCTGTTCCAGCAGCTCCCGTGGCGTCGCGAGATCCTCCAGGGCCTCCTCGGTGCGGACCTGATCGGCTTCCAGCTGGCCGGCGGCGCGGCCAACTTCCTGCGCCTTGTGCGCGACCGGGTGGGCCACCGCACCCAGCGCCAGCGCATCGACCTGCCCGACGGCCGCCAGGTGGTGGCCCGCAACTTCCCGATCTCGATCGACACCGCCGGGTTCGAGGAGCTCGCCGCGTCCGAGGGCGTCGTACGCCGCGCCGCGGAGATCCGCTCGGCTCTCGGTGACCCGCAGATCATCTTCCTCGGGATCGACCGGCTCGACTACACCAAGGGGATCGTCGCCCGGTTGCGCGCCTTCGGCGAGCTGTTGAGCGACGGCGACCTCGACGTGGGTCAGGCGGTCTTCGTCCAGGTTGCCACCCCCTCACGCGAGCGGGTCGAGCAGTATCGGCTGCTGCGCGATGAGATCGATCGGTTGGTCGGACGACTCAATGGCGACCTGGCCCGGCTCGGGAGCCCGGCGATCTCCTACCTGCACTCATCCTACCCGCGCGAGGAGATGGCCGCCCTCTACCGGGCGGCCGACGTGATGGTGGTGACGCCGTTCCGGGACGGGATGAACCTGGTGGCGAAGGAGTACGTCGCCTGCCGCCAGGACGATGACGGGGCCCTGGTGCTCTCGGAGTTCGCCGGCGCCGCCCGGGAGCTGCGCCAGGCCTGGCAGGTCAATCCCTACGACCTCAACGGCATGAAGTCGACGCTGCTCGAGGCGGCGGGGGCCAGCGCCAAGAACCGCACCCGCCGGATGAAGGCGATGCGGAAACAGGTCCGCGAGAACGACGTGGCGCACTGGGCTTCCTCGTTCCTCGAGGCGCTGTCGGAGATCCCGCGACCGACCTGACTTCGCGTCGTTCGATAGGTTCGGGGTATGGATCTGATCCCGACGCCCGATCAGGTCGTCTCGGCCTTCTCGAACCTCGCCCGCGTGCTGATGGACGGCGGCATCGCCGACCTGACCCCGATGCCTCGGGATCTGATCGATCGTGACGACCATCGCGAGGTCTATCGCTACCACCCCGATCCGATGGCGGCGCCTCTGGGCGATCCGGTGCTGCTGGTCAGCCCGCTGGCCGCGCCGGCGACCTGCTTCGACCTGCGCCGGGGATGTTCGCTGGTCGAGGACCTGGTCCAGCAGGGCCGGCCCACCTATCTGGTGGAGTACGGTGAGGTCGACGTCCGCGACCGCGATCTGGGCATGGACCACTGGGTTGACGAGGTCGTCCCGGCCGCGATCCGGGCGGCCTCGGCCGACGCCGGCGGCCGTCCGGTGCACGTGGTCGGCTGGTCGCTGGGTGGGCACTTCGCGCTGCTGGCCGCCGCCGCTGACCCCCAGCTGCCGATTGCCTCGCTGGCTGCGCTCGGCTCGACGGCCGAGCTTGGATCCGTCCCGCTGTTGGCGCCGGCGCGCCCGGTGCTGGCCGAGACGCTGGTGCCGTTCCTGGGACTGCGGTTGCCGGTGGAGCTGATCCCCGACGTACTGGCCCGACCGTTGGCCTTCGGTTGCAACCTCGACGATGCCGGATATCTGGCTCAGGTGGAGGCGGTCGACGCCTTCGTCGCGCAGATGACGGCGTACCAGGGGCGCCGGTTCGGGCAGGTCTATCACCGCTACCTCAAGACCGATGAGCTGTCCCGGCTCTCCTCGATCAAGGCGCCGGTGCTGATCGTGGCCGGCAACACCGACCGGATCGCTCCCCTGGAGTCTGTCCAGGCAATGCTGCCCCTGCTGACGAAGTCCGTCGACGCACAGTTCGAGGTTGTCTCCGGGGGGCACCTAGGGATGCTCGCCGGTCGCGGTGCCCGCGAGACCACGTGGGCCGCGCTGGACGACTGGTTCGAGCAGTGGAGCGGCGCGGCGATGCCCGCGCCAGCTCCTTCGGTCACGTCCTTGCGGGCGGTCAAGAAGACCACCCGAAAGCGGGCCCCGGCCAAGAAGGCGGCGCCCGCGAAGGCAGTCGCGGCGAAGGCTGCGGTCAAGGAGGTTACGACGAAGAACCCCGCCCCCAAGAAACCGACTCCGAAGAAGACGGTCGTCGTCAAGGCTGCCTCGAAGAAGACGGCCCCCACCAAGCCAGCTCCGGTGAAGAAGACGGTCACGAAGAAGGCACCTGCCAAGAAGGCACCAGTCAAGAAGGTGCCCGTTCAGAAGGCGGCGGTCAAGAAGAGCGCGGTCGAGAAGGGCGCGGCGGCGGCCGAGTCTGCCATCGGCACCAACCCCGACCGCCGCTACGGCTCCGACAACTCCCGCTCCCTCTCCACCTGACCCCACCACCACCTCCCCCCTCCAGTTGAGATGAGACCTATCGTCGGTCGAGCCGAGAGTTGTTGACCGTCGAATCGGGGGTTCGGTACACCGACCACCACCAGGCCGACTGAAACCGCAACAACTCCCAACTCGACGGCTTAGATTGCGCAGGTGCCCGCCGCCGAGTTCAGTACCCCCAGTACGACGAGTAGCGGGAGGCTGAGCCGACGTATCCGGATCGGCTACGGCTCGGGCTCGGTCGCCACCGGTGCGTTCGGGACCGTCCCCGGGCTCATGCTGCTGCCGTTCCTGACCGACAGCCTCGGCATCGCGGCATTGTGGGCCGGCATGATCGTCTTCCTGCCGAAGGCGTGGGACGTGATCCTCAACCCGATCGCCGGGCGGATCTCGGATCGGAACCAGGACCCGCGCGGCCCGCGCCGACCCTGGCTACTACGCGCCGGTATCGGGTTGGCGATTGCCTTCTCGCTGATCTTTGCCGGCCCTGAGAGCGACTCGAAAGCTCTGGAAGCAGCCTGGGTACTGGTGTTCTTCCTGGCGGCCGCGACGGCGTACGCGTTCTTCCAGGTCCCCTACGTCGCGATGCCCGCGGAGATGACATCGTCGTACAACGAGCGCACCCGCTTGATGACCTGGCGGGTCGCGCTGCTGGCTCTGACCATCATGATCGCGGGCGCCAGCGCGCCGGTGATCCGCAACCAGATCGGCGGCCGCGACCGCTACCGGGTGATGGGCGTCGCGATGGCGCTGATCATCCTGATCGGGGTCATCAGCGTCTATCGTGGCACCCGCGACGCGCCGATCGGGCAGGTCTCCCCCGGCCCCGGGTCGCTGCGCGAGCAGCTGCGGATCGTCGCAGGAGCACGCGACTTCCGCTGGCTGCTGACCACCTACGTGCTCCAAGCACTGGCTACCGGCTGCATGCTCGCCGGCGTCGACTTCGTGGCCACCGACGTGCTGCAATCCAACGCGGCGTCGACGATCCTGTTCGCCTGCTTCGTCGGTCCGGCCCTGGTGCTCACCCCGCTCTGGGCCAAGATCGGGGAGCGGGACGGTAAGAAGCGCGGCTACCAGCTGTCCTCGGTCGTGCTCGCCTGCGGGGCAGCCCTCGCGGTGCTCGCTCTCCAGGCACCACCGGCCGTGGTTTTCATCGCCACCGCGCTGGTCGGGGTGGGGTACGCCGGGTGCCAGGTGTTCCCCCTGGCGATGCTGCCCGACGCCGCGGCGGTGGACGCGCGGCGTACCGGCTCCAACCGGGCCGGTGTCTACACCGGCGTCTGGACCGCCGCCGAGACCCTGGGCCTGGCGATGGGACCGGGCGTCTTCGCCGTCGTGCTCGCCGCCGGTGGCTACCGCTCCTCGACCACCGGCGACGTCGCACAACCCGACTCCGCTCTCACTGCGATCGTGCTCGGCTTCTCACTGCTGCCCGCCGCGCTCACCGCGCTCAGCCTGCTCTGGCTGCGCCGCTACTCACTCGATGCCCTGGAGGTCAATCGATGAAGGTCTCGACCAGCTCGACCACCGAAGGCGACGTGCTGGCCCGGCTGCGCGAGTTGCAGTCCGGTGACCTGCCCGTGCACGGTGGGCGCACCCTGGCCTACGTCTACGACTCGGGGCGGCCCGACGTCGACCGGGTCGGGCGCGAGGCGGTGGCGTCGTACGCCGGGTCCAACGGCCTGGATCCGACCTCTTTCCCGAGCCTGCTGACGATGGAGAACGAGCTCGTCGGCTTCGCTTGCAACCTCCTGGACGCACCCGACGGCGCGGTCGGGGCGGTGACCTCGGGTGGGACCGAGTCGTGCCTGCTCGCGGTGCAGACCGCCCGCGAGGCCCAACGCGAGATCAGCGCGCCATCGATGGTCGTCGCCGACACCGTGCACGCGGCGTTCCACAAGGCCGCGCACTACTTCGGCATCCAGACCCGGGTCATCCCGACCGGGCCGGACTTCCGTGCCGACGCCGAAGCGATGATTGCGGCGATGGACGGCACGACGGTGCTGATCGTCGGCTCGGCGCCCTCCTACGCGCACGGCGTGGTCGACCCGATCCCGGCCCTCGCGGCCGCAGCGGCGGAGCGCGGTGTGCGCTGTCACGTCGGCGCCTGCATCGGCGGTTGGGTGCTGCCGTACGCCGCCCGGCTCGGCCGAGAGATCCCGCCCTGGACCTTCGCTATCGAGGGGGTCACCTCGATCTCAGTGGACACCCACAAGTACGGCTACGCCCCCAAAGGCACCTCGGTGCTGCTGCACCGGACCTCCGCACTGCGCAAGCCGTCCTACTTCGCCTTCGCGGACTGGCCGGGTTACACGATGTTGAACTCCACCATGCAGTCGACCAAGTCCGGTGGACCGCTCGCCGGTGCCTGGGCGGTGCTGCAGTGCCTTGGCGACGAGGGCTACCTGGAGCTGTGCCGGACGACGTTCGATGCCGTCGACCGAATCGTCGCGGGTGTGGACGAGCTCCCCGCACTGTCAGTGCTGGTCGTCCCCGACTCGTCGCTGATCACCCTGATCACCGACGGGTCCTGCGACGTCTTCACCATCGCCGACGAGATGGCGACCCGCGGGTGGTTCGTACAGCCCCAGATGTCGTACGGCGGAGCGCCCCCCAACCTGCACCTCTCGGTCAGCGCGGGCACCGCCGCTCACGTCGGCGAGATGTTGTCAGCGCTCACCGCCAGCGTCGAGGCCGCCCAGGTCGATGGCCCGGTGCGGGTCGACCCGGATGTGGTGGCCTTCATCGAGGCTCTGGACCCCGCGGCCCTGACCGACGACGACTTCGACGGCCTGCTCGCGGCCTCCGGGTTGGTCAGTGGCGACCCGGCTGGCAACCCGGCTGGCGACCCGAGTAGTGGATTGGACCTGCCGGACCGGATGGCCGACATCAACGCGCTGCTGGACGCCGCCGCCCCGAGGATGCGCGAGGCGTTGCTGATCGCTTTCATGGACCGGCTGGCGCGACCGACCCGCTGACCCGAACTGAAAAGGTCACGCCCCGGGTTTCCCGGGGCGTGACCTCTCGTCCGCAGGCGATCTCCTGCAGGTCGAAGAACGCCGCTCTGCCGACGTTGAAGTTGTTCACCCGGGTGCCGTCGTGTCCCAGGAGCAATCCTCGAGGGATGGTGCGCAGGAAGTTCACGCCGTTCCTGGAGTTGTTCGACTTCGGGTCCCACGGCAGGGCGCGCCCGGTCGCGGTGTCGAGGGCAGCCAGGTGATAGCGGTAGGTGGTCTGCGGCGCGAAAACCCCACCGTTGGTGGTGCGGGTGCAGCTGTACTGGTTGCCGGAGTTGCCGGGCCAGTACATCGGCGAGGCGATCGACTGCATCGACTCGGTGTAGCAGAAGTGTCCACCGATGTAGACCGCTTGGTCGGAGATCGCCAGGCCGTAGTTGGAGTCGAAGTTCTGGGTGACCCACAGCGGCTGGACCACCGAGTTGCCGCCGGTCGGGAGCGCGATCGTGGTGTCGTGCAGGGGCGGGAAGTTGCCGATGATGGTGGTCATCGCAATCATCGAGCCGTCCGGGCTGATGTCACCTTCCACGATCCCGACGAAGTCCCGACGACCGTTGTTGCGGGCCAGGTCCCAAAGGTCGGTACGCCAACCTGTCACTACTGGCGTCGCAGCCGAGATGTTGATCTTGGCGGCGCCCCATCGGGTCTGGCCCCCCACCTGGTCACCACGGTGCATGATCATCAGGTTGTTGCCGTCGGGGGTGACCCGCACCGCGCGCACCTTGGCGCCTCGCATGTTCGTGTAGTAGCCGTCGGCGCGGTAGCCGCTGCTGCGTGAGCCGGTCACCCCGATGGTGAAACTCGGGTTCGGGACACCGGAGGTGGCGCTCACCTCGGCCAGGTTGTCCCGCACCTGACCGCGAACCTTGGCGAACGTGCCACCGATGAACAGTCGGTCGCCGTTGCGCGCGATGGTCTTGACCTCGCCGGTGGGGTTGGACTTGAACGAGGTCACGATCTGGCCGGTGTTGAGGTCGAGCTTGACGAGTCGCTTGTACGCCGCGCCGTTGACCGAGCTGAACTTGCCGCCGAGGAAAACGGTGCCCGGGGTGTCGCCGGCTTCGACGACGCTGACGGGCTTGTTGAGGACGGGGCGGAATCCGGGGACCAGCGCACCGGTGTCGATGTCGAAGGCCACCGCGTGGGGCTGGTTGATCACCGAGCCGTCGGGAAGCTTGATCTGGGTGAAGGAGCCGCCGAGGACGATGACGTTGCCGACCTGGTCACCGCCCTCGATGCTGCCGTTCAGGATCTGGGGCCAGTTCCGCTCCGGCGTCTCAGGCACGACCGCGCCGTGGACTGGGGTCGGAACGACCACCTGGGCCGAGGTCGCCGCAGGCACGAGTAGTGCGCCGGTCAGGGCCATCATGGTGGCGCCGACGGCAAGCTTTAGGTTCTTCATTAGCGCGATTCCCCCCAGGAAATCCATAGGCGTACGCGGACGATCTAGCATCGCTAGACGCAGAACCCCCGAGGTTGGCCCGCCGGACGAAGGTAATCGATACTCGGACCGGGCGAAAACCTCTCGAGGCCCGACTCAGGGGTGTTTTGTCGGCCGGAGACCGGCCTTCCCCGCTCCTGCCTGCGCGAACGCGCGTCGGGCACCACTCGGGCCCCATTTCTCAAGATCCCCAATATCGGGCAGCAGGGGGGGGCTACGTACAACCCCAGCCAAGAACCAGAGGGCGACGGAAGGTCGCTAGATTCGCAACATGAGCGCGATCGCCGGACTCACCGACCGTGGACTGATGGCACCGGACTGGGCCGAGGCGTTGGCTCCGGTCGATGACCAGATCGGCGCCATGGGCGAGTTCCTGCGCGCCGAGATCGCTGCCGGTCGTTCGTATCTACCGGCCGGCGATCAGGTGCTGCGGGCCTTTGCCGCCCCGTTGGCCGACGTACGGGTGCTGATCGTGGGCCAGGACCCCTACCCCACGCCAGGAAACCCGATCGGGCTGAGCTTCGCGGTCGCCCGCGACGTACGCCCCCTGCCTGCCAGCCTGCGCAACATCTATGCCGAGCTGCGCACCGATCTCGGCATCGAGACTCCCGCGCACGGGGATCTGACGGCGTGGACCGAGCAGGGTGTGATGCTGCTCAACCGGGTGCTGACCGTGCGGCCGGGTGAGGCCGCGTCGCACCGCGGTCGCGGATGGGAGCGGGTGACGGATCGAGCGATCGAGGTGCTGGCCACGCGGGGTGGGCCCTGCGCGGCGGTCCTCTGGGGACGCGACGCTCAATCCCTCAAGGGCATGCTCGGGCCCATCCCGTGGGTGGAATCGGCGCACCCGTCGCCGCTGTCGGCCTCGAGGGGCTTCTTCGGCTCCCGACCGTTCAGCCAGGTCAATCGTCTGCTGACCGACTCCGGTGCCGACCCGATCGACTGGTCGATCCGCGCCTGACCCCTCGGGATAGTCCCCGTGGGAGTGACAGGATGGCCAGATGCGCTTCCTGTCCATTCAGTCCTCGGTCGCCTACGGCCATGTCGGTAACTCCGCAGCGGTCTTCCCGTTGCAGCGGTTGGGCCACGAGGTGTGGCCGGTGTCGACGGTGGTGTTCTCCAACCACACCGGGTACGGCGCCTGGCGCGGGCCGCTGCTCCCCCCCGACGACGTGCGCGAGGTGATCGCCGGGATCGAGGACCGCGGCGTACTGGGCTCCTGCGACGTGGTGTTGTCGGGCTACCAGGGTGGGGCCGGGATCGCCGACGTCATCATCGAGGCGGTGGCCAAGGTGAAGGCAGCCAACCCGGACGCGACGTACACCTGCGACCCAGTGATGGGCAACGCCACCTCGGGCTGTTTCGTGGACCCGGCCATCCCCCCGATCATCCGCGAGAAGGTAGTGCCGGCCGCGGAGCTTATCACCCCCAACCAGTTCGAGCTCGGGTTCCTCACCGACACCGAGCCGAAGACCCTGGACGAGATCCTGGAGTCGGCCGACGCCGCCCGCGCGATGGGTCCGGCGACCGTGCTCGTCACCTCCGTGGAGCGCGCCGACCGGCCCGACGACACCATCGAGATGCTGGCCGTCAACGGCGACGGTGCGTGGCTGGTGCAGACCCCCCGGCTGCCGATCAAGGCCAACGGGTCGGGCGACCTGACCGCTGCTCTCTTCACCGCGCATCTTCGCACCACCGACTCCCCTGCCGAGGCACTTGCCAGCACCGCGTCCTCGGTCTTCGCCGTGCTGGAGGCGACCCTGGACTCGGGTGAGCGCGAGCTGCGGCTGATCGCTGCCCAGGACGCGATCGCCGCACCGGCGCTCGAGTTCAAGGTACGCCAGGTCCGCTGACGCTCCACCCCGCCCAGTTCCAGCCCAGCCCCAGCCCCAGCCCCAGCCCCAGCCCCGAGTGGATAGTCCCTAGCAGAAAGCACCGTTTCCGGGCGACAACTGGTGCTTCCCGCTAGGGACTATCGGGCCTGGGGTGGGCGGCTAGAAGTTTTCAGGCCCGGTGCGCGACGGCCTCGCCGGTCTGCACCCGCCAGAGCGCGGCGTACGCGCCGCCGAGGTCGAGCAGCTCGTCGTGGGTGCCGCTTTCGGTGATCCGGCCGGCGTCGAGCACCCAGATCCGGTCAGCATGCCGAACGGTGGATAGCCGGTGCGCCACGACCAGCGCCGTACGCCGGGCCGCGACCTCGGCGAGCGACCGCTGGATGGCCGCCTCGGTCTCGTTGTCCACCGCACTGGTGGCCTCGTCGAGGACCAGCACGGCCGGATCCCGCAGCAGCGCCCGGGCCAGCGCGAGTCGCTGCCGCTGGCCACCGGACAGCGTGCTGCCGCGCTCGCCGACCCAGGTGTCGAGACCCTCTGGCAGCGCCTCGACGACGTCCAGGGCGGCGGCCTGCGCGGCGGCGCGGCGTACGTCGTCGCGGGTCGCGTGCGGGGCGCCGTAGGAGATGTTGTCGGCGATCGAGCCGGCGAAGAGGAAGACGTCCTGGGCGACGTACCCCATCGAGCCGCGCAGTGAGTCCCAGTCGAGGTCACGCACGTCCTGGCCGTCGAGCAGCACGGCCCCGTCGCGCGGGTCGTCGAAGCGCAGCACCAGCCGGAGCAGGGTCGACTTGCCCGACCCGGTCGGGCCGACCACGGCGTGGGTCTCTCCTGCCGGGACGACGAGGTCGAGGTCGTGGAGCACGTCGGGCCCGTCGGCGTACCCCGCGCGCACCCCGCGCAAGTCGATCCGGCCGGCGATCGGCTTGGCGAGCACCATCTCGCCAGCGGGGACGGTGACCGGCACGGCCAGCAGCCCGAGGATCCGGCTGGTCGACGCGCGGCCGCGCTGGTAGAGGTCGAGCACCTCGGCGACGTCGGTCAGCGGCCAGAGCAGTCGCTGGGTCATGAAGACCAGCACCGAGTAGAGGCCGACCTCGAGGTCTCCGCGCAGGGTGGCCCACCCCCCGAGCAGCAGCGTGCAGGTGAAGCCGGACAGGATCGCCATCCGCACCAGCGGGACGAAGGCGGCCGAGGAGCGGATCGCGTCGGTGTTGGCCTCACGGTAGGCCGCCGACACTCGGCTGATGCGCTCGCGCTCGCGGTCCTCGGCGGTGAATGCCTTGATGGTGGCGATCCCGCCGAGGTTGGCCGACAGCGCACCGGACAGGTCGGCGACGGCTCCGCGGACCCGGTCGTAGAGCGGCTCGAGGCGACGCTGGAAGACCAGCGAACCCACGATGATCACCGGGATCGGGAGGAAGGCGAGGGTCAGCAGCATCCACGACGAGACTGCGAACACCACACCCACCAGCAGCACATTGAGGGCCGTCTGAAGGATCGCCGGGGCGCCGATGTCGAGGAACCGCTCCAATTGGTTGACGTCGTCGTTGAGGGTGGCCAGGGTGGCCCCCTGCGGCCGCGACTCGTGCCACCCGAGGTCGAGGTGCTGGGCGTGGTCGTAGGCCTCGACCCGAAGGTCGTGCTCGACCCCCTGGGAAAGACCCTGCCACAGCACCGCCGCGACGTACTCGCTCGCCGACTCGATGATCCAGATGACGGCGTTGATACCGGCCAGCCACGCGAGCTGGTGGTAGCGGGACTCGACGCCGAGCATCTCGGCCACGATCGAGGCGTCCCCGCGGACGACGACGTCGACCGCAGCACCAATCAGCAGCTCAGGCACCACGTCGGCGATCTTGTTGATGACCGAGAAGGTCACCGCCCAAACGAAGCGGGCCCGGTAGCGGGCGTAGCGCTCCCAGAGCGCTCGCAGAGGCCGGGTGGCGGGCGGGACGGCGGGTTGGACGGCGGGTTGAACGGCGGGATCCACGGGACTCCTCGGATCGACGGTCGGTGCGGTGCCGTGCTAGTTGGGGTCAGGGACTATTCCGGTACGGCGGCGCCGCGGCCCGCCACGATCCCGAGGACGCCGCAGGCCACGGCTACCCCGAACGCGGCGAGGAACGGGTCCGCGCCCACCCGTTGGGCTACGGAGAATGCCACCCCAGACAGCGAGAGGGCGAGCGCACCACCCAACGCCTCGGCGACCGTGAGGGCCGACGAGTTGAAGCCGCGGTCCTCCGGTCTCGACGCGGCCAGCATCGCGACTCCGGTGCGCGGATAGCCGAAGCCCATCCCGGCCCCCGCCACGGCGTACGCCGCCACCGCGAATGCGGGGTGCAGGTGCCACCACACCACCGCCGAAAGGGCCACTGTCCCGAGCAGCACCAGCTGCGTGCTGACCCGCATCGCGCGCGCGTCACTGACCCGGTGACCGAGCCACGCCTGCACCTGGCTGGAACCGGCCCAGACGACACCGACGACGGTCAAAGCGAGTCCCGCGCGAGCGGGCGTGAGACCCCAACGGTCCTGGAGCACGAAGGCGATGTAGGCCTCGGCGCAGAAGAACGAGGCGGCGAGCAGTCCCCGAGTGCCGATGGTCGCGGGCAGCCCGCGCGCGAGCACCAAGGTGCCGACAGGCAGCAGCGGGCGGACCGCGACACCGAGTACGGCGAGGGCCGGGACGGCCACCAGCGCGAGGGCGCCGGCCGCGGAGCCGAGCAGTTCTAGGGCCAGCACGGCGATCGCGGCGACGACCGACCAAGCCAGCCGGCGCGACCGGGCCTGCTCCTCTCGGTCGTCGTGGTTCGAGAGGCCGCGCAGCGTCGGTGTTATCAACACGCCGGCGAGTCCGACCAGCGCCACGACCGCGAGGAAGACCCACCGCCACCCGAAGGCGCCCGCCACCGCCGCGGCCAGCGCGGGCCCGAAGAGCGACGGCAGCACCCAGGCCGCCGCAAAGCTGGCGAAGACCGACGGCTGCAGGGCTGGGGGATACCGCAACCCCACGACGACGTACAGGCCGACGATGAGGGCACCACCGCCGAACCCCTGCAGCAGCCGCCCGACGATCAGCACCTCCATGGACGGCGCCGTACCGCAGACCAGCAGCCCGAGCGCGAAGAGCACCATCGACGCTTTCAGCGGTCCGCCGGGGCCGCGTCGGT
>JBBPYJ010000023.1:0-16410 GCA_038200025.1 Propionibacteriales bacterium | reverse complement strand
TGCCCGGAACAGCGAGAGGGCGTCCTCAAGCCGCGCTCCACCGTGGGTGAAGATCGGCTGTCCGAACGAACGGCGGACGTCGGCAACCAGGTGTGCGTGCTCGAAGCCGGGGAGCGGAAGCGCGGTGGCGAACCCGTCGGCGCCGAACACGATGCGCTGCAGGTAGCCCGATACCACTTCGGGGAAGACTCGCTGTCCGTGGCGCACAACGACGAGCTCGCGCACCGCGGCTGCTTCGTCCCCCCCGGCCTTGCCGGCGTAGTCGAATAGAACGTCGACACCGTCCGTGAAGAGCTTCTCGGAGGCAAGTGCGTGTTCAACGCCCATCTCGGTGTTTAGCCGCTCCAGCGCTGGGCGAATGCGCTGCAGGGGGACGCCAGTCCGGCGGATCGCCGCGAGTGCGTAACCTTCGGCGAGTCCAATGAAGGGGATCGCCGGACCTCGTTGGCCCACCTTCCCGACGGCGGTGATCACCGGCTGCCGAGTGACCTCTCGGCCCTGAATGACGGAGTGATAGCCGCGCGACCAGTTGCGGAACGTCGACTCGGAGAGGCCCAGGAAGCGCGACGCCTCGGCCTGTGTGTAGAGCGGTGCGTCGAACTTGTCGACGGCCGACTCGGCCTCGAGAACGGTCACGGTTGCCTCCTCTCGTCGGGCTGGTGATACTCCATCATGACGCACGGCGGGGACACTTCAGGCCACTCCGGCGAGCCTCTCCGAGTCCGCAGTGAGTCCGCAAGAGATCGAGGAGCAGCCGTGATCGACCACCAAGCGGCGTACGAGCCGGACCCTGATTCACCCTCAACCGGCCCCCACCGCGGCTCACCGAGCACTCCGGCCCGGTCCACCAACTACCGCTGAGCTCGAGCCGATGACTGCCTTGCCCCTGCGCCGCCTGGCCGCCTGGCCGCCGCCGTCGCACTCACGGCGGTAGCCGCGACCGCCTCGTGCGCTGATACCGACGAGACGGCATAGCCCTCGGCCGAGCCGAGTCAGCCCGACAGCGCCGCGACGTCGTCGGCCCCCGGACCCGAGGCCGAGCCTGTGTCGTTCGCCGACGACAAGCCGTTCGGTCCTGGCTGCGATCGATACTCCGACGCGGTGGACCTCCCCCTTCGGGACGTGAAGACGATGCCGACCTGGCTCTTCGTCGGGTCATCCGCGTCGTTGCGTGATTCCTTCGGCACTATGGAACAGGTCGGGCTCGGGAAGGAGAAGGACGTCACGTTCTTCATCCCCACCAACAAGGCCGTCAACGCATTGCCGCTCGACACCCGCGGCGACATCGTCCTCGACGAAGCGGTGGCCCGGCGGTTCTTCGGTCACCACATGGTGCGAGGACGGTTGCGACCCTCCGATCTTGATCGGACGCGATGATCTACGTCATAGACCAGGCCCTGATGTCCTGAGTCAGCTGCGGACCGGACCACTCCCAGAAGTTGTGCCGGCCCGGACTAAAGTGGTCAGCACCGCGCCCGGTGTGGCGCTCGAGTCCGTAGTCGAGGAAGAAGTAGGCCCAGGTTGAGCAAGCAGGTCCAGCAACTCGACCGCGTCATCATCAGGTTCGCCGGGGACTCCGGCGACGGGATGCAGCTGACCGGCGATCGGTTCACCCACGAGTCGGCCGCGTTCGGCAACGACCTGGTGACCCTGCCGAACTTCCCGGCCGAGATCCGGGCTCCTCAGGGGACCCTGCCGGGGGTTTCGTCGTTCCAGGTGCACTTCGCCGACCACGACATCCTGACCGCCGGCGACGCCCCCGACGTACTGGTGGCGATGAACCCGGCAGCGCTGCGGGCCAACATCGGCGACCTCAACCGCGGCGCGTCGATCATCGTCGACACCCACGACTTCAGCGCCCGCAACCTCACCAAGGCCGGGTACGCCGAGAACCCGCTGGACAACGAGACGCTGTCGGAGTTCGCCGTGCACAAGCTCGACCTGACCGGGATGACCGTGGCCGCGGTCAAGGAGTTCGGGCTGTCGCGCAAGGACGCCGGGCGGGCCAAGAACATGTTCGCCCTCGGGTTGCTGTCGTGGATGTACGGGCGTCCGATCGAGACGACGCTGACGTTCCTGGCTACCCGGTTCGCCAAGGTGCCGCCGATCCGGGACGCCAACATCACCGCCTTCAAGGCCGGCTGGAACTTCGGTGAGACGACCGAGACGTTCGTCGTGCAGTACGAGGTCAAGCCGGCCATCATGCCAGCGGGGACCTACCGCAACATCACCGGCAACCTCGCGCTCGCCTACGGGCTGGTCGCGGCCGGCGTACGGTCCGGTCTGCCGGTCTTCCTCGGGTCCTACCCGATCACCCCAGCCTCAGACATCTTGCACGAGCTCAGCAAGCACAAGGCTTTCGGCGTCACCACCTTCCAGGCCGAGGACGAGATCTCCGGCGTCGGCGCAGCCCTCGGCGCGGCCTTCGGTGGGCACCTCGGCGTGACCACCACGTCCGGCCCCGGCGTGGCCTTGAAGTCCGAGACCATCGGGCTCGCGGTGATGACCGAACTGCCGCTGCTGGTGATCGACGTGCAGCGCGGCGGACCCTCGACGGGACTGCCGACCAAGACCGAGCAGGCCGACCTGCTGCAGGCGATGTTCGGGCGCAACGGCGAGGCCCCCGTGCCGATCGTGGCCCCGCAGTCGCCCGGCGACTGCTTCGGCGCGGCCATCGAGGCCGCCCGGATCGCGATCACCTACCGGACCCCCGTACTGCTACTGTCCGACGGTTACCTGGCCAACGGCTCCGAGCCGTGGCGGGTGCCCGACCTCGACGAGACCCCGCTGATCGACCCGGCGTTCGCGACGGCGCACAACCAGAAGTCGTCCACCGGCAAGGACGGGGAGGACAAGACCGAGTTCTGGCCCTACCTGCGTGACGAGGAGACCCTGGCCCGACCGTGGGCGATCCCGGGCACGCCCGGCCTCGAGCACCGGATCGGCGGCCTGGAGAAGGGCGATGGTCACGGCAACATCTCCTACGACCCGGCCAACCACGACTACATGGTCCGCACCCGGGCCGCCAAGATCGACCGGATCGCGGACTCGATCCCCTCGGTCGAGGTCGACGACCCCTCGGGGCGGGCCAAGGTGCTGGTGCTCGGCTGGGGGTCGACGTACGGTCCGATCGGCGCCGGTTGTCGTCGCGTACGCCGCGCCGGCTACGACGTCGCGCAGGCGCACCTACGCCACCTCAACCCCTTCCCCCGCAATCTGGGTGAGGTGCTGGCGGGATACGACAAGGTCCTGATCCCCGAGATGAACCTGGGCCAGCTGTCCCTGCTGATCCGGGCCCGCTACCTGGTCGACGCCGTCGGCTACAACCAGGTCCGGGGGTTGCCGCTGAAGGCGGCCTCGCTGGCCAACGCGATCGGCGAGTTGGTCGCCGCGGCCGAAGGCATCACCGTCGACCTCGGCGTCCACGGGCAGACCGTGGCGCACGGGGCACACGCCCAGAAGGAGCCCGAGTGAGCACCCCCGCTGAGTTCGACAACACGGCCACCGACACACCCAACCCATCGGGTCTGCCGTTCCCCGGACTGCGCAACGGCACCGAGTCGGTGCCCCGACTCGACGACGACGCGCCCACCCAGACCGGGAAGACCTTCACCTCCGACCAGGAGGTCCGCTGGTGCCCGGGGTGCGGTGACTACGCGGTCCTCAAGGCCGTCCAGGGCTTCCTGCCGGATCTCGGCCTGCGCCGCGAGAACATCGTGTTCATCTCCGGCATCGGCTGCTCGTCGCGGTTCCCCTACTACCTCGACACCTACGGCATGCACTCGATCCACGGCCGCGCTCCGGCGATCGCCACCGGCCTGGCCACCTCGCGGGCGGATCTGTCGGTCTGGGTGGTCACCGGGGACGGCGACGCGCTGTCGATCGGTGGCAACCACCTGATACATGCGCTGCGGCGCAACGTGAACATGACGATCTTGTTGTTCAACAACCGGATCTACGGGCTCACCAAGGGTCAGTACTCCCCCACGTCCGAGCCGGGCAAGGTCACCAAGTCCACCCCGATGGGCTCGGTGGACTTCCCGTTCAACCCGGTGTCGCTGGCGCTGGGCGCCGAAGGCACCTTCGTGGCCCGCACCATCGACTCCGACCGCAAGCACCTGACCGCGGTCCTCTCCGCGGCGGCGGCCCACCGCGGCACGTCGTTCGTGGAGATCTACCAGAACTGCCCGATCTTCAACGACGGGGCCTTCGACGCCATCAAGTCTCCCGACACCAAGGCCCAGGCGATCATCCCGCTGGTGCACGGCGAGCCGATCCTCTTCGGCGTGGACAACACCCTCGGGCTGGTCCGCGATGCCGACTCCGGAGGGGTGCGGGTCGCCGAGGTTGCCGACGTCGGCGCCGAAGCGATCATGGTCCACGACGCCCATCGTGAGGACCCGACCATCGCCTTCGCGCTGTCGCGGCTGACCGACTCGGGCTACCTCAACACCTCACCGATCGGGATCTTCCGCCAGGTCGAGCGGGCGACGTACGACGACCTCACCCGCGATCAGCTTCGGGTCGCCGGCCAGTCGGTGCCCGGCGCACCCGAGGACCGACTGACCGCGCTGATCAACGGGGGCGATACCTGGACCGTGGTCTAGGGATCGTGCACGAATCACGCAAGGGGCTGCTGTACGGAGTCACGGCCTACACTTTGTGGGGCGGGTTCCCGCTCTACTTCCCGCTGCTGGAGCCGGGTGGGTCGTTCGAGATCCTCGCGCACCGGATCCTCTGGTCGGCGATCACGATGGGGCTGCTGGTCGTCGTGGTCCGACGGACCAGCCAGTTCCGTGCCATCGTCACCACTGCGCGGACCCGAGCCCTGTTGACCCTGGCGGCGGTCACGGTGTCGCTCAACTGGGCCACCTACATCTACGCCGTTACCAGCGGTCGGGTCGTTGAGGCTTCGCTCGGCTACTTCATCAACCCCCTGGTCACCGTGCTGATGGCCATCGTGGTTCTTGGGGAGCGGCTGAGGCCGCTGCAGTGGGCCGCGATGGGGGTAGCCACGGTGGCGGTCGTGGTGCTGTCCGTCGACTACGGGCGGCCGCCCTGGATCGCACTGATCCTGGCCTTCTCATTCGGCACCTACGGGCTGGCCAAGAAGACCGCCGGAGTCCAGGCGGTGGAGTCGCTGGCCTTCGAGACCGCGGTGGTCGCGCCGCTTGCCGCGGCGTACCTCATCTGGCTGTGGACCCAGGGTCAGTCCGGTTTCGGCGCCCACGGGATCGGGCATGCTGCGCTGCTGATGAGCACCGGCATCGTGACCGCGATCCCGTTGCTCTGCTTCGGCGCGGCCGCGGTGCGGGTGCCGCTGGTAACCCTCGGGCTGCTTCAGTACCTGGCGCCGATCCTCCAGTTCGCGCTGGGGGTGCTGTGGTTCGGCGAGGACATGCCCGCCGGGCGCTGGGTCGGCTTCGTCCTGGTCTGGTGTGCGCTGGTCGTGTTCACCTTTGAAGCGCTGCGCCACCGGCGTCGACAACTGAGGCTCACTGCGCGAGCCAGCGCGCTTTGAGCTGCCACCAACCCTGGCCCAAGGTTCACCTGCCGGCCATCTGCGGGTCGCGGCCGCGTCATCACCGTCCCACACGCTGACGGTGTGGCCCTGACCTCCCCGACCTCCCCGACCTCCCCGACCTCCCCGACTTCGACCAGGCGTACGCCGCCGCTCACCGCTGAGGACCTGAGCTTCGCGTGGGGTGACCGGGTGCTGCCCGAGGCGCCGCCGTTCCGGGCGACCGCGCACACCGCTCGGGCGGCAGCCGCACAGGTCGGCTTCGGGGTCGACTCGCTCGGATTGCTGCACCTGAGCTCGCGTCGAGCGCTGTGGATTGGCGCGCACTCCCACCAGGCGGGAGTCCTGCCGCTCCCGGGGAGCATCGACGACGCGGCCGCGATCAAGATCTCGATGGCCAGCCATGGACTGTCCGTGGTGACGCTGCGGCGCCGTCGCCGCTCCGGCGGCTGGGAGGTCGCCGAGGCCGCCGGCGCTTCGCACAACCGCCGCGTGCACGGGACGACCCTATGCAAGATGACCGGCCCGGTCGCCGGGGATCGCCGACTCCGCACCAGCGATGATCCCTCAGGTCGGTTGGTGGCCGGCACCCTCGGACACACTGTCGGGACCCTCACCCCGTGGGGTGCTGCGCTCTCCGCGGAGGGCGACTTCGCGTCGTACTTTGACATCTGCTCGGCGATCGACCCGACGCTGAGCGCCTCGTTCGAGCGCTACGGCCTGGGTGGCGCCGGCCGCGGTTGGTCCGCGGTGGACCGGCGGTTCGACCTGGCCAGCGAGCCTGCAGAGGCCTTCCGGTACGGCTGGGTCGTGCTGCTCGACCCACGCCGACCCAGCTCCCGGCCACGGAAGCTGACGATGCTCGGGCGGCTGGCGCACACGGGTCTGCGAGCCCGGCTGGCCGATGACGGCCGGGCAGTCGTCCACCTGCGGGATTCCGGTCCGCTGGGCAACAACTACGTCTATGTCTCCCACGGCGTCATCGATCACGGCACCGGTGCCTTGGCGGGTCGACACAACCGGCGAGTCCTGACGACCGGCACCCTGCACCTGGTGCTGCCGTGGCGGCGCGCCGACGACCCGACCGGCTGGGTGCCGCTGGCCACCGAGTCCACCTCATATGTCGAGGGGCTGTCGGTGGCCGGTGTCCTGATGGACACCCGCCTCGCGGCACGCCGACTGTTGGCCTCCCTCTGAGGAGAGACAGGCGGGTGCAAGTGCCCGCTCGACGCCATTCACGTGGGAGCAAGTGCCCGCTCGGCGGGTTTTCTGTGCCTATGACTGCCTGGTCGGCGGGGGTCAGGCGGTGCGGGTGGCGACGAGGTCGGCGAAGGTCTCCAGGGCGGTGCGGACCGGGCCGATCGGCAGCACGGTGAGCAGCGCCTTGGCTTCGGTGGCCCGGGCCACCACGTAGTCGTGGGCCTGCGTCATCGCGGGGTGCTTGCGCAGCAGATCCAGCGTCTCGGCGTGGAGGTCGTCGTCAGTGAGGTCGGCAGCCAGCAGCTCGAGCAGCCGGGCGTCGGCGGGATCGGTGGAGGCGCGGGCCATCAGCACCGGCAGCGTCGGGACACCTTCACGCAGGTCCGTGCCCGGGGTCTTGCCAGACTCGTCGGAGTCCGCGGCGATGTCGAGGATGTCGTCGGAGAGTTGAAAGGCGGCGCCGACGATCTCGCCGTACGACGTCAGGGCCATCTCGACCTCCTCGGTCGCGCCGCCGAAGATCGCGCCGTAGCGGGCCGAGGCCGAGATCAACGAGCCGGTCTTGCCGGCCACCACGTCGAGATAGTGCGCGAGCGGGTCCTGACCGGGCTCGGGGTCGACGGTCTCCAGGATCTGACCCTCGACCAGCCGGGCGAAGGTCTGCGCCTGGATCAGCACCGCCTGCGGACCCAGCCCCGCGGTCAGCTCGGAGGACTTCGCAAACAAGAAGTCCCCGGTCAGGATCGCGACGTGGTTGTCCCAGCGGGCGTTGGCCGAGTCGGCTCCACGACGCAGGGTCGCCTCGTCCATCACGTCGTCGTGGTAGAGCGACCCGATGTGGGTCAACTCCACGACGCAGGCCGCGTCCACGACCTCGGGGTTGTCCGGATGCGCGCCGGCCTCGGCGGCCAGCAGCACCAGCAGCGGCCGGAACCTCTTGCCGCCGGCCTCCAGCAGGTGCGACGCCGCTGCGGTGACGTAGGCGGTGCGGCCCTGCACGTGCCGCATCAGCTCCGCCTCGACGAACCCCAGCCGCTCCTCGAGCCGGTCGGCCAGCGCGTCGTCGACCACGGGAAGGGCCAGCGCGGTGTTCACCTGATGAATTCTCCCGCACGGGCTGCAAGGTCCAGCAGCGGGCCGGGCAGGATGCCCAGCACCAACGTCGCGGCCGAGCACAACCCGACCGTGGTGGCGGTCAGGAACGACGGGTGCGTGACCGATGGGCCGGCACCTTCTGGCTCGGCGAAGTACATCAGCACGATCACCTTCACGTAGAAGTAGGCCGCCACGATGCTCATCGCGATCGCCACCAGCACCACCGGCCAGGCTCCCGCCGACAGGGCGGCAGCAAAGACAGCCCACTTGCCGATGAAGCCGGAGGTCAACGGGATCCCGGCCATCGCGAGCAGGAAGAACGCGAAGACGCCGGCAACCACCGGAGCCTCCTTGCCCAACCCGGCCCAGCGGCTCAACGCGGTCGCCTCGCCGCCGGAGTCGCGGACCATCGTCACCACGGCGAAGGCGCCCAGGGTGGCGAAGCCGTAGGTCGCGAGGTAGAACAGCACCGCCTGCAGCGAGGTGATCTGGCCGATGGCAAGGTCGCCGCTGGCCTGCAGCCCCAGCACCCCGGTCAGCAGGAAGCCGGTGTGCGCCACCGAGGAGTAGGCCAACAGCCGCTTCACGTCGGTCTGGGTCAGGGCCAGCACCGATCCGACGACCATCGTCAAGATGGCCACGATCCACATCATCGGCTGCCAGGACCAGCGGTCGGCACCGAAGGCGACGTAGAAGACCCTCAGGATCGCGCCGAACGCGGCCACCTTGGTGCCGGCGGCCATGAACGCGGTGACCGGGGTCGGCGCACCCTGGTAGACGTCGGGGGTCCAGGCCTGGAACGGCGCGGCCCCGACCTTGAACAGCAGGCCGACCGAGAGCATCCCGATGCCGGTCAGCAGCAGGCCCTGGTTGGCCACGTCGTTGCGGGTCGCCTCGTTGATCGCGGCGAACTCCATGGAGCCGGCGTACCCGTAGAGCAGGGCCACACCGTAGAGGAAGAAGCCCGAGGAGAAGGCGCCCAGCAGAAAGTATTTCATCGCCGCTTCCTGGCTGAGCAGCCGGCGACGACGCGCCAGGCCGGACAGCAGGTAGAGCGGCAGCGACAGCAGCTCGAGCCCGACGAACATCGTCAGCAGATCATTGGATGCCGGGAAGAGCAGCATTCCAGCGACTGAGAACAGCAGCAGCGGGTAGACCTCGGTGTGCTCCATGCCCCGGGTCGAGGCGTCGCGCTCGGCATCGGTGCCGGGCAGCGCGGATGCCTGGCCGGAGAACGCCGAGACGCCGCCTTCCAGGGCTCGCTCGGCGAAAAGCATCGCCCCGAGGATCGCGAAGATCAGCACCAGACCCCACAGGAAGAGCGTGGGTCCGTCGACGGCGATGGTGCCGTTGGCACCGATCAACCCGCGGGCCGCGATTCCCCCCTCAGCATCGAGGAAGGTGTCCAGGCCGGTGCCCACCCAGATGGTCGCGACCAGTGCGACCACCAGGGCACCGATGGTCAGCACGGTCTGCATCACGAAGCGCAGTCGTCGGGGCGCGAACGCCTCGACCAGCACCCCGAGACAGGCAACGCCCAGGACGATCAGCAGCGGCGACAGCTCGGCGTACTCGATCACCGGCTTGACGAAGTCATTCATTCGAATCTCCCTCAGCCTCGTCGAGAATCTCTGTGCCGGGCGGCACCGTAGGCCCGGGATCGGTGACCCCGACCTGGACCAGGGTGTCCTCGACATAGGGGTTGATCACGTTGAGCACCGGCATCGGATAGAAGCCGAAGACCAGCAGACCGATCAGCAGCGGCGCGACGGCACCGACCTCGCGGGCGTTCAGGTCACCCACGCCGGGCAGTTGGGCGACCGGCTCGGGTCCGGTCATCGTGCGTTGATACATCCACAGGATGTAGATCGCGGCGAGCACGATGCCGCTGACCGCGGTCGCACCGGCCCACCAGGCGTGGTCGAAGGCGGAGATGATCACCAGCATCTCCGAGACGAACGGCGCCAGACCGGGCAGACCGCACGCGGCCAGACCAGCGACCAAGAAGGTCCCAGCCAGCACGGGGGTGGCCTTCTCCTGCCCCCCCATCCGACTGATCAGCGGAGTGCCGGTGCGGCGGATCAGGTAGCCGGCGATCAGGAACAGCGCGGCCGTGCCGATCCCGTGATTGACCATGTAGAGGATCGCACCGCTGCCGCCGTTGGCGTTGAACACGAAGATGCCCAGCACGATGAACCCGAAGTGCGACAGCGAGGTCAACCCGATCAGGCGCAGCACGTCGTCCTGGCCGATGGCGACCAGCGCGCCGTACACGATCGAGATGAGCGCCAGGATCACCACGACCGGGGTGGCCCACTGCGAGGCCTCCGGGAACAGTCCCAGGCAGAAGCGCAGCATCCCGAAGGTGCCGATCTTGTCCAGCACGCAGACCAGCAGCACCGAGGTGCCGGTCGTGGCCTTCTCGGTGGTGTCGGCCAGCCAGGTGTGCACCGGGAACATCGGGGCCTTGATCGCGAAGGCGATGAAGAAGCCGAGGAACAGCCAGCGGCCGGTGGTGTCGTCGAGGTTCAGAGCGGTCAGCTCGGTCAGCAGGTACGTCGGGCTGCCGGCGCGAGCCGAAGCGACGTACAGCCCGATCACCGAGGCGAGCATGATCAGACCGCCGGCGAGCTGGTAGACCAAGAACTTCACCGCAGCGCGAGACCGACCGGGCCGGCCGAAGCCACCGATCAGGAAGTACGCCGGGATCAAGGTGGCCTCGAAGACCACGTAGAACAAGAACACGTCGGTCGCGGCGAAGACGGCCAGCGACAGTGCTTCCAGCGCCAGCGTCCAGGCGACGAAGGCGTTCACGCTGGACGACGAGCCCGAGCCCGCCGGGGTCGAGCCGTCGGGCAGGGTGGCCCGAGAGTGAATGGAGTCATCGGAGGCGTCGGCGTCCCACCAGGAGGCGAGCAGCACCACCGGGACCAACACCAGCGTCAGCAGCATCATCAGCAGTCCGAGGCCGTCGACCCCGAGGGCGTAGTGGACACCGAGCGGCTTGATCCAGTCGTGCACCTCGTTCAGCTGCAGACCGCCGCCGACCGAATACTGGGTGGCCATCAGCGCGCCGACAACCAGGGCGGCCAACGAGAAGCCTAGGCCGACCCGCTTGACCAGCTGTCCTCCGGGGACCTGCGGCATCGCGCCGGTGACCACGGCACCGATCAGCGGCACCACGATCAGCGTGGTGAGCCAAGGGAAGTCATTCATGAGAAGTTCACCACCAGCAGGGCCAGGACGATCAGCAGAGCGCCGGCGAGCACGGACAGGGCATAGGAGCGGACGAAACCGTTCTGGACGCGACGCAGGCGCCCCGACAGGCCGGCCATGAACGAGGCCCCGCCTTCGACACCACCGTCGACACCGTGCTCGTCCATCGTGGTCAGGCCGCCGACCAGGGACTTGCCCGGCCCGACAACCAAGCTGTCGTTGATGGCATCCCCGTAGAGGTCGGCGCGGGCGGCTCGGACGGCGAACGAGACATCTTGCGGCGCCTCACGCGGCACCTCGTGCCGCCCGACCAGGAACCAGGCGGCAGCCACGCCGATGGCGACCACGCCGACCGCCAACAAGGTGATCACGATCGCGGGCAGCGGCGGCTCGTGTTCGCTGGCCACCCCCGTGACGGGAGCCAGGAATTCCACGATCCAGTCGCCGAGCAGGAGCACCCCACCCAGGACCGAGAGCGCGGCCAACGCGATCAGCGGCCCGGTCATCACCGCAGGTGACTCGTGCGGGTGCACCCCTTGGGCCCAGCGCTTCTTGGTGAAGAAGGTCATCAGCATCAACCGGGTCATGTAGAAACCGGTCACACCGGCACCGATCAGTGCACATAGGCCGACGATCCAGTTCTCGGCGAGCGCGGTCTCGATGATCTTGTCCTTGGACCAGAAGCCGGAGAAGCCAGGGAACCCGATGATCGCCAGGTAGCCCATTGCGAAGGTGGCGAAGGTGATCGGGGTGGCCTTGCTCAGCGCCCCGTAGTGGCGCATGTTCACGTCGTCGTCCATCGCGTGCATGACCGACCCCGCGCCCAGGAACATGTTGGCCTTGAAGAAGCCGTGGGTCAGCAGGTGGAAGATCGCGAACGGATAGCCGGCGACGCCGAGCCCGGCGGCGAGCATCATGTAGCCGATCTGGCTCATCGTGGAGCCGGCCAGCACCTTCTTGATGTCGTCGCGGGCGCACCCGATCACCGCACCCCACAGCAGCGTCACCACGGCCACGATCACCACGACGGTCTGGGCGTGCGGGGCACGCTCGAAGATGAAGTTGGACCGGACCACCAGGTAGACCCCGGCGGTCACCATCGTGGCGGCGTGGATCAGCGCCGACACCGGGGTCGGGCCCTCCATCGCGTCCAGCAGCCAGGCCTGCAGCGGGACCTGGGCGGACTTGCCGCAGGCGCCGAGGAGGAGCAGCAGGCCGACCACGGTCAGGGTCGACTCGGTGGCTTCGCCGGAGGCCGCCGAGATGCCGGCGAATGACGACGTCCCGAAGGTCACGAACAGCAGCGCGATCGCCAGCGCCAACCCGATGTCGCCGACCCGGTTGATCACGAACGCCTTCTTCGAGGCCGCGGCGGCGGAGTGCTTGTGCTGCCAGAAGCCGATCAGCAGGTACGACGCCAGCCCGACGCCCTCCCAGCCTAGGAACATCACCACGTAGTTGCCGGCCAGGATCAGGGTCAGCATCGCGGCGACGAAGAGGTTGAGGTAGCCGAAGAACCGGCGCCGTCTCGGGTCGTGCTCCATGTAGCCGATCGAGTAGACGTGGATCAGCGAGCCGACACCGGTGATCAGCAGCAGGAACAGTGCCGCCAGCGGGTCGTAGAGCAGGTCCAGGCCGACCTCGAAGGACCCGGTCTGGAACCACGTGAAGAGGTGCTGGCCGACCTGGCGCTCCTCCTCGGAACGATCCAGCAGTGAGACGAGCATCGCCACGCTGATCCCGAACGACCCGACCGGCAGCGCGGTGGCCAGCAGGTGGCCCCACGACTCCATTCGGCCCTTCATCAGGGGACCGCCCACCAGCAGAATGACCGCACCCAGCAGCGGCAGCGCGATCACCAGCCACATCAGTGCGAAGATCCCGTCGGCAGCACCGGGAGCGACTACAGGGATTTTGGCCACCTCCTCAGAGCCAGCGAGGTTGGTGAGGCTGGGCAGGGCAGCGTAAAGAACTGTCATCGAAGGCACCTCAGTACTTCAGCAGGCTCGCGTCGTCGACCGAGGCCGAGCGACGAGACCGGAAGATGGTCATGATGATCGCGAGCCCGATCACGACTTCGGCCGCGGCCACCACCATCACGAAGAAGGCGGCCACCTGACCGTCGAGGTTGCCGTGCTGCTTGGCGAAGGTCACCAGCGCGAGGTTGCAGGAGTTCAGCATCAGCTCTACGCACATGAAGACCACCAGCGCGTTGCGGCGCACCAGCACCCCGATGGCACCGATGCTGAACAAGATCGCGGAGAGGATGATGTATTCGTTCACGTCGGCTTCCCCCTCCCCTCATCGTCGATCTGGCCCCAGTCCTGATTGCTGTCCTGATTGCTGTCCTGGTTTTCGTCCTCGACGGTGTTGGCGGGCGCACCGGTCTTGCCGCCACCCTCGGGTTGGTCCTTCATCGAGATCCCGAGCTGACGCTGCACTTCGTCGATGTCATCGGTCAGTCCGGTCACCGACCGCACCGTGCCGCGCGCGGCCAACACCCGGGAGATCGAGGACTCGGCGGTAGTGCCGTCCGGTAGGAGTGCCGCGGCGTCCACTGCGTTGCTTCGGGCGTAGACACCGGGCGAAGGCAGTGGACCGAGGTGCTTGCCGGTGGCGGCGTAGTCGCGCATCCGCTGGGCGGCGTACTCCGCCTGGCCGGGCTTGGGTGTGGTGCGCTCGCGGTGCGCGAGCACCATCGCGCCGAGGGCGGCGGTGATCAGCAGCCCGGAGGTCACCTCGAACGCGAAGACGTAGTCGGAGAAGATCACGTTGGCCAGCGCCTGGACGTTGCCGCCGGCGTTGGCTTCGTTCATCCCGACGACCGCGCCGAGGCTGATCTGACCGATCGCCAACACCAGCACCAGGCCGAGCAGCACCCCGCCGACGATGGCCATCACGCGTTGCCCGCGAATCGTCTCCACCACCGAGTCGGAGGCGTCGACCCCGACCAGCATCACCACGAAGAGGAAGAGCATCAAGATCGCGCCGGTGTAGACGATGATCTGCACCGCGAAGAGGAACGGCGCGTCCAGCGCGGCGTACAGCACGGCCAGACTGATCATCACCACGGCCAGCAGCAGGGCGGCGTGCACGGCCTTGCGGACCACCAGGACACCGAGCGCCGCGGCGACCATGATGGGGGCCAGGAACCAGAACAGCATCAGTGGACTCCCCTCTCGGTGTGCCCGTCGGTGCTCACAGCGGTGGCACCCGTTGCAGCGGGGGTGTGGCTGTAGTCGCCGCGGTAGTAGTCGGTCTCGTCGGTGCCCAGTCGCATCGGGTGCGGCGGCTGCTCCATGCCGGGCAGCAGCGGCGCCAGCAGGTCGGACTTCTCATAGATCAGGTCCGCGCGGTTGTCGTCGGCCAGCTCGTACTCGTTGGTCATCGTCAGCGCCCGGGTAGGACACGCCTCGATGCACAGACCGCACAGGATGCAGCGCAGGTAGTTGATCTGGTAGACGCGGCCGTAGCGCTCGCCTGGCGAGAACCGCTCGCCGTCCTCGGCGTCGGAGTTGGAGCCACCCTCGACGTAGATCGCGTCGGCCGGGCAGGCCCACGCGCACAGCTCGCAGCCGATGCACTTCTCCAACCCGTCGGGCCACCGGTTGAGCTGGTGGCGACCGTGGAAGCGCGGGGCCGTGGGCTGCTTCTCGAAGGGGTACTGCTCGGTGACCACCTTCTTGAACATGGTGCGGAAGGTGACTCCGAAACCCGCGATCGGGTCCCAGAACTGCTCGCGCAGCCCTGGTTTAGGGTCCTCGTTGGCGGCCATCAGTTGTCCTCACCGGAGCTGGTCGAAGCGGACACCGGGTCGCCGACACCGCTGTGGAAGGTCAGGGGCTGGGCCGCGCCGCGAACCGCGCCGGAGGCCGGCATCGGCGGCACCGGGAAACCGCCCGCGTAGGCGTCGAAGGGTGTGTCGGCCGCTCGACCGTCCAGGGCCTCGGGGTTGTCGCCGGCCTTGGAGTCGCCGACGAAGAACAGCACCAAGAAGAGCGCGGCCAGCACACCGATCCCGATCAGCAGCCACTGCCGGTCGACACCGCCCTCGAGGGTCAGGGTGCGGATGGTCGCGACGGCGACGATCCAGGCCAGCGAGATCGGGATCAGCCGCTTCCAGCCGAAGTGCATGAACTGGTCGTAGCGCAGCCGCGGCAGCGATCCGCGCAGCCAGATGAAGAAGAACACGAAGAGCATGACCTTGGCGAAGAACCACAGCAGCGGCCAGTAGCCGGTGTTGGCGCCGGCCCACAGCTGCTCGATCCCCCAAGGAGCGCGCCAGCCGCCGAGGAACAACGTGGTGGCCAACGCCGAGACGGTCGCCATGTTGATGTATTCGGCGAGGAAGAACAGCGCGAACTTCAGGCTGGAGTACTCGGTATGGAACCCACCGACCAGCTCACCCTCGGCCTCGGGCATGTCGAAGGGCGCCCGGTTGGTCTCCCCGACCATCGAAATCACATAGATCACGAACGAGGGCACCAGGATCAGCCCGAACCACAGGTCCTCCTGGGCGGCCACGATCTCCGAGGTCGACAGCGAGCCGGCGTACAAGAACACCGCGACCAGCGCGAGCCCCATGGCGACCTCGTAGGAGATCATCTGGGCGCTCGAGCGCAGCCCACCGAGCAGTGAGTAGGTCGAGCCCGAGGACCAACCGCCGAGCACGATGCCGTAGATGCCGACCGAGGCGACCGCCATCACGAAGAGCACGGCTACCGGCATGTCGGTCAGCTGCAGGGGGGTGGTCCGGTCGCTGAAGGGGACGTTCACCTCGGGCCCGAACGGGATCACCGAGAACGTCAGGAAGGCCGGGATGACCGCGATGATCGGCGCCAGGATGAACACGACCTTGTCGGCGGCCGTGGGGATGACGTCTTCCTTCAGGGCCAGCTTCACCCCGTCGGCCAACGACTGCAGGGCCGCGGTCCCCGGGAACCGGCGGCTGCGGGCCACCGGCCGACCGCGCAGAGCGTCGATGAGGCTCATCGGACCGTTGACGTTGGGGCCGCTGCGGTTCTGCATCCGGGCGACGACCTTGCGCTCCAACCAGATGTTGAACAGCGTCAGCAGCACCAGCACCACGAAGACCAGGACGGCCTTGATGATGATCAGCCACCAAGGGTCCTTGCCGAAGGCGCTGAGTCCCTCGTCTGCGGCGGTCGCCAGCACCGGTGCTGCGAGCACTGTGCTGATCATCGTGTCGATCATCATGCCTCCATGGTCGCTTGTCCTGAGGGGAGCAGGGACGAGGCTTCTCGAAGGGTGACGCGGCTGCCCGGTGAGGCGAGGTCGGCGAGGATGCCGTTGCCGAAGGAGTTGGCCGGCACCCAGACCACATCGTCGGGCATCCCAGCACCGACGCCCGCAGGCAG
>JBBPYJ010000022.1:0-16121 GCA_038200025.1 Propionibacteriales bacterium | reverse complement strand
GCTCGAGCATGTTCTTGAAATCCATGTTGCCGCCGACGTTGAGCTGGTAGGTGCGGTCCAGCGCCACGCCACGGTCCTCGAAGAGCTTGGCCATCACCCGATGGGTGATGGTGGCACCGACCTGGCTCTTGATGTCGTCGCCGACGATGGGGACCCCGGCATCGGTGAACTTCTTGGCCCACTCGGGGTCGGAGGCGATGAAGACGGGCAGCGCGTTGACGAAGCCGACGCCGGCGTCGATGGCGCACTGGGCGTAGTACTTGTCGGCGTTCTCAGAGCCCACGGGCAGGTAGGAGACCATCACGTCGACGCGGGCTTGCTTCAGGGCCGCCACGACATCGACGGGCTCGGCCCCGGACTCCTCGATCGTCTCGCGGTAGTACTTGCCCAGGCCGTCCATGGTCGGGCCGCGCTGCACCTCGACGCCCAGGGTCGGGACGTCGGCAATCTTGATCGTGTTGTTCTGCGAGGCGTTGATGGCCTCGGAGAGGTCCTTGCCGACCTTCTTGTCGTCGACGTCGAAGGCCAAGACGAACTCCACGTCACCGACGTGATAGTCGCCGAAGGCGACGTGCATCAGCCCGGGCACCGTCTCGGCCGGGTTGGCGTCACGGTAGAACTCGACACCCTGGATGAGGGAGGTCGCGCAGTTGCCGACACCCACGATAGCTACTCGAATTGAACCCACGGGGCTCTCCTAACCTGTGATGGACCTTGTCGATGTGGTGCTGGGCTTGTGCTGTCTCAGCCAGGCTGAGGGGGACTGGTGGCCGAGGGCTCTGATGGTGGGGACCGGTCGTTGTGTTCGGCGGTGATCAGGTCCGACAGCCAGCGCACCTCGCGCTCAACCGACTCCACGCCGTGGCGCTGCAGCTCTGCGGCATAGCGGTCGACCTCGGCCTGGGTCAGCGACAGCTGGGTCTGGACCCGCTCCAGCCGCTCCTGGAGCCGCATTCGACGCCCCTCGAGGACCCGCAGGCGGATCTCCATGTCGGTGGAGGAGAAGAAGGCGAACCGGATGTCGAAGTTGTCGTCTTCCCAGGCAGTCGGGCCGACCTCGGCCATCAGCCGCTCGAACTCGCGGTGCCCGGCGTCGGTCACGGCGTAGACGATCCTCGGTCGGCGGGTGACGATGGTGGTCTCACCCGGGCTCTCCTCGATCAGCGCCGAGCGGAGCATCTTCTTCAGTGCGGGGTAGAGCGACCCGTAGGAAAACACCCGACCCCAGCCGAGCATCAGATTCAGCCGCTTCCGCAGCACGTAGCCGTGCATGGGTCCTTCGTGCAACAGCCCGAGGACTGCTAGCTCGATGATTTCCGCCCGACGTGCCACCGACCTATCGTAGCGATATATCCACCCCACGTGCATTTCGCGGGCCCGGTGCGTCGTTGCGTACATTGGACCCCGCGCCCGGCCAGTAGACGGGACCCCGGGACTCCGGGTTTAGATCCAGGCGATGAGGCGGATAGCGGTAGTGAGTGCCAAGCGCAGGGCAGACGACCCGGCAGTGACCAAGAAGCCGAAGCGTCTGCGAAGTCCAGGCACCACCAGGCGACGGGTGCTGCGGGTGGTCAAGTGGCTGGTCGCGCTGTTCGTCGTCGGCACCCTGGTCGCCGCCGCCGGCTTCGTGATCCTGTATCGCGGCACCGACGTGCCCGATCCCAATGCCGAGTTCGAGACCCAGACGACCCGGATCTTCTACGCCGGCGGCGAGGAGGAGCTCGGCCAGTTCGCGACCCAGAACCGTGAGTCGATCGCCTTCGACGAGATGCCGCAGTACGTCAAGGACGCCGTCGTCGCCGCGGAGAACCGCACCTTCTGGACCGACCAGGGCATCGACCCGCGCGGCATCCTGCGGGCGGCCTTCAGCAACGCCCGCGGCAACTCCACCCAGGGTGCCTCGACCATCACCCAGCAGTACGTCAAGATCCTCTACCTGACCCAGGAGCGCAGCCTCAAGCGCAAGGTGCGCGAGGCGATGCTGTCGCTGAAGCTCCAGCGGCAGCGCAGCAAGGAAGAGATCCTCGAGGGCTACCTCAACACCATCTACTTCGGCCGGGGCGCCTACGGCATCCAGGCTGCAGCGCTGACCTTCTTCGGCAAGCCCGCCGCAGACCTGTCGCTGCGCGAGTCGGCGGCGCTGGCCAGCGTGATCAACAACCCGTCGCAGTTCGACCCGGCCAACGGCAAAGCCAACAAGCGCGCGCTGCGCGGGCGCTACGACTACACCCTGGCCGGGATGGCCGAGGAGGGCGCGATCACCGCCGAGGAGGCTGAGCAGGCGCAGAGGCGACTGCCGAACTTCCCCGAGCTCGAGATCGAGAGTCAGTACGGCGGCCAGCGCGGTCACCTGTTGAAGCTGGTGCGCGACGAGCTGACGTCGTTGGGCTACTCCGAGCAGGAGATCGACGGCGGCGGACTGCGGGTCATCACGACCTTCACCCAGAATGCGATGGACGCGGCCGAGCAGGGGGTGGAGGCCGTTCGACCCGAGAGCATCAAGGACAGCGAGCTGCACGTCGGGGTGGCCTCGGTCGAGCCCGGCACCGGCGCGCTGCGCGGCATCTACGGCGGCCAGGACTACATCGATTCCCAGCTCAACTGGGCCACGGCCGGCGGTCAGGTCGGGTCGACCTTCAAGGCGTTCGCGGTCGCTGCGGCGCTGAAGGCCGGTTTCTCGCTCAACGACACCTTCGAGGGCAACTCCCCCTTCTACTACGACGGGTCCGGGACCGGCCCCAGGGTCGTCAACGAGGGCTCGGGCAGCGACGGTCTGGGCAACGACTACGGCAGCGGGGTCAGCCTGAGCACCGCTACCCAGGAGTCGATCAACACCGCCTTCGCGGACCTGACGATGTCGATCCCCGACGGTCCCGAGCAGATCATGGAGACGGCGCAGTCGTTGGGCATCCCGAAGTGGGACCGCGAGATCGACAGCAGCAATCGCCTCAACAACAGCCCCGGGCTCGAGCCGGTCAGCAGCATCGCCCTGGGCTCGGCCACCATCGCGCCGGTCAACATGGCCAACGCCTACGCCACGATCGCCAACGGTGGAGTGCGGGCCAAGGTGCACGTCATCGAGAGCGTCGCCGACGTCAATGGCGAGACCACCTATTCCTTTGACAAATCCAACTCTCGCGCCTTGAGCGGCGACATCGCCGCCGACACGTCGTACGCGCTGCAGCAGGTCGTCTCGTCCGGGACCGGCACGGCGGCCCTGGCGCTGGGCCGCCCCGCGGCAGGCAAGACCGGCACGGCCACCAATGAGGACGGCAACGTGTCGTCGTCCTGGTTCGTCGGGTACACCCCCCAGTTGGCGACCGCGGTGATGTATGTCCGCGGCGACGGGGACGAGCAGTTGGACGGCTGGCTGCCCGACTACAACGGACTGGCCGGCTACTTCGGGGCCAACTACCCCGCCCGCACCTGGACGGCGGTGATGACTGCTGCGATGGAGGGCCTGGAGGTCCAGGACTTCCCGGACCCGGCGTACGTCGATGGCGAGGCGCCCGAGGTCGGACACTCCTACGCCACCACCGCACCCGCGCCGGTTACTCCTGCGCCACCATCCCCGGCGCCCACCCGCAGGCCCAGCCCCAGGCCGACGTCGATTGCTCCCCAGCCGAAGCCGACGCCCACACCCAAGCCGACCCCGACACCGGAGCCGACCCCGACACCGGAGCCGACCCCGACGCCGGAGCCGACGCCGACGCCCGCCCCGACACCCGCCCCGACACCCGCGCCGACACCCGCGCCGACACCCGCGCCGACCCCGACTCCTCCGCCCCCGACAGTGGATCCCACCCCGGCGGGCTGAGCAGGTGAGAGACCCGCACGACGAGCGCGTCCATCCGTCCGTCGACGACCCCGCGGTCGCCGCCTTCACCGAGCGAGTCGGCGGTCCGGCGGGCAGCCACGTCGGGCGGCACCGCTGGTGGACTCCGGTGCGGGTGATCTTGGCCCTGGTGGTGCTCACGATGGCGCTGGGGATGGGCCAGAAGAACCACTGCGTCCAGGACAACTGGTCGGGGTCGACGACCCGCTACATCCACATGTGCTACTCCGACCTGCCCTACCTCTACGGCGGGCGGGGGTTCGCCGAGCTGAACTGGCCCTACTCCGACGACGAGCAGGTGCGCGCCCGCTACGAGGCGATGGAATACCCCGTCGGCATCTCCATGTGGGCCTGGGGCGCCGCCTATGTCACCCACTGGGTCGCGGGGTCGCCGGACGTCGAGGCTCGATCCGCGGGTGAGGTCGACGCGTTGTACGCCGATCCGCAGGTGATCAAGGAGACCGGGCTGTTCGTCGCGGTCAACGCCGTCGGGTTCGCCGCGCTGGCGCTGCTGGCGGCGTGGCTGCTGGCCGGGGTGCATCGCGACCGTCCGTGGGACGCGGCCGGCTTCGCGCTGTCCCCGGCACTGCTGCTGACCGGACTGATCAACTGGGACCTGCTGGCGGTGGCGCTGGTAGCAGGGGCCCTGTGGGCCTGGGCCCGGGAGCGACCGGTGCTGACCGGGGTGCTGATCGGGCTGGGCACCGCAGCGAAGCTCTATCCGCTGTTCCTGCTGGGTGGGTTGGCGATCATCTGCATCCGCCGCCGCCAGTGGCGCGAGCTCGGCCTGGCCACCCTGGCCGCGGCGCTGGCCTGGGTGCTGGCCAACGCGCCCGCCTACCTGACCGGGCCCGCGCCGTGGCGGCATTTCTGGGCCTTCAACTCCGAGCGCGGGGCCGATCTGGGATCGATCTGGTTGGTGATCTCGCAGGCGACGGACAAGACCTTCTCGGCTTCGGCCATCAACGACGTGTCGCTGCTGTTCTTCGCGTTGTGGTGTGCCGGTGTCGTGTTGGTGGGTCTGCTCGCGCCGAAGACCCCGCGGCTGGCGCAGCTGGGGTTCCTGATCGTGGCCGGGTTCCTGCTGATCAACAAGGTCTACTCCCCGCAGTACGTGCTCTGGCTGCTGCCGCTGGCGGTGCTGGCCCGGCCGCGGTGGCGGGACCTGGCGATCTGGCAGGCCGCCGAGGTGGCCTACTTCGCGTCGGTCTGGTGGTATCTGGGCGAGTTCCTGGCCCCGGGCAACGGCGGCGACGCCGGCGCTTACTGGGTCGCGATCGTTCTGCGGATCGCCGGCGAGCTGTGGCTGGTCGCGCTGGTGGTGCGCGACATCGCGAAGCCGGCGTACGACCCGGTGCGCCAGCCGACCCGACACGAGGCTTTCTCGGCGCGACCGGCCTCCGGCGTCAGCTGATCTCGACGCGGTCGACGTCGGTGGCGGTGAAGCGCACGCGCACGTCGACCTCGTCGCCCACCTGCGGCACCTGCCCCGGGGCCCCGGGGCCCGGCAGGAACAGCATCGAGGCTTGCATATGCGGCGGCTCGGCGAACAGTCGTTGCTTGCCGCCGATGGAGAACGGGGAGCGGACGAACCCGACGGCGTCGAGTCCACCGCGGGCCACGGTAGCGGCCCGGCTCTTGATCGAGGCGTCCCCGAGTGGGGCCTCCAGGCCGATGCCGTGCGCGGTGCCGCCGCTGACGACCAGCAGGTAGCCGGCCCGTGGCGCGGTCCGGCCGCGGTAGCCGAAGACGTCGCCGCGCTCGACGGGGTGGACGTCCTGCACGGTCGCGGTGACCCTCAGCGCCCCCCGATCGCCCAGCCACAGGTCGGTGCCGACCCGGGGTCGGAAGGTGAAGTCACCGAAGCCGACGTTCAGTCTGGCCAGCTCTTCGGGCTCGAGGTGGCTGACCCAGATCGTCTGGCCCCCGCGTCCCCCTCGTCGACCGAGCCTGCTCAGACTCGCCGAGATCACGTCGGTCATCAAGCGCTCGACCTCGGCGACGTGCGAGCCGTGGGCCAACGGCAGGTGCAGAGCCACGCCCTCCAGCCGCAGGCCCTGCAGCGCGTCCTCGTCGGCGAGAGCCCGCCCGGCGGCCCGCAGATCGGGCGCCGACATGCCGTGCCGCAGCATGCTGGTGGTGCGCTCGAGCACGATCCGGGCATCGGGCTGCTGCTCGGCCAGCGCCTCGAGGTCGGCGAGGCGACTCACGGTGTGGACGACCCGCTTGGCGACGGCGGCGCCCAGCTCGGACTGTCCAGCCTGCCCCGACTGCTGGTCGCCGGGCCGCCAGGGGGTGAGCACCAGGAGATCACCGGGGAACCGGGACGCGATTGCCTCGATCTCGCCGTAGGTCCCGATCGCCACCGTGTCCAGGCCTAGCCAGGCGGCCCGACGCGCCAGCCGGGCGTTGCCGAAGCCGTAGCCGTTGCCCTTGATCACCGGGGTCAGCCCCGGGACGGCCTCGACCATCGTGCGCAGGTGCGCACGCCATCGGTCGCCGTCCACGCGCAGCGTCAGACTCATCGGCGCCGCGCCAGGTAGGTCTGGAACGCCTTGTAGAGCAGTCGGTTCAGGGGCAGGTCCCACTCCCCGACGTACGCCACCGCCTCACCGCCGGTGCCGACCTTGAACTGGATCAGGCCGACGTGGGGGTCCTCGGTGTCCAGGGTCTCGGTAATGCCGCGCAGGTCGTAGACGTGTGCCCCGGCGGTCAGGGCGTCGCGGATCATCGCCCGCTGGATGGCGTTGGAGCCGCGGACCTCGCGCTTGGCCGTGGAGGAGGCGCCGTAGGAGTACCAGGCGTGGGTGCCGACCCGGATCGCGATGGTGGCAGCGACCAGGTCGTCTTCGTGATGGGCCAGCCAGATCTTGATCCGCTCGGGGTCCTCGGCGCTCAGCGCGGCGTACATCACCTCGAAGTACTCCCGGCCGCGCGGGGTGAAGCCGTCTCGCTCGGCGGTGAGCACGTAGAGCTCGTGGAAGGCGGCCAGGGCTTCGGCCGGCTCGGTGGAGTCCGTCGCTGCGGTCGAGGTGATGACGACCCTCGATTTGTCGGCCTTCTTGATGTTGCGGCGCCACAACTGGTTCATCCCGGCCAGCACCTGGGCCTCGGTGAGGGGGGTGCCGTCGTCGGTGACGAGCGGGATCGCGAAGTTGTGGCGCGGCTGGCCGGCGGCGAACCCGTCCTCGGTGCCCTGCTCGCGCCAGCCGAGCTCGCGCAGCTGGGAGACCACCCGGGCGCCGGTGACCGTGCGCTCGGCGGGTGCCACCTGGGTGAGCCGGGTGATCTGCGGATCGGCGATGCCGTCCTTGATCTGGGTGGTGGTCCAGCGTTCGGTGATCACCGGCGGACCGATCCGGACGGCGAAGGCACCGTTGCCGTGCAGGTGCTCGGCCAACGGGTTCAGCCAGGCAGCGAGGTCGTCGGTGTCCCAGTCGATGAGCGGGCCCTCGGGCAGGTAGGCCAACGAGCGCTTGAGCTTGGGAAGCTGGCGGTGCAGCACCAGGGCGACACCGACCAGCTCGTCGGCGTCGAACCAGCCGACTGACTCCGCCACCCACTCCGGCTTCACCTTCGCCCATGCCGGGGTCTGCAGGAAGCTGGCCGAGGAGCGTGCTTGTAAGAACTTCAGGTGGGCGTCGGGATTGATGGTGCGGACGCTGATCACGGGGTCGAGGCTATCGGCTCGCCCCACAGTCGATCTTGCAGCCGCTCTCGCTGTCACGGTCACAGTCTCGCTCTGAGCCAGTCGAAATCGGCCCGGTGCTCCTCGGGGCCACCGGGGGTCTCGCAGATGACCGGGGCGTCGGCCTCTTTGATGACCGCGGCCAGCAGGTCCGGGTCGATCCGGCCCGCACCGAGGCTGGCGTGCCGATCCGCGCCCGAGTCGAAGTCGTCGCGGCTGTCGTTGCAGTGCACCAGGTCGATCCGTCCGGTGATCGCGAGCACGTCGGCCCCCACAGTCTCCATCGGGTTGCCGCCGGCGTGCGCGTGGCAGGTGTCCAGGCAGAAGCCCACCTGGTCGGCGCCCTCGGCCGCGCCGATCGCCTCCCAGACCCCGGCGATCCGGTCGAGGTGGCGGGCCATCGCGTGGTCGCCGCCGGCGGTGTTCTCGATCAGCAGCGGGATCTTCAGGTCGGTCGCCTCGATGGCCTTGCGCCAGTTGTCGAAACCGGTCTTCACCTCATCGGTCTTGTTGACGTGGCCGCCGTGCACGATCAACCCGGCGGCCCCGATCTCCGCGGCCGCGTCGACGTGCTTCTGGAGCAGCTTGCGCGACGGGATCCGGATCCGGTTGTTCGTCGTCGCGACGTTGATGATGTAGGGCGCGTGCACGTAGAGGGCGACCCCGGCAGCGCGAGCCGCCTCGCCCAGCGCGGTTGCCCCGGCGGCGTACCGGATCTCGGGGCCCTGGTAGCTCTGCGGGTCGCCGAGGAAGAACTGCACCAGCGGCGCCCGCCGCGCCTGCGCCTCGGCGATCGGGTCGGTCTGGTCGACGTGCGCACCGATGTCCATGGCTTCACCCTAGGAGTGGGCGCCGCCAGCGTGACGGGGGCGGTCCGAGCCGGTCGGGGACGAAGGGTCTGTCCGCGCCGGTCTCGGGGGTGCCGGTGAGGCCGAGCCGACGCAAGTGGTGCAGTGCGGTGCGCGCGTCGGGAGTACGACGCTGCGGGTCGGGGTCGGTCATCTGGTCCAACAACGACCGCAGCTGACCCGGGGGTGCGCCCTGGTCCGATCGGGTCAACCGGTGGGTAAGGAGGTGGCCGGTGAGCAGTCGGATGGCGGTGACCCCGGCGGCGTACACGTCCTGGCGGGGATGCGGAGTGTCCCCACGCAGCTGCTCGGGCGACATATAGCCGTCGGTGCCGATCGCACCGATCGTGGGCCCCAGTTGCGCCTCCGCGGCGGAGGCCGCGACCCCGAAGTCGGCCAGCCGCAGGCGTGGCGGGCCGCTGCCGGTGGCGTCGAGGAGCAGGTTGGCCGGCTTGACGTCGCGGTGCACGATGCCGGCCGTGTGGACGGCCGTGAGCGCCTGCAGGGTCTGGTCGAGCAGGGCCGCGACATAGGGCTGCGGCAGTGCTCCGTGCTCGAGGAGCAGGGTCTCGACGGAACCGCCACGCACCAGGTCCATCGTCAGCACGACGATGTCGTCCTCGGCCGCCCAGCCGCTCGGGGCGACGATGTGGCGGTGCTGGATGCGCACCGACTGCTCGTGCACGAAGCGCAACAACAGCGCGGCCCCCACACCTTCGTGACGGCCGAGCACCTTGACGGCCACCCAGCTCCCGGTACGTAGGTCGCGGGCACGCCAGACCGCGCCCATGCCGCCCTCGCCGATCTGGTCGGCCAGGCAGTAGCGCCCGGCCAGGGGTCGGCCCCGTCGGGCTCGTCGTCCCCGTGCCGGACCACCGCCTGTTTCCCCTCGCATCTGCGACACGCTAGGCGGGACCGACGATGGGTGCGGCGCGATTTCCACAGGCCGTCCGAGCGCTGTTATCCTGAGCCGTTGCCGCCGCTGATGGCGGCGCTCCTCCTGCCACGGAGAGTCCGTGGCCGCCTAGTCCGAAGGAGGTAGGTCGCGTTATGCGTCTCTACGAAGTGATGGTCATTCTTGACCCCAGTCTGGACGAGCGGACCATTGAGCCGTCCCTCGACAAGTACCTCAACGTCATCCGCAAGGACGGCGGCTCGGTCGACAAGGTCGACGTGTGGGGTCGCCGCCGGCTGGCCTACGAGATCGACAAGAACGCCGAGGGCGTCTACGCCGTGATCACCTGCCAGGCCGAGCCGGCCACGGTCAAGGAGTTCGACCGTCAGCTCACCCTGAACGAGTCGATCCTGCGCACCAAGGTGCTCCGTCCGACCGTCTGAGCCAACCGCGGGAGCCGACCGTTCTCGATGGCCCTGTGGATGACCGCAGCGCGGTGTCGGTCCGGTCGGCCATTATGAGCATCCAACTATCGACGTCACTCAAGCAGGAGACCTGACATGGCAGGCGAAACAGTCATTACCGTGGTCGGCAACCTCGTCGACGACCCCGAGTTGCGCTTCACCCCGTCCGGGGCTGCGGTCGCCAACTTCCGGATCGCCTCGACGCCGCGCACCTTCGACAAGAACACCAACGAGTGGAAGGACGGCGAAGGTCTCTTCCTGTCTTGCGCGATCTGGCGCCAGGCGGCTGAGAATGTCGCCGAGTCCCTCGTCAAGGGCATGCGCGTCGTCGTGCAGGGCCGGCTCAAGCAGCGCAGTTATGAGACCCGTGAGGGCGAGAAGCGCACGGTCTATGAGCTCGACGTCGAAGAGGTCGGGCCCTCATTGAAGTACGCCACCGCCAAGGTCACCCGCACCACCCGACAGGGCGGCGGGGGTGGCGGCTACTCCGGTGGCAACTCCGGCGGGGGTGGCAATTCCGGTGGGGGCGCCTCGAACGACCCGTGGGCCCAGCCCCAAGGTGGCCAAGACGGCAGCCAGCAAGGCGGGCAGCAAGGCGGGGGTTACTCCGGCGGCGGCCAGCAGGGTGGAGCACCGGCCAACGACCCGTGGGCGACGCCCGGGGTCGGCGGTTCGGACGAGCCCCCGTTCTGATCCAGATCTAGCACCTGCACATCCAGCCCCATCAATCCACCAGCCACCATTCCGGCGTACGCCGGGCTCACTGAAGGAGAGCACCACAATGGCCAAGGTAATTCTGCGCAAGCCCAAGAAGAAGGTCTGCCAGTTCTGCAAGGAGAAGGCGACCGGCGTCGACTACAAAGACACCGGCCTGCTCCGCAAGTTCATCTCCGACCGCGGCAAGATCCGCGCGCGTCGGGTCACCGGCAACTGCGTCCAGCACCAGCGCGACGTGGCGATTGCGGTCAAGAACGCCCGCGAGGTCGCCTTGCTGCCCTACTCGGCCGCCGGCCGCTGATCGCTGAGGAGATCCTAAAATGAAGCTCATCCTCACCCAAGAGGTCGACGGTCTCGGTGCTCCCGGTGACGTCGTCGAGGTCAAGAACGGCTACGGCCGCAACTACCTGATCCCCCGCGGGCTCGGTGCCCGCTGGACCCGCGGTGCCCAGAAGACCGTGGACCAGATCAAGGCGGCTCGGGTGGCCCGCGCGGTGCGCGACGCCGACCACGCCGACGAGGTCAAGACCAAGCTCGAGTCGGCCCCGGTCGATGTCAAGGTCAACGCCGGTGCGGGCGGTCGCCTGTTCGGGGCCGTCACCACCGCCGAGATCGCCAACGCCTTGTCGGCGGCCTCGGGCGAGGGCATCGACAAGCGCACGATCGTGGTCACGAACCCGATCAAGTCGCTGGGCAACCACCTGGTGTCGATCAAGCTGACCGACACGGTGTCTGCTCAAGCAACGCTCAACGTCATCCCCAACTGAACCTCTCGATGGGGACCGACCAGGTCTGAACCAGCGGACGTCATCACGATCAGCACCTATCGGTGCCGATCCTGATGACGTCCGCTGCGATTTAGCCGTGGGAACCTCAGTTCCGTCGGGTCACTCCGGTGACCAGCCAGGCATCGCCGCGTTCGCGCCGCAGGAGGACGACGGCGCGCGCCCCCATCAGCAGCACGGTAAAGACCACCCAGATCCAGACCAGGCCCACCCCGAACGAGGCCACCCACAGCACTACCGGGGCATAGATCGCGAACACCAGGGTCCCGGCCCCGGCCAGGTAGCGGCCGTCACCGGCGCCGATCAGCACTCCGTCCAGGACGAAGACGACCCCGGCGAGGGGTTGGGTGACCGCGACCACGATGAGCACCGGCACCAGCAGCGAGCGGACGGCCGCGTCCTGGGTGAACAGCTGTCCGACGAAGGGCGCGGACAGCAGGATCAGCACCCCTAGCGCCGCGCCGCCGACCCAGCCCCAGCGGATCATCCGGGCGGTGACTGCGCGGGTGCCGTCGACATCGCCGGCCCCCAGGTAGCGCCCGGTGATGGCCTGCGCGGCGATGGCGATGGCGTCCAGGACGAAGGCCATGAAAGTCCAGATGGTGAAGGCCAGCTGGTGGGTGGCGACCGGGACCGGGTCGGAGTCGCCGCCGCTGGAGCGCACCGAGAGGACCACGGCGTACGTCGTGACCAGCAGCGCGGCGCGCAGGGTGATGGTGCGCACCAGCAGCGCTACCGAGGCCCGGGCCGCCTGGGTGATCCCAGCCCGATCTGGGCGCAGCGAGGCATGCTCGCGTCGCGCGGCGCGGACCACGACGGCGGTCAGCGCGACGGCCGAAGCTACCTGGGCGATCACCGAACCAAGGGCTGAGCCGGCAATCCCAAGGGCGGGCACCGGGCCGAAGCCGTAGACGAGCGCGAAGTTCAGCGCGATGTTCATCAGGTTGCCGACGACCGCGACGATCAAGGGTGTGCGGGTGTCCTGCAGTCCCCTCAGCACCCCGGTGGCCGCCAGCATCATCAGCAACGGCGTGGTGCCGAGGAAGGCAAGCCGCAGGTAGGCCGTCGCGAAGTCGGAGACCTCGGATCCGGCTCCGAACGCGGCGACGAGCGGGCCGGTAAGGACGACGCCGACCACGGTAGCGATGGCGCCGATCAGCACGGCGAGCCACAGCCCGTCGATCCCCTGGGCCAGGGCCCCTTTCAGGTCCCCGGCGCCTAAGTATCTAGCCACGCTGCCGGTGGTGCCATAGGCCAGGAAGACACAGAGGCCGACCACGGTCTGCAACACGACTGCGGCGATGCCGAGGCCAGCCAGCTGGGGGGTGCCGAGGTGGCCGACGATGGCGGCGTCGGAGAGCAGGAAAGCGGGCTCGGCAACCAGGGCCAGGAAAGCCGGGAAGGCGAGACGCACGATCTCCCGGTCCTGGGGATGCGGCACGGCTGAAGGGTAGTCGCAGCGCTACCGCGACGCCCAAACGCGGCGGGGGCTGTGGATATCCGGTGGAGAATGGGCATCTGTGGTCGGTTTGTCGACTAACCAACTCGCTCGTCCAGATGACGAGAAGATGAACGGCGCTGATTGAACAAGTTTTCCGCTCAGGGGTTGTGGAAACACATCTACGCAGGTCAGCGGGCCATCTGGGGCCCATGGGACTCGGTTCCCCACAGGTTGTCCCCAGGTGCCACGGCGCGTTCCACAGACTTGTCCACGGACCTGCCCCGGTTATCCCCAGGGGTTGTGGATAAGCCTCTGGATCGGATCGTGGCAACGTCGTACGTTCTCTCGCGGGGAGGCATGTCGGCGCCCTCTCCTACGGTGACGTGAACACCTGTTCGACACTAGAGAACCTCCCTGGGGGCCCCATGAGCATCACCGATCACGACCCTCGCGGCGGCGACTCCAGTCGACCTTCGATGTTCGCCGGCGACGGGTGGGGTGATGGTCCGGTCACCTTCGCGCCCGGGGAGTCGACGTCACGACCAGGGGACCGGACGCCGCCGCAGGACATGGCCGCCGAGCAGTCCGTGCTGGGTGCGATGCTGATCAACAAGGACGCCATCGCCGACGTCGCCGAGTCGGTGCGCGGCGTGGACTTCTATCGTCCCAGCCACGAGCTGATCCATGACGCCATCATCGACCTCTTCGGTCGCGGCGAGCCCGCGGACCCGGTGACCGTGGTGGCCGAGCTGCAGCGGCGTGGACAGCTGGCCCGAGTCGGGGGCGCTCCCTACCTGCACACCCTGTCGGCCAACGTGCCGATCGCCGCGAACGCCGGCTACTACGCCGAGATCGTCCGGGAGAAGGCCATCCTGCGGCGGTTGGTCGACGCCGGCACCAAGATCGTCCAGATCGGCTACGCAGGCGAGGGCCAGGTCGACGACGTGGTCGACCAGGCGCAGGCCGAGGTCTACGCCATCACCGAGCGACGCAACACCGAGGACTACCAACCGCTGTCCGACATCATGGACGGCGTCCTGGATGAGATCGAGGCGATCGGCAACCGGGAGGCCGGTCTCTACGGAGTGCCGACCGGCTTCGCCGACCTCGACGAGCTGACCAACGGCCTGCACGCGGGTCAGATGATCATCGTCGCGGCGCGCCCGGCCATGGGCAAGTCGACTTTTGCGCTGGATCTGTGTCGCGCGGCTTCGATCGCCAACAACCTGACCAGCTGTTTCTTCAGTCTGGAGATGACCCGGTCCGAGATCACGATGCGGCTGCTGTCGGCCGAGGCGAAGGTCCCGCTGAACCACATCCGTAACGGGCAGATGGACGACGGCGACTGGGAGAAGCTGGCCCGCAAGATGGGTGAGGTGTCCTCGGCACCGATGTTCATCGACGACTCGCCCAACATGACGATGATGGAGATCCGCGCCAAGGCCCGGCGTCTCAAGCAGCGCCACGACCTGCGCCTGATCGTCATCGACTACATGCAGTTGATGTCCTCGGGCAAGAAGGTCGAGTCCCGCCAGCTCGAGGTTTCGGAATTCTCCCGGCAGATCAAGCTGCTGGCCAAGGAGCTCGGGATCCCGATCATCGCGTTGTCACAACTGAACCGTGGTCCAGAGCAGCGCAGCGACAAGAAGCCGATGATGAGCGATCTTCGCGAGTCGGGATGCCTGACCGCCGACACCCGGTTGATGCGAGCCGACACCAACGCCGAGATCACCCTCGGCGACCTCATGGCTTCAGGTGCGCGAGACGTCCCGGTGTGGTCTCTGGACGATCGGCTGAAGTTGGTGCCGCGCACCCTGACCCACGCCTTCCCCTCCGGGACCAAGCCAGTGTTCGAGTTGACGCTGACCTCTGGCCGTCGCATCACGGCGACTGCCAACCACAAGTTTTTGACGTACGACGGTTGGATGCCGCTCGCTGAGTTGATTCCGGGTTCCCGTCTGGGCGTAGCACGGCACGTCCCTGCCCCGCTCGAGGCGGTTTCCCGCGATGATGATGAAGTTGTGCTGTTGGCCCACCTGTTGGGTGAAGGTTCCTTCGTCAAGCGTCAGCCGATCAGGTACGCCTCCGTCGACGAAGCCAATCTGAGTGCCGTGGCATTGGCAGCGTCACGAAGGTCCGGCATCGCTGCGGAGAAGTTCGTCCCCGACTGGGTCTTCGGGTTGGAGAAGAGGCAGATGGGGGTCTTCTTGAGGCATATCTGGGCAACGGACGGCTCGGTCACCTATGACGAGACGCGTCGCATCGGACGCGTGTACTACGCCTCTACGAGCCGCCGCCTGGTGGATGACCTGGCTCGGTTGTTGTTGCGGTTCAACGTGTTCACACGCATCCAGCGGGTCCGAAAGGCCGGCTATCGAGACTGTTGGCATCTTGATGTCGACGGCTCAGAGAACCAGTTGCGGTTTTGTGAGGACATCGGGGTGCACGGTGCCCGCGGCGAGCGAGGCGCAGCCCTGGTCGAGGAGCTCCGCGGAGTGCGGGCCAACACCAATCTCGACACCGTGCCGAAGCAGGTGTGGGGCCGGGTGCGAGAGGTGCTGAGCGAGCAGGGGATGACGCACGGGCAGTTCGCGACGGCGACGGACACCAAGTTCTGCGGCTCGACGATGTCGAAGCACTCGTCCAGTCGTGAGCGGATGGCTCGGTTCGCTGACGTCCTTGGGGACGCGGACTTCGAAGTCCTTGCCACCAACGACGTCTACTGGGACGCGGTGGCCTCCATCGAGCCGCGAGGCGAGCAGCCGGTCTTCGATGCCACCGTGATGGGCACCCACAACTTCGTCGTCGAGGGCATCGCTGCCCACAACTCCCTCGAGCAGGATGCGGACATGGTCATTCTTCTGCACCGCGAGGACGCCTACGAGAAGGAGTCGACCCGGCCAGGCGAAGCCGATCTGATCGTCGCCAAGCATCGCAACGGCCCGACCCGGGACGTCACCGTTGCCTTCCAGGGCCACTATTCGCGCTTCGTTGATATGGCTCAGTAGTCAGCACCGCTGGTGTCGAGATGCAGTCAAAATTTTGAAGCACGGTCCGTTTCAAAAGTTGTCGCTCCGACCGGCGGTCAGCGAGCCACCAGTGACCCCTGCGCCGGCGACGAACATCGCCCGGCCGCTGGCGCCCTTATGATTGGTCGATGAACGACACGCCTGCCACGGCGAGGCTAAGACGTGCCGTCCGGGCGGTCATCCTGGCCGATGATGACCATGTCCTGCTGTGCCGCTTCAGTTTCCCGCATCCAGCTGTACCGATGGGCGCAACGATCGTATGGGCGGCCCCCGGCGGCGGCATCGAGCCCGGTGAACTCCCACTGGCGGCACTGCGACGGGAGTTGCACGAGGAGACGGGGCTTGTCATCGACGCCGACTCGCCTCACGTCTGGCACCAGGAGGTCGCCGCTCCCAGCCGTGCGGACGGCTACGTCGGG
>JBBPYJ010000021.1:0-6130 GCA_038200025.1 Propionibacteriales bacterium | reverse complement strand
GTACCTCGGCCGCGAGGGCGCCGGTCGCACTCCATGCGATGTCGTTGGCCGCGAGGCGTGAGCCCAGCTCACCCGCCCCGCGCGTGGGGTCACGCCACAGCACTCCCACTCGGATCGATCGTCACGTCGCAGATGCGCAGCAGCCGCGGCGTAGGCATCGAGCAGTTGGTCCCTGTCGGCGACGGTGCGGCGCGAGTTGCGCCCCTCGCCGCCGCCGCCTCTAAGAGCCGCTCGTTCTGCAGCAGGCGAAGTCCAGTTGCGACCGTCGAGGGAGCCAATCCGGTCGCGGCAACCAGCTCGTCGACGGTACCGACCGTTCCGACCAGCAGCCCCTCGCAGACCGCGAGAACACCTGCCGTCCAGCCCAAGTCCGCCTTCCGCCTACGCGCGGGTTGGTCCGCCTACGCGCGGGTTGGTCGGCCTCGATGCGGATGAAGAGGCCGGGCATCGCAGTGCGCGCCGCGCCAGTCCCGTCGACCCACGACAGGCCGGCGTCGACCAACAGCGATCGTGCCCCGGTGACAACTCGGGTGCGACGACCAGGTCAGGACGGTCAGGGCGCCCCAATAGTTCGCGAACCCCCGAGGCCAACCCCGGCTCAGCCAAGCGACTTCAGCCGGGACCGACTGGATCCTCGCCGAGAACCGACTCGGGACCGGTCACTCACGCCGCCGTCGATGACGACCTGACCCTTACGAACCCCTAGACCAACTGCCCCGAGTCACCCTCGAGGGCCTCCGGCACCTGCGACCTTGGGCTGAGGTGGGAGGCGTCTACCACTGGCGGAGGATAGGGGATTCGAACCCCTGAGGGCTTTTAACCCAACCCGCTTTCCAAGCGAGCGCCATAGGCCACTAGGCGAATCCTCCGCGACGGAGCGTACCGGTGCCGTCCGAGGGGGGAGAAATCGGGCGGTCCAAGTTGCGACGGGGCTGCAACGGTGCCCTCCGCAGCGACTGCGACGTTGGCCGCACGCTGGACCCTCGCCTACACTTCGAGGCAACCCCCCGCGTGGCGGCATCTAGCTGAATCCCCCAGGGCCGGAAGGCAGCAAGGGCAGGCAAGCTCTGTCGGGTACGCGGGGGGCCCTTCTGTCGGTGCCGCTGGATATGGTGACGAAGTGGATTCACCCCTCGCGTTGTATCGCCGCTACCGGCCCGAGACGTTCGCCGAGGTCATCGGTCAGGATCACGTCACCGAGCCGCTGCGAGCGGCGCTCGCGAACAACCGGGTGAACCACGCCTACCTGTTCTCCGGTCCGCGCGGCTGCGGCAAGACCACGTCTGCGCGGATCCTGGCCAGGGCGCTGAACTGCGAGCAGGCGCCGATCGCGGACCCGTGCGGCGAGTGCCGCAGCTGTCAGGATCTGGCCCGCCGCGGACCCGGTTCGATCGACGTGATCGAGATCGACGCGGCGTCGCACGGCGGCGTCGACGACGCCCGGGACCTGCGCGAGAAGGCGTTCTTCGCGCCGGTCGCCAGCCGCTACAAGGTCTACATCATCGACGAGGCGCACATGGTCACGCCGCAGGGTTTCAACGCCCTGCTCAAGCTGGTCGAGGAGCCGCCGCCGCACCTGCGGTTCATCTTCGCCACTACCGAGCCGGAGAAGGTGCTGCCGACGATCCGGTCGCGTACGCACCACTATCCGTTCCGACTCATCCCGCCGCGCCTGCTGTCGTCCTACCTGACCGAGCTGTGCGACAAGGAAGGCGTGAGCATCGAGCCCGCCGCCCTGCCGTTGGTCGTCCGTGCCGGAGCCGGGTCGGCGCGGGACACGCTGTCGGTGCTCGACCAGTTGATGGGTGGCGCCGGCGATACCGGAGTCACGCACGCGCTGGCGACCGGGCTGTTGGGCTACACCCCCGACTCGCTGCTGGATGAGGTGGTCGATGCCTTCGCGGCCGGTGATGGCGGAGCCGTCTTCGCGGTCGTCGACAAAGTGATCGAGACCGGCCAGGATCCACGTCGATTCGCCGAGGACCTGCTGCGTCGGCTGCGCGACCTGGTGATCGTGGCCGCGGTGCCCGATGCCCCGGCGACCGGTCTGATCGATGTGTCCGAGGACCAGGCCGAACGGCTGGTGGCCCAGGCTGCCCGCTTCGGTGGGGTTGAGTTAAGCCGAGCCGCAGATCTGGTGGCCACCGGCTTGATCGAGATGCGGGGAGCCACCGCGCCCCGGCTGTTGCTCGAGCTGGTCTGCGCACGGGTGCTGCTGCCCGGCGCCGACCACTCCACCGACGGGCTGCTGGCGCGGCTGGACCGACTCGAGCGCCGGGTCGCGATCAGCGGGACAGTCTCGCAGGCGGTCCAGACTCCTGAGCCGACGGACGTGACCGGATCGACCGGACCGCCGAGGGAGACCCCCGAAGCGCATCCTTCCCCGCAGGACCGGCGCGGGTCCTCTGCCCCGGGCGACGAAGCCGGTGGCGCCCAGGACCAGCCCCAGTCAGACCGGTCACCTCAGTCAGACCGGTCACCTCAATCAGCCCAGCCAGACCAGTCAGTCGGGCCGGTCCCGAGCCCGAGCCCGAGCCAGGATGAACAGCACCGAGGTCAGCCCCGGGAGCCGGCCGCGCCCGCGGTTGCCGAGGAGCAGGGGCTGAGCCTGGTCGCCGTACGCCGCCTGTGGCCGGACATCGTCGAGGCTACGAAGCTGCGCCGGCGGCTGGCGTGGATGCACCTGACTCAGAACTCCCAGGTCATCTCGGTCGATGCCACGACTCTTACGCTGGGCTTCACCAACGCCGGCGCCCGGGAGTCCTTCCTCGGCGGTGGTTGCGACGAGATCCTGCGTCAGGCGGCGATCGACAAGATTGGTGCCGACTGGCAGATCGAGACGATCGTCGACCCGGGTACGCCGCAGACCCCCGCCGCAGGACACTCCGCGTCCCAGCCGCACCGGCCGTCCCAACCGTCGCAGCGCGCAAGTCCTCCGGCGTCCCGCCTCTCCGAGCCAGACTTCGCAGCGACCGTTGCTGCTGCCGCGTCGGCCGCCGGCGAACCTGTCCAACGTAGAGAGGTCAGCAGCCCTCCGGATTGGGCTGCCCCCGCGCCCGATGCTGGGCACAGTCCGTCGCTGGCGGGCGCCGATGACACGGTCGCCACCCCCCAGTCGTCCCCAACGCCCCAGTCAGCACCAATGCCCGACTTGTCCCCCTCCCGGTCCGAGCAACTCCCGCCGTCCCCACCCGTCCAGCAGGTCGACGCCAACGCGGTCGCCGCCGCGCGGGGAGCGATCCAGCAGACCCGGAAGGCCGATCAAGGTGCGGGCGGCGGTCAACCAAGTGCCATCGAGGAGGACGGCGACCTCGACGATCCCGACGTCGACATGGACGGGATGGACAGCGCCGAACTGCTGCGTCGCGAGCTCGGCGCCCAGGTGATCGACGAGATCCCACATCCCTGACCGGCCTGCCAGCACACTGGACACTTCACGATGAGAGGCTGATCAGATGACCAACAACCCCATGGAGTCCCTCGGCGGCTTCGACATGAACGCTCTGCTCCAACAGGCCCAGCAGTTGCAGGAGCAGTTGGCCAACGCCCAAGAGCAGCTCGGCGAGGCGCTGGTGCACGGTGAGGTCGGTGGTGGCTCGGTCACCGTCACCCTCAGCGGCGTCGGCGAGCTTCGCGAGGTGGCCATCAAGCCGGGCACCTTCGACGGGTCCGACGAGAACGACCTGGCCGATCTGAGCGACCTGATCATCGCGGCCTACCGCGACGCCAAGACCAAGGCCGACGACCTGGCCGCGGAGTCACTCGGCCCGTTGGCCGGCGGGCTGGGCGGAATGGGTGGGCTCGGCGGTGGCGAGCAGTCCGATGGCCCGACCGGCTTCGGGTTGCCGCCCGGCCTGGGCTGAGCGGATATCCGGGGTGTACGAAGGCATCGTCCAGGACCTGATCGACGAGCTCGGTCAGCTGCCCGGGGTCGGTCCCAAGAGTGCGCAACGCATCGCCTTCCACCTGCTGCAGGCCGACCCCGTCGACGTACGCCGCCTGGCTGAGGTGCTGATCGAGGTCAAGGTGCGCGTGAAGTTCTGCGCGATCTGCTTCAACGTCTCCGAGGACGATCTGTGCCGGATCTGCCGCGACCCGCGTCGTGACCAGACGGTGCTGTGCGTGGTCGAGGAGTACAAGGACGTGGTGGCGATCGAGCGGACCCGGGAGTTCCGGGGGCGCTATCACGTGCTGGGCGGGGCGATCTCGCCGATCGAGGGGATCGGGCCCGAGCAGCTGCGGATCCGCGAGCTGATGGCCCGCTTGGCCGACGACAAGATCACCGAGGTGATCTTGGCGACGGACCCGAATCTCGAGGGAGAGGCCACGGCGACCTATCTGACCCGTATGCTCAAACCTCTGGAGATCCCCGTCACCCGGCTGGCCAGCGGGCTGCCGGTCGGTGGGGACTTGGAGTATGCCGACGAGGTCACCCTCGGACGCGCATTCGCGGGAAGGAGATCGGCGGAATGAACGAGAGCACCGACACCCTGATCGATGACCAGACCGAGGACTTCGCCTACCAGATAGCCGATCAGGTCGAGAGCTTCCTGATCTCGCTGCGGGCGATCGCCGCCGAGGGCGACGCCGGGCGCGGTATCTCGCTGCTGCTGCTGGAGATCAGCCAGGTACTGCTGGCCGGTGCCCGGCTCGGAGCCCATCGCGACTTCACCCCGCACCTGGAGTATCAGCCCGACGTCGGGCCCGACGCCGACCTCGACGAGATGCGGCTGCGGCTGGCCGCGATGTTGGACTCGCTGGACACCTACGGCTTCGTCTTCGATCCCTACGTGCCCGAGGTCGTGGAGAGCCAACTGTCCGACGACCTGACGTCGATCGCCTCCGACCTTGAGAACGGGCTGCGGCACTTCCGACTCGGCAACGTGGACGAGGCGCTGTGGTGGTGGCAGTTCTCCTACGTCGCCTCCTGGGGCAACCTGGCCGGTGCGGCGCTGAACGCGTTGCTGTCGGTGGTCTCTCACGACCGGCTCGACACCGATGTCGATCTCGACGCCGAGCAGGTGGCCGCGGCCGAGCAGATGCTGGCCGACGAGGCAAGAGATCCGACCCCCGGCCGGACCGCCGGCGAGACGGCGATCTGATCGCGCCCGACGGCGGGTAGAATCCCTCGCGCCGCAGCGTCGCGGCGCGGGACCGTTCGTCCCAGCACCTGACCAGCGCCCGCAAGGAGACGACCATGACGATCGTCGTGCAGAAGTACGGCGGCTCCTCGGTCGCCGACGCTACCGGTATCAAACGAGTCGCCCAGCGGATCGTGGCCACCCGCAAGGCCGGCCATGACGTGGTCGTCGTGGTGTCCGCGATGGGCGACCACACCGATGAGCTGCGCGACCTGGCCGAACAGGTCAGCCCGCTGCCACCACCGCGCGAGCTCGACATGCTGCTGACCGCCGGCGAGCGGATCTCGATGGCCCTCCTGGCGATGGCCATCGAGCAGCTCGGTCACCGGGCGCGCTCCTTCACCGGCTCCCAGGCCGGGGTGATCACCGACTCGGCCCACGGGCGGGCCAAGATCATCGACATCACTCCGGGCCGCATAGAGCAGGCGCTCACCGCGGGCGACGTCGCGATCGTCGCCGGCTTCCAGGGGGTCTCCCAGGACACCAAGGACGTCACCACCTTGGGCCGCGGGGCCTCCGACACCACCGCAGTCGCGCTGGCGGCGACCATGGGTGCTGAGGTCTGCGAGATCTACAGCGATGTCGACGGGGTGTTCACCGCCGACCCTCGGATCGTCTCGACCGCCCGCAAGCTCACGCAGGTCTCGTATGAGGAGATGTTGGAGTTGGCCGCCAGCGGTGCCAAGATCTTGCACCTGCGCTGCGTCGAGTACGCCCGCCGCTACAACATGCCCATCCACGTGCGCTCCTCCTTCTCGGCCAAGGAAGGCACCTGGATCGTCGCTCAACCCACCGCAGGCCCCACGGAAGGGGACACCATGGAGCAGGCAATCATCGCCGGCGTCGCGCACGACCGCAGCGAGGCCAAGATCACCGTCGTCGGGGTGCCCGACAAGATCGGTGAGGCCGCCCGGATCTTCGAGGCGCTGGCCGACGGCGAGATCAACATCGACATGGTGGTCCAGAACGTCTCGGCCGCTGCCACCGGG
>JBBPYJ010000020.1:0-4506 GCA_038200025.1 Propionibacteriales bacterium | reverse complement strand
GGCGATCCCGGCGTTCAGCTGTCCCTGGCCGTTGCCGCGGTAGAGCAGCAGCGTCCCGTCGGTGGCGCGACCGATCACGTCGTTGGCTCCGTCGCGGTCCCAGTCGCCGACGTTGAGCAACGCGTTGAGGCCCCCGAAGTTCACTCCGGTGTCGATCGGAGCACCGAGTCCGGAGGCCGTGGTCGGGATCACCAACCCCCGGCCGTCCCTGGCCCGCCGCACGATCAGGTCCGGCTGTGGTCCGGCCGCCAGGCTGGTCTGCCGCTCGCGGCCGTCCCAACCGATCTGGCCCTGGGCCGCGTAGGCGCGGATCGTCGGCAGCTGAGCGTAGAGATACGTGCCTGGGCAGGCCGTGGCGCCGGCGTCGCGGTGCCCGTTGATGGCACCGAAGGTCCCCCGGCCCACGGTCTGGCTCGTCGACGCGGCACTGACCCCGTGCAGTGACAACTTCCAGGCAAAGACTGCGCCGTAGGCCCGCAGGACTGCATCAGTGGGCTGGACCTGATCGTAGTTGCCGATCGCCGACATCGCGAAGGAGTAGTCGTTGTAGCCCAGGGTGTGCGCCCCCACCACCGGGCGGTCGACGCCGCCGTACCGGCCCTCCCAGACGCCGCCGAAGCGGTCGACGAGGAAGTTGTAGCCGATGTCGCTCCACCCGCGTGACCTAGTGTGATAGGCGTAGATGCCGCGGATGATCGCCGGCACGTCCTCGCGGGTGTAGTCGTTGGAGTTCACGGTGTGGTGCACGAACCCGGCGTGGACCTCGTAGTAGCGCAGCGAGGGGGCGTCCCGCATCGACTCGTCGGCGCCCCACTGGGCGCGGCTGAAGATCGTCGGCATCGGGGTGTACGACGTCGCCGGCGCGGCTGTTGGCCCCGTGGCGGACCCAGCGGTCGGCGCCGAGGCCCCGGACATGGCCGCGGTGTCGATCGCGGGAGCCTGGCGCTTGGACACTGCCTCGCGACCCGGATCGATCACGGCCAACTGCATGTCGTCGGGCGCGGTCCCCTCGGTGGTTGCGCGCACCTGCACCTGGTCCACGCGACCGACCAGCAGTGGCTCGGAGCCGGGCCGGGCCTTGCGGGCCTCCGCGCTCGCGGGGTCGGGGCCGTGGTCGGCGTCGTAGTCGATCTTGGTCCAGCCCGACCAGACATCTCGAGTCCTGGTCCGCGCCTGGAGCGCGATCGTCCCGTCCGGCACCTGCCGGGCTGGGTCCCAGGTCACCCCGACCGCACCGAAACCGACGATGGGCTGTGGCTTGCTGACCACCCGGGTGCGGTCGGCGCTGATCGAGCTGCTCAGCGCCTCAACTGGGCGATTCGCTGGCCGTGCGTTCACGGCCTGGCCCGTCGGTGCAGTGAGCTGGACCTCGGTGACCCGCGGGTCGACCGGCGCGGTCGCCACCGGCGCGGGCTTGTCCCCGACCCGCTGGGAGCTCGAAACCCCCGCGGCCGCGGCCGACACCGGGACGGTGGAGACCACATCGAGGTTCACCACCGACGCCGCCGGGGTCAGCGCGGCGAGGACTACCGCGAGGGCGAGGAGTTGTTGGCAGGCGGTAACAAACCGAGCCTTGCTTGCGCGCATTGACATAGCTCCGAAGGGAAGAAGAACAGCAGCAGAAGTTGCAACTTTCCCATCAGTCACACTGGTTACCAAGAGGCCCAGATCAACTACAAGCGTGTAATTCGCTACTTCGATCCGGTCCATCTCCGGCTTTGTCAAATATCGGAGGCGATCTCCTGGTCGGCCATCTCCTCGGCGTCCGGTTCGTCGTCGTCATCGCCCTCCAGGAACTTGATGCCTTCGTTGACCGGACCGTCATACCCGACCCGGCCCTTCTCCAGCACGATCACCCGGTCGCACATCTTCTTCACCGACCCCGACGCGTGGCTGACATAGAACATCGTGATGCCGCTCTCGCGGATCTCGTTCATCCGCTTGAGGCACTTCTTCTTGAACGGTCGGTCCCCCACCGCCAGGACCTCGTCGGCCACGAAGATGTCGCAATCCACGTGGACCGCGACCGAGAAGCCCAATCTCGACGACATGCCGGACGAGTAGTTGCCGACCGGAGTGTCCATGAACTTCCCCACGTCGGCGAACGCCGCGATGTCGTCGAACTTCTCCTCGGTCTCCTGCTCGCTCATCCCCAGGATGGCGGCGTTCATGAAGATGTTCTCCCGACCGGTGAGCTGCTGGTGGAAGCCAGCTCCGGTGGCGATCAGGCCCGAGATCCGGCCGCGGGTCAGCACCTGCCCCTGGTCGGGCTTCATCACGCCCGTGATCAGCTTCAACAAGGTGCTCTTGCCCGAGCCGTTGAGACCCATCAGCCCGATCGACTGTCCCTGCGGGACCTCGAAGGAGACACCGTTGAGAGCCCAGAACTTGTCGGACACGTGCTGACGGCGCATCTTGGCCATCATGATCTGCTTCAAGGTGCGGTGGTATTGCAGGGAGAACTCTTTGGCCACGCCATCGACCACGATGGAGGTCCCGGTCGGCGTCTGAGTCGGGGTCTGGGTCACGTCAGCAGCTCCGGCACTCGACCCTCCATCCGACTGAAGACACGTTGGGAGATCACCAGGACCACCAAGCAGACGCCCAGCATGATGAAGCCGCGCTGCCACAGGTCGACTGGGAAGTTCTCGGCGATGGTCTCGTCGGTGGTGGTGAACCAGAACCCGCGCTGGATCAGCAGCACCGCCTCGGCGACCGGGTTGGCCATGTAGATCGCGTGGATGGTCCCGGTGCCGAACCGCTCGGTGATGATCTCGTAGGGGTACATCATCGGCACCAGGAAGGGCATCATGTTGATGAAGGTCGCCACGATCCGCCCGAAGTCGCGCAGCAGCACGTTGAACACCGAGAACATCAGGCCCAGGGCGGTGCCCAGCACCAGCACGATCGCCATGCCCAGTGCCGCGGCTGCGAAACCCTCGGCGTCCGGATCCCAGCCGGTCACCAGGCAGGCGATGGTGAGGATGATCATCTGCGGGATCGTGTGGTAGAGCGAGACCAGCATCGAGGCGAAGGGGAAGAGCTCGCGTGGCATCGACATCTTCTGCACCACGGACTTGTTCGACAGCAGTGACTTGGTGCCGGAGTTGACGGTCTCGGTGAAGTAACTGACCAGCACCATCCCCGCGAACAGGTGGATGGCGAAGTTTTCCACGTTCTGCCCGCGCCCGATCACGATGCCGAAGACGAAGTAGAAGGTGAAGAAGCGCACGGTGGGGTTGATATAGGACCACGCCAACCCGAACAGCGACCGGGAGTAGCGGGCCTGGATCTCGCGACGCACCATCAACCGCAGCAGGTAGCGCTTGCGGAAGACCTCCAGCAGCCCGTTGGTCGCCGACGGCGGGCCAAGCGGTACGTCCTCGAGATGGTGCCGAACCGCAACGGTCTCAGTCATTGGACTCCCCTGTGGCGACGTACGGCGCGAACGTCGCCTGCCAGGCCGCCGGGGAGGTGATCTCACCGAGGGCGTCTTGATAGTCCTTGGCCAGCCGCGGCCACTCGCGGTGCAGGCGGGCGTGCATGGCGATCGTCCGCTTGAGCAGATCGCGATACAGCTCCGGGTCGCGCTGGTAGAGCGCGACCGCGGAACCGTCGTTCATCGACACCACAGCGGAGTCGTATTTCACCAGGTTGAACCACGCCGCGTCCATCGCGCCGAGCTCGGCTTCGGGATAGTCCTGCGCCATCGGTCGGGCCGGTCGCAACTGCCGCAGTGGCGCCAGCCCAGCCGCGATCAGGGTGCTCAGGCGGCCGGGGATCTCGATGTCGGACTTGCCCTTCTTGGGCGGCTTCTTGCGTCGTACCGGCGGCAGGTCGTCACGATCGGCGTGCAGCTGAGCGTCAATGAACTGCAAGCGGAACTTGTTGACCTCGCCCAGCTTGGTCGGCAGGTCGGCGTGCAGCTGGTGCGGCCCCACAAGCACGTCCTCGAGGGCCAGGTGCCGCAGCTCGGCGGTGGAGTACTGCAACGAGGCGAGGTGCTTGATCTGGTGGTTCAGACTCTCGCGCACAATCCGCCCACCCCGGTCGTACGGCGAGTGCAGCAGCGCCGCCACGAACCGGTTGCGCTGGTGGAAGTAGGACTGCCAGTCCACGCCGTCGTTCTTGTCGGTCCACGGCACGTGCCACACCGCGGCACCGGGGAAGGTGACGGTCGGGAACCCGGCCTGCTTGGCGCGCAGCCCGAACTCGGAGTCGTCCCACTTGATGAACAACGGCAGCGACAGCCCGATCTCCTCGAGCACCACCCGCGGGATCAGGCACATGAACCAGACGTTGAAATCGACATCGGCCAGCTTGTGCAGGGGGCTGCGATTGTCAGGTGGCGGCGACCGCTTCGTTCGGCGATGTGCTGGTGAAGGCTTCCCACAGGCGGGCGTAGGGGCCGTCGGCTACGAGGAGGTTGTCGTGGGTGCCGGTTTCGACCACTCGTCCGTCGGCCATGACCACGATCACATCCGCGGTCACGGCCGTCGACAGACG
>JBBPYJ010000019.1:0-8834 GCA_038200025.1 Propionibacteriales bacterium | reverse complement strand
TGCAGGGACATCGGGCGTCGTCATCATCGACGACATCCTCACCGCCGCCGCCGCCCTGGGAGCCTGGGTCATCACCCGGGCCCTCCAACCAGTCGCCATCCTGGCCAGCACGGCCGCCGACTGGAGCGAGCACGACCTCTCCCGCCGCTTCGCCCTCGGCCCGCCCACCAATGAGCTGACCGCCCTGGCCGGAACCCTCGACACGCTCCTGGACAAAGTCAGCTCTGCCATCCGGTCCGAGCAACGCCTCACCTCCGAGCTCGCTCACGAGCTGCGCACCCCGCTGACCACCATCCAGGGTAACGCCGACCTGGTTCTGATGGGCGCGGATCTGCCTGCCGCCACCAGAGAGGGCCTCAACGAGATCTCCGCGGCCGCACACCGGATGACTAGCACCATCGCGACGCTCTTGGAACTCGCCCGAACCGAGGGCGGCGTCGCCGAATCCGCGGTGTCCTCACTCGTCGACGTCGTGGACGAGGTCCTCGCCAGCACACCGGCCGACGTGTTGGTGGAGATCGATGTTCGCGACCTACGCCTCGGCCTACCCCATGCCCTGGCGGTGCGCACCCTGGCCCCGGTGGTCGCCAACGCGGTCCGGTTCGCCAGCTCCGCCGTACGGATCAACCTGGCGGCGAGCCCGGTCAGACCCGCGTCGAGCGTGGACCTGATCGTGGAGGACGACGGACCCGGCATCCAGGGAGATCCTGACGCGATCTTCGAGGCTGGCACCACCTGCGGCGGTGGCTCGGGGGCGGGCCTGGGGTTGGCCCTGGCCCGTCGGGTCGCACGCTCGTGTGGCGGGGACGTCATCCTCACTCAGGCCGTGGGTCCGACCCGGTTCACCGTCCGGCTCCCCAGCGTCTGGGGCAACGCACGAAACCGTCCGGTTGTGCACCACCGGACAGGCAGGAGTCAGCAGTCAGGTCGTTTGCAGGCTCCGGGCCGCACGCTCTTCCCATGACCACTAACCGTCCCTCCGCGAACGCCGGCTCTTTCGGCCAAGACATGCTCAACAAGGTCCCCGAGGTGTTTCTGCTCTTCTGGGTGGTGAAGATCCTCGCCACGACCGTCGGGGAGACCGCCGCCGACTTCCTGGCTGACAACGTCGGTCTCGGACTGACCGGCACGTCCATGATCATGGCGGGTCTCACCACCGTCGTCTTGTTCTTCCAGTTCCGCTCCAACCGCTACGTCCCGGCCATCTACTGGGCCGCAGTCGTGCTGATCAGCATCATGGGCACCCTGATCACCGACAACCTCGTCGACAACTTCGGGGTCAGCCTCTGGACCACCACGATCGCCTTCAGCGCCGCGCTGGCAGTGGCCTTCGCCGCCTGGTTCCGCTCCGAGGGCACCTTGTCCATCCACAGCATCTTGACCAGCAAGCGCGAGGGGTTCTACTGGTCGGCCATCCTGCTCACCTTCGCCCTCGGCACCTCCGCCGGCGACCTGGTCGCAGAGAAGCTGGCCCTGGGCTACCTTCCCTCCGCGGGCCTGTTCGGCGTGATGATCGGCTTGGTCGCTCTCGCCCACTTCAAGGGCGGGCTCGACGCCGTGCTCGCCTTCTGGACCGCCTACATCCTGACCCGGCCCTTCGGCGCCTCATTGGGTGACTACCTCACTCAGACTCCCGCCGACGGTGGTCTCGGCCTCGGGGCGAACGCCACCAGCGGGCTGTTCCTCCTCGTCATCGTGGCCGCGGTCAGCTGGTTCACCGTCGAGCAGCGCCGCGACGATCTCCAACGGCTATCTTGCTTCCGGGTCGGCTATCCCGACGAGCCTCAACCAGTGGAGACCGCATGACGAATCGGCAGTCACGACACCGGATGCGTACGCGCCCGGAAGCAGTCGCGTTCTAATTGGCCTCCGCTCTGATTCTCACCGGGTGCGGGTCGCCGGCGCAGGTTCCCGTCGGTGACGTGCGGGGACCCGAGACCGGACTTCCGTCGAGCACCGCGACACCGCAGGCCGCGGTCGAGGTGGTCGCCGTGGGTGACATCGTCTGCCCGTCGGACATGGAAGTCAGCGCGGGGCAGTGCCAGCAGCAGGCGACCGCTGAGCTGGCCGGCACCCTCGCCCCGGACGCCGTCATCGCGCTAGGTGACCTGCAGTACGAGTCCGGTGCGCTCGAAGAGTTCCAACGCAGCTGGGCCCTCAGCTGGGGCAGGTTCGACGACATCATCTTCCCCGTTCCGGGCAATCACGAGTATCGAACCGACGGGGCCGCCGGCTATTTGCACTATTTCGACACCGGCCCCTACTACGTCCGCGAGATCGGCGACGGGCGCCTCTACCTCCTCAATTCCAACCGCGATCAGATCGATTGCGACCAGGAGGCCGCCTGGTTGACCGAAGACCTCGCGGCGAACCCCAACTCCTGCGCCGCCATCGCGATGCACCATCCCCGCTGGTCATCGTCGAACCATCACGGCTCCCAGGAGCAGGTCGACGCGCTGTGGTCGGCGGCCGCAGACGCAGGAGTGGACGTCTCGTTGGCTGGTCACGACCACGATTACGAACGCTTCGCCCCGATCGACGGGGCTGGCCAGACTGTCGACCAGGGCACTGCGGGCGGCTCTGGAACCACGCACTTCGTCGTCGGCACCGGAGGCCGTTCGCTCTACGAGATCGGTGAACCCCGACCCGGCTCTGCGTTCGCTACCGATGAAGCCTTCGGCGTATTGGCCCTCACCCTGTCGTCCAAATCGTTCGGCTGGCGTTTCGTCAACGTTGATGGCGACACCCTGGATTCCGGCGAGCGGGCCTGCAATCCAGTCGGGTGAGACCCGTTGACATACCGCAGTGGGCACTCCTGCTTACCGGGAGTCTTGCAGCGTCCAGGGCCTCAAGCCCACCTGGTCGTTGAACACCTCGATCGCCGAGAGCAGATCCGACACGGCAGGCGGCAGCCACCCCAGAGTGTCTGGGGGCTTCCGGGCTCTTGGTCGCTGCGTCCACGACTGGCAAGAAACCTGATCAGTAGGCTGCCGCAGGTGAAGCGTGCCGTGCGTCGTCCGACCCCGCATCCTTCCGGCGCGACGCCGCCGACTATCCCCAAGGCGCTGGTGCCGCGGCACGTCGCGATCGTGATGGACGGTAACGGCCGGTGGGCCAAGGAGCGCGGGCTGCCACGCACCGCGGGGCACGAGCAGGGCGAGTCGTCGCTGTTCGACGTGGTGGAGGGCGCGATCGAGATCGGCGTGCAGGCGGTCTCGGCGTACGCCTTCTCCACCGAGAACTGGTCCCGCAGCCCCGATGAGGTGCGCTTCCTGATGGGCTTCAACCGCGACGTCATCAGGCGCCGCCGCGACGAGATGCACGAGCTGGGAGTGCGGGTGCGCTGGGCCGGGCGGGCGCCGCGGCTGTGGAAGTCGGTGATCAACGAGCTGAAGATCGCCGAGGAGCTCACCAAGGACAACGACGTGTTCACCCTGACGATGTGCGTGAACTACGGCGGTCGCGCCGAGCTGGCCGACGCCGCCCGCTCGATTGCCCGCGACGTCGCCGCGGGTCGCCTGAACCCGGAGAAGGTGGACGAGAAGACCTTCGCCAAGGCTCTCTATGTCCCCGAGCAGTCCGACGCCGATCTCGTGTGGCGGACCTCGGGGGAGAACCGGCTGTCGAACTTCATGCTGTGGCAGGCGGCGTACGCCGAGCTGGTCTTCACCGACGTGCTCTGGCCCGACGTGAACCGCACCCACCTGTGGTCAGCCATCGACACCTACGCGCGCCGGGACCGGAGGTACGGAGGCGCGCTCCCCAACGCCTAGATGCTGCCGAACGACAGCTTGGCGGCGAACCCGAGGAACACCACGCCGACTGCTGAGGTGGCGGTGGCCGAGAGGGCCCGACGTTGCTGGAAGACCAGGGCCAGTCGGGAGCCGGCGCAGATCAGCGTGCTCAGGTAGATCACGCTGACGGTTTGGGCCATCGCGCCCAGCATCAGGAACGACAGCGCCGGGTAGGCGTAGGCGGTGTCGACGAACTGGACGAAGAAGGCGACGAAGAACAAGATCGCCTTGGGGTTGAGCAGGCTGATGACCAGCGCTCGCCGCATGGGTCGCTCGACCAGCTTGACCTCAGCGTCAACCCCGACTCCAACCCCTGGGGAAGTTCCAGACCACGAGCTCTCTGGAAGCGGTTCGGGCGCTGCGTCGACGGCGGCGGCCACGATGCCTCCCTCGTGCCGGCGCGCGGCCCACATCCCCAGCGCGGAGCGGAGCATGGCGTAGGCCAACCAGCCCAGATACCCCGCGCCCACGAACTTGAGGACCGAGAACGCCATCGGGTTGTGTCGGAGCAGGGACGCCACGCCGGCTGCCGACAGCGTCATCAGCACCGCGTCACCGCACAGCACGCCACCGGCGGCTCGATAGCCGGCTCGCACCCCGAGTCTGGCACCGACCGAGAGCACGTAGAGGGAGTTCGGACCGGGCAGCAGGATGATCAGGATCAGACCCGCGAGATAGGTCGGAAGATCGATGACGCCCAGCACGGTCGGAGTGTGACACGCAGCGGCGGGTCAGGTACAACGCGGGCAGGTGCCGAAGATCTCCAGGTTGTGGGAGATATCGGCGAAGCCGTGCTCGGTGGCGATCGCCGACGTCCAGCGTTCGACCGCGGGCCCCTCGACCTCGACCGTCGCACCGCAGGTCCGACAGACCAGGTGGTGGTGGTGGGTGTCCGAGCAGCGCCGATAGATCGCCTCGCCCTCCTCGGTGCGCAGGACGTCGACCTCGTCGTGCTCGGCGAGCAGCTGGAGGGTGCGGTAGACCGTGGCCAGGCCGACCTCGGTGCCGCGGGAGCCGAGCAGCTCGTGGATCTCCTGGGCCGACCGGAAGTCCTCGAAGGACTCCATCGCTTCCTGGACGGCGCGCCGTTGTCTGGTCGGCCGGACCCCAGGTCGGGGCGGGGTGCGGTCCGGCTCAGTGCTCGTCATAGTGCTCCCCGTGCGAGGCGTGCCGGTGACCGTCGTGCACGTAGTCGACGTGGTCGCCGTGGGTGACTGCGGCGTGGCCGCACTCGGGTCCGTGCTCATGGGGGTGCTGCCCGGTCTCCTCGTGATCCAGGGGGTCGTGGGGACCGAAGGGCTCGGCCAGCTGCTGACGCCGACGTAGTACGGCTCCGATCGGCCAGGTCAGCGCGAAGCCGGCCAGCGCGAGCAGCACGATCGACGGACCGGGCGCGACCGCCCAGCGCTGAGAAGCCAAGGCAGCAAGGACGAGCCCACCGAGTGAGGCGCCGACTCCCAACCCCATCGCCAGGCCCAGGGTGCTGCGGAAGGATCTGGTCACCTGCTGGGCGGTGGCGACCGGCACCACCATCAGCGCCGACACCAGCAGCAACCCGACCGTACGCATGGCGACGGTGACGGTCACGGCGGCGAGTACGGCGACCAGGATGTTGAAGAACCGGACGCGCAGTCCGGCGACGGCGGCGAACTCCTCGTCCTGGGCTACCGCGAAGAGCTGGGGCAGCAGCCCGAGGCAGACCACAACCACGATCAGCGACAGCACCACCGTCACCCAGACATCACCGGACGAGGTGGTCGTGATGGACCCGAAGAGGTAGGCCTGCAGACTCGCGGCGTTCTGGCCGGCGATTCCGATCAGCAGTACGCCGCCGGCGATGCCGCCGTAGAAAAGCAGCGCCAGGGCCACATCACCGTTGGCCCGACCGTTCTCCCGGATCACCTCGATCAGTACGGCTCCCATCGCCGCCACGCCGACGGCGGTCCAGGTTGGCGAGGTGCCGGTCAGCAGTCCGAGGGCGACGCCGGTCACGGCCACGTGCCCGATTCCGTCGCCCATCAGGGCCAGCCGGCGCTGGACCAGGTAGGTGCCGACGGCCGGGGCTGCGAGTCCGGTGAACAACGCTGCGACCAGGGCCCGGATCATGAAGTCGTAGGTCAGGATGTTCATCGCTGCGCACCGCCGTCCCAGGGTGCGGTGACCTGCGGCGCATGGGAATGCCGGCGCGGTTCGACGTGGTGGTGGCTGTGGGACTCCAGGAACAAGGGGTGCTGCACGGTGTCGTCGCCCAGTGGGGGCCCGTTGTAGGCGACCCGTCCGTCGCGCATCACCACCGCGCGATCCACCAGCGATGCCAGTGGGCCGAGCTCGTGAGCGACCAGCACTACCGTGGCGCCGCGGCTCTTCAGCACGCCGAGGGCCTGGGCCAGCGCTTGCTGGTTGGCGAAGTCCACGCCCGCCGTCGGCTCATCGAGGAAGAACAGGTCCGGCTCGCCGGCCAGTGCGCGCGCGATCAGCACCCGCTGCTGCTGGCCACCCGACAGTGCGGTCACCCCGTCCCGGCTGCGGTCGGCCAGCCCGACCACCTCGAGGGCGGCCCGGATGGCGGTCCGGTCGGCCCGCCCCAGTGGGCGCCGCCAGCGCCGGCGGGTCAGTCGCCCCGAGGCCACCACCTCCCAGACCGAGGCCGGCACCCCGGTCGCCGCGCTGGAACGCTGCGGTACGAAGCCGATCCGGTGCCAGTCGCGGTACGCCGCCAGGTCGGTGCCGAAGAGCGAGACCGTGCCCTTGGCCAACGGTCGCAGTCCGGTCATCGCCCGGACCAGGGTGGACTTGCCGGAGCCGTTGGCGCCCATCAGTGCCACGAAGTCACCGTCCGCGACGTCGAGGTTGATCCCGCGCAGCACCGGCCGGCCACCGAGCGCGACCGCCACGCCGCGCACCGAGACGACGGGTCCAGACAAGTGTTGCGACGAATGTCCCGGCGGGTGGGAGCCGGTCAGCATTGGTTGGCCTCAGTCAGGGCGGCCAGGTTCGCGCGCATCAGCGAGAAGTAGTCCTGGTCCGCGGTCTCTTCGGTGAGTCCCTCGATCGGATCGAGTGCGGCGGTCTCCAGACCCAGGTCGCCGGCCAGTGCCTCGGCGCTGTCGGGTCCCTCCAACGGCTCGTAGAAGATGGTGGTCAGGTCCTCACTCTGAGCCAGGTCCTCCAGCCGCGCCAGGTCGCCGGGGGTCGGTTCGGCGTCGGGAGTGGCGGTGATCGGGGCGAAGTCGAGTCCGTACCGCTCCCAGTAGCCGTAGGCGTCGTGGCTGACGATCGTGGTCGTCCTCGCGCACCCGGAAAGGCCCGAGGTGAAGTCGGCGTCCACACTGGCCAACTCTTCCTTCAATGTGTCCGCCCGCGCCTCGAACTGGCCGGCCTCGTCCGGTTTCAGTTGCGAGACCTCGGCCTGGATCTCGTCCACCGCAGCACTCATCAGCACCGGGTCGAGCCAGAAGTGCGGGTTCTTCGAGCCCTCGGTCAGCAGGGTCGAGGTGTCCACGGTGGCGGCGTCGCCGATGTTGTCCACCCCGGTGTCGACGGCCGGCTGGAAGCCGCGTTCGTAGACCACCAGGTCGGCGTCCTCGAGGGCCGCGGTGGCCTGGAGGCTGAGCGCGAGTTCGTGCGGTTCGCCGCCGGCGGCGGTCAGGTTCACCACGTCGTACTCGTCCCCGACGATCTGCTGGGTGGCCCAGGCGAGGGGGTAGAAGGACGTCACGATGGTCAGCTCCTTCCCAGCTGCCCCGGCCGCGTCCTGGCCAGCGTCCGAACCGCCCCCGCAGCCGGCGAGGGCGCCGAGGGCGAGCAGCGCGGAGCCGGCGATCGTCCATGTCCTCAACATGAGAATCATTCTCACCCGAGTTGAGAATCATTGTCAAAAGAGCGAACCGGGTCTCGACACGCTCGCTTCGCTCGCGGCTCGACCACCGGGGGGGTCGGAGGGTGCGGCTAGGCTCGAAGGCGTGCTGGTCGTGAATAGGTTCAAGATCCCGGCCGAGCAGGCTGAGGCGTTCGCGCGGGACCTCGAGGCCGCGCACGCGACGCTGGGCGACCAACGTGGCTATCTCGAGGGTTGGGTCGGTCGCAATGTCGACGATCCGGAGCTCTGGGTGCTGGCGACTCGCTGGCAGCACGTGGGCGCCTACCGACGGGCGCTCTCGACGTACGCCGCCAAGCTCACCGCCGTGCCCGTGCTGTGCCAGGCGCTGGACGAGCCGAGTGCCTACGAGATCGTCGAGCCGGGAGCAGACCCGGCCACCGATCTGAACCGGGTCATCCCGCGCGAAAACAGGTAGCGGCCGGCTTCTAGACTCAACCCCTGCCAAGATCTACTGCGAAACGGAGTTCCACCTCGTGGCCAAGCCGCCCCCGTCCACCGTCGACCTCGTCGTCTCCCTGGCCAAGCGCCGCGGGTTCGTCTACCCCTGTGGAGAGATCTACGGCGGCACCCGCTCGGCGTGGGACTACGGCCCGCTCGGTGTGGAGCTGAAGGAGAACATCAAGCGCGAGTGGTGGCGCTCGATGGTCCAGCAGCGCGACGACGTCGTCGGCTTGGACTCCAGCGTCATCCTGCCCCGTCAGACCTGGGAGGCCAGCGGCCACGTCGCGACCTTCGCCGACCCGCTGACCGAGTGTCAGTCGTGCCACAAGCGCTACCGATCGGACCACCTTCAGGAAGAGTATTTCGCCAAGCAGGGGGAGAAGAAGGGGCTGGCGTCGCCCGACGACGTCGACCTCGCGCTGATCGCCTGCGTCAACTGCGGCACTCGCGGCGCGTGGACCGAGCCACGCCAGTTCAACGGGCTGCTCAAGACCCACCTCGGCGTCGTCGACGACGATTCCGGGCTGCACTACCTGCGCCCCGAGACCGCGCAGGGCATCTTCCTCAACTTCGCCAACGTGGTCACCAGCCAGCGCGTGAAGCCGCCCTTCGGGATCGCCCAGATAGGCAAGTCCTTCCGTAACGAGATCACTCCGGGCAACTTCATCTTCCGCACCCGCGAGTTCGAGCAGATGGAGATGGAGTTCTTCGTCAAGCCC
>JBBPYJ010000018.1:0-9017 GCA_038200025.1 Propionibacteriales bacterium | reverse complement strand
GTGCCTCGCGACGGGCACGCCGTCCTCAACGCCGACGACCCATTGGTGCGGGCGATGCGTCGCAAGTGCTCGGGCGAGGTCGTCTGGTTCTCGATGGCCGAGCCCGGCTCGGAGGAGCGCGACATGATCGACGCCCACTGCCGCCGCGGTGGCAAGGCGCTGGTGCTGAACTCCTCAGAACGCGGCGAGATGATCATGGTCAAGCACGGCCCTCGCGAGATGCAGCTCGCCTGGACGCACCTGTTGCCGGCCACCTTCGGCGGTCGGGCCCGGATGAACGTCCAGAACTCGCTGGCCGCCGCGGCCGCCGCTTTCGCTGCGGGAGCGCCGCTGCACGACATCCGCCAGGGCCTGCGGACCTTCTCCACCAACTACTACCTCTCCCCCGGTCGGCTCAACGAAGTCGACGTCAACGGGGTCAACGTGATCGTCGACTACTGCCACAACGCCCCCGGGATGCGCGCGCTCGGAGACTTCGTCGACCGGGTCGGCGAGGGCCTGACCCCGGGTCACGACGGCAAGCCGCCCTCGCGAATCTGCGTCGTCGCCACCGCCGGTGACCGTCGCGACGAGGACATGCGCGAGCTCGGCGAGGTCGCCGCCCAGCACTTCGACGTCGTCGTGGTTCGCGAGGACGTCGCCCTGCGGCGTCGCGAGCGGGGTGAGACCGCGGCCCTGGTCGAGGAGGGGGTCCAGCGGGCGATGGCCGACGGTGCCCGTTGCGAGCAGGTCGAGACGATCCTTGACGAGATCGAGGCCGTCCACCATGCGCTGACCCGTGCCAATGCCGGCGACCTGGTGGTGCTGTGCGTCGACAAGCACCCGGCGGTGATGGCCGAGCTGGAGAACTGGTCCAGCTTTGCCCAGGCCGGTGCGGGTGCCAGCGCGGAGGTCCCGACCGCCGACCCCGACTACGTCCCTGCCGCCACCGACTCTTGACCCCCTCCATCAGCAGTCACGGGTCCATCGGCCATGGCTTACGGCTGGTTCGCGAGGTCGACCACCTCGAGCGCGGACTCCAAGCCGGCGAAGTCCGCGACGTTTCGAGTCAGCAACGTCAAGCCGTGTCGGGCTGCGGTCGCGGCGATCTGCAAGTCCATCCGGCGTGGGCGAGGGGTGCGCCCGTGCAGGGGCGCGAGGGCAGCCAGCGTCCCGTAGTACTCGGCGGTGGCCGTATCGAACGGCAGCACCTCCACCGCGACCTCGTCGGCGACCCGGGCGACACTCTCAGCGGGAAAGTCGATCAACACCGAGGTGTCGAGCAGCGCGCAGCGGGCCTGACTCGCGGTCATCGAGTGTCTGGGCCGAACCGGTCGGTCGGCTCGTCCGGACCGAACACCTCGTCGGCAACAGCCAGTTCGGCGCGCCATGTCGCCGGCTCAGGCACCGGGGCCGCGGCGAAGGCCTCGGTAAGTTCACCAACCGGTACGAATTGCCGCCTCGCCGTGCCCTTGCGGTGTGGCACGACATCGGCTACCGCGCGGCCGTTGACCGTGATCGCGAACGACTCGCCCTCGGCAACCCGCCGCATCACCGCCGCGTTGTCGTTGCGCAACTCTGACTGCCGGATCTCAACACTTATGGCGCAATGATAGCGCTCTTGTAGCGGGCTGACGTTCGACCTAGTGGTCCTTTCAGTGACTGGCCAGAACCTTGGCCCGCAGCGTCTGCGGAGAGTCCGGGGTCCCCCCGTTGGCGGCCAGCCAGTCGTAGCACTCCTGGCGTTGGGCGTGGCACATCAGGCCGACAACGTCGCCGGGGAGGGCCTGGTCCACCAGCGCCACCAGCGACTCGAGCTCGGTAGAGTAGGAGACGATGTCAGTCACGCCGACCCGCTCGGCGCCGCCGCGCAGCAGGGTCTCGATCTCCTGGAGGGTGCGCCCGCGCAGGTAGCTCAGCTTCTGGCCGATGGCGACCACGTCGGCGTCGCGGGCCCCGATCTCGCCGAGTTTGTCGATCAGTTCGTCGGAGCGGTCGCCGACGGCTCCCAGACCGAGCAGGATCCGCGAGCCGGGACGGCGTACGCCGTTCATGATCTCTATCATCGCCTCGAGACCGGCTTCGTTGTGGGCCAGGTCCATCACTACCGAGAAGCCGTCGTCACCGAAGCCCAGGGAGAAGAAGTTCATCCGACCCGGATTGTGCTCGGCGTCAGGATAGAAGCTGCGGAGCCCGGCGATCACCTGCTCGGGACTGAACCCGATGGCCAGCGCCGCGGACGCCGCGGCCAGGGAGTTCTCGACGTTGAAGCGCGACAACCCCGACAACGTCATCGGCACGTCGACCAGCTCGATCAGCGGGTCGGCGTCGGCTCCAGGCATCAGGACCGAGATCCAGCCGTCGATGATCGTGGTCGCCCGGCCCCCGTCATCGAGCACCTCGCGGATCGCTGGCGAGTCCGGGTCGCGGGAGAACACCCACGGCCGGGCGCGTACCGACGTGCGCATCGCCAGGACCCGGGGGTCGTCGCCGTTGAGCACCGCCCAGCCGCTGCTGCGGGTGATCTTGGGGACCACCGCCTTGACCTCGGCGAGCTGGTCGACGGTGTCGATGCCGTGGAGGCCGAGGTGGTCGGCGGTGACGTTGGTGACGACCGAGACGTCGTTGCGGGTCAGTCCGATCCCCTTGAGCAGGATGCCGCCTCGCGCGGTCTCGGTGACCGCGAGCTGAACCTCGCGGTGCGCGAGCACCCGGCCGGCTCCGCTGGGCCCGGAGAAGTCGCCGGCCTCGACCAGCTCGCCGTCGATATAAATGCCGTCGGTGTTGGACCAGCCCACCAGCCGGCCGGCGTTGCGACCGATGTGGGCGATCATTCGGCTGGTGGTGGTCTTGCCGTTGGTGCCGGTGACCGCGACGACCGGCACCCGGGGAACGATGGTCGTCGGTCGGGGTCCCGGCTCCGCCCGCTCTACGGTGGCAGCTGCCTCGCCGACCACCGCCTCGATGTCGGAGTTCGGCAACGCGTCCAACACCTGGGCGACCGCCCGACCGAGCGCCTCACCCCGGCCCCGATTCCGCCACGGGAAGGCGACGATCAACTGCTCTGGGTCACTGGTAGGCCGCACTCGCACCGCGAGCCGCGAGGTGCCGCTCTCGTAGGCGATCGATCGCACCAGCCTAGCCAGCGCGCGCGCCGCGAAGCGTTGCCGGAAGCCGGTGCCAGCGGCCCCGGGCCGCGCGTTCGTCAAGCCGATTCGCTTGGCCAGGCGACGGGCGGTGTCGGTCGACACCCCGGTGAGGGTGCCGACGTTCAGCGTCAGCTTGATGGTGGCGCGGGGGAAGTAGAGGTTGGGGCCCTCTAGGACCCGCAACTCAGCAATAGCAGTCACGCCTGCACGCTATCGAGTCGACGCACCAGGGGCGAGGTCAGGCACCCGTCGCGTGGAATCCGCCGTCCACGTGAACGATCTCGCCGGTGGTGGCCGGGAAAAAATCTGACAGCAGTGCGCAGACCGCCTTGGCAGTCGGTTCGTAGTCGGCGTTGTCCCAGCCCAACGGGGCACGCGTGGTCCACATGTCCTCGAGCTCGGAGAACCCGGGAATGGCCTTGGCGGCCAAGGTGCGCAGCGGCCCGGCGCTGACCAGGTTGACCCGGATGTTGTCCTGGCCCAAGTTGCGGGCCAGGTAGCGCGACGTGGACTCCAGACCAGCCTTGGCGACGCCCATCCAGTCGTACGCCGGCCAGGCGACGGTGGCGTCGAAGGTCAACCCGACTACCGACCCGCCGTCCTTCATCAGCGGTCGGCAGGCCACGGCCAGCGACTTCAGGGAGTACGCGGACACCTGGACGGCCTGCGCGACGTCGGACCACGGTCCTTCGAGGAACTTCCCGCCCAGCAGGGTCTCGGGGTTGCCGTAGGCGATGGAGTGCACGACGCCGTCGAGCCCGTCGACGTGCTCACCGATCAGCTCGGGCAGGCGAGCCAGGTGCTCCTCGTCGGTGACATCAAGCTCCAGCACCGGCGGCTCGACCGGGAGCCGCATGGCGATCCGCTTGGTGATGCCGAGGGCCCGGCCGAAGTTGGAGATCAGCACGGTCGCACCCTGCTCCTGGGCGACCTTCGCGGTGGCGAAGCCGATCGAGGAATCCATGGTCACGCCCGCGACCAGGATGCGCTTGCCGGCCAGAATGCCGCCAGTCGTCTCAGTTGTCATGCCCTCACTCATTTCAGTGCCCCATTCCGAGTCCGCCGTCGACCGGGATGACTGCCCCGGTGACGTAGGCCGCGCCGTCCGACGCCAGCCAGGTGACCGCCGAGGCGATCTCTTCGGTGCTTGCAGTGCGCCCGAGTGGCACCTGCGCCTTGATCTGCTTCTTCTGCTCGTCGGTGAGGACACCAGTCATGTCGGTCTCGACGAAACCCGGTGCGACCACGTTGGTGGTGATCGACCGCGATCCCAGCTCGCGAGCCAGCGAGCGCGCCATCCCGACCAGTCCGGCCTTGGACGCGGCGTAGTTGACCTGCCCGGCAGAGCCGAGCAGTCCGACGACCGAGGAGATGAAGATGATCCGGCCACGGCGCAGCCGCAGCATCCCTTTCGCGGCCCGTTTGGCCAACCGGTAGGAGCCGGTCAGGTTGGTGTCGATGACCGAGGACCAGTCCTCCTCCGACATCCGCAGCAGCAGGGTGTCCTTGGTGATGCCGGCATTGGCGACCAGCACCTCAACCGGGCCGTGCTCGGCCTCGATGGTGGCGAAGGCCGCCTCGACAGCGGCCACGTCGGTGACGTCGCAGCGCACGTCGAGGGCACCCTCGGGGGCGCCGCCGCTGCGGGTAGTGACCGCCACCTTGTCACCGTTGGCAAGGAATGCCTCGGCGATGGCGCGGCCGATGCCGCGGTTGCCGCCGGTGACCAGAACCGAACGTGGGGAGACCGATGGTGGGGTTGCGCTAGTTGGAGAACTCACGGCCAGAGGCTACTCGTCCTCGAGCCGGAAGCCGATCTTCATGCCGACCTGGAAGTGCTCGACGGTCCCGTCCTTGGCCTGACCACGCATCTGGGTCACCTCGAACCAGTCGATGTGGCGAATCGTCTTGCCGGCTCGCTCGATCCCGTTGCGGATGGCCTGGTCGATCCCGTCGGGGGACGTGCCCACGATCTCGGTTACGCGGTAGGTGCGATCTGACATGGCGTCATGCTAGCCCCGTACTATTTGGACCGTGCCTCCCCGCCGTCGTGTAGAGCCCATCAGGGTCACCACTGCGCCCGTCAATCGCGCCCAAGAGCGCGCCGGACGTCAGCGTCGCTACCTGATCTCGATGGCGGTGCGCACGCTGTGCTTCGTCGGCGCGGTCGCGGTAGGGCCGGGCTGGTTGCGCTGGGTGCTGATCGCCGGAGCGGTGCTCCTGCCCTACCTCGCGGTGGTCTTCGCCAACACCCAGGGACCGCGCGAGGACGGCTACCGGCTCGACGACTTTGGTCGCGATCAGTATCCCGAACTCACCCAGCGGCCCGGCGACCGGACTTAGTCGCCAGCTGCGCTGGTCAGCCGCCGATGGCCGACATCGGCCGGTCCGGCTGCAGGAACGTCGGGTCGTCGATGCCGTGACCGGCGCGCTTGCCCGCCATCGCAGCCACCCAGCGATCCGCGATCTCCTCGTCGGTGGCACCGCTGCGCAGTGCGGCCCGCAGGTCGGACTCCTCGCGGGCGAACAGGCAGTTGCGGATCTGACCGTCCGCGGTCAGCCGCACCCGGTCGCAGTCACCGCAGAACGGTCGGGTCACCGAGGCGATCACCCCGACCGTGGCCGGTCCGCCGTCGACGCTGAAGAGCTCCGCCGGCGCACTGCCCCGCGGCTCGCTGGCGGGAGTCAGGGTGAACTCCGACTCGAGCTTGGCGAAGATCTCCTCGGCGGTGATCATCTCCGTACGACTCCACCGATGCTGGGCGTCCAGTGGCATCTGCTCGATGAACCGCAGGTCGTAGCCCTCGGCGATCGCCCACCGCAGCAGCTGCGGCGCCTCGTCGTCGTTGAGTCCGCGCATCAGTACGGCGTTGATCTTCACCGGGCCGAGCCCGGCGTCGCGCGCGGCGGCTAGTCCGTCGATCACGTCCTGGTGTCGGTCGCGACGGGTGATCTCGGCGAACGTGCCCTGGTGCAGGGTGTCCAGGCTGACGTTGACGCGGTTGAGACCGGCGTCCGCGAGCGCCTGCGCCTGACGGGCCAGACCCATCGCGTTGGTGGTCAGCGAGATCTCCAGGTCGGGGTCGATCTCGCGGGTGCGGGCGACCAGACCGACCAGGCCGCGGCGTACGAGCGGCTCGCCGCCGGTGAACCGGATCTCCTGGATCCCGAGCAGGCCCACCCCGATGTCGATCAGGCGGACCACCTCGTCGTCGGTCAGCACCTCGGCCGTCGGCAGCCAATCCAGCCCCTCGGCGGGCATGCAGTAGGTGCAGCGAAGGTTGCAGCGGTCGGTGAGCGAGACGCGTAGATCGGTCGCCACACGTCCATAGCGATCGGTCAGGGCTCGGGTCATTCCTCCATCCTAGGGGCCCAGTCCAGGCCCGGTCTGATATCGCCGTCCGATGCCGCCGGCTGATGTCGCCGTCCCGCGCCGTGGAGTGTGTGTCGCCCGACTACGCTGTCAACGTGGGATCCCTGCGCTTCCTGGCGAGCCGCCGCTGGGTACTGCTGGCGTTGGTCGTGATGTTGCTGAGCTATTTCTCCTGGTGGCTGGGCGAGTGGCAGTTCGGGCGGCTGGACGATCGGCGTACCTCGAATGCGATCGTCGAGCGCAACGAGGGCACCGTCCCTAGCCCTGTCGACGCCGTGCTGTCTCCGGGCCGGCCGGTGTCGGACGCCGACGCGTGGCGGTTGATCAGTGCGACCGGCACTTACGCGGTGGACCAGACGGTGATCGTGCGCTACCGGACCCGAGACGGCCAGGCTGGCGTCGACGCGGTGGTCCCGCTGGTCACCGAGGACGGCACCGCCCTACTGGTAGATCGAGGCTGGCTGTCGACCGACAACCGCGCCATCGAGGATGTGGAGGTGCCCGCACCGCCGTCCGGAGAGGTCGACGTGGTCGGCTACGTCCGCGCCGATGCCTCCGGCGACAGCGCCGAGGTCACCGACCTGTCCGCCCGCGCGATCTCGAGTGCGCAGATCGGTCGAGCCCTGGATCGAACGGTGTACGGCGGATTCGTCGAACTCGCCTCTGAGTCACCGGCGCCGCCGACCGCATTGGAACCCGTCGAGCTGCCCGACCTCGGCGAGGGCCCGCACTTCTTCTACGGTCTGCAGTGGTGGTTCTTCGGACTGCTGGCGGTCTTCGGCTTCGTCTATCTGGCGTACGACGAATGGCGCGGCGCAGCGCGCCGGGGTCACAGACCCGGCAGCAAGCCGCCGTCCACGGGCAGCATCACGCCGGTCAAATACGACGCGGCGGGCGACAACATGAACGCCGCCGCGCGACCGAACTCCGACGGCTCTCCGTAGCGCCCCATCGGGATCGCGGCCAGCGCCGCCGAGCGAGCGGATTCGGGGTCGGCGGCCGCCGCGTCGATCTCGGCCAGCCGTTCGGTGTTGATCCGGCCGGGGAGCAGCCCGTTGACCCGGACGCCGCGGGATCCCAACTCCCGGGCCAGGTCCTTGGCGATCATCGCCAACCCTGGACGCAGTCCGTTGGAGATCGCCAACCCCGCGATCGGGGTGCGCACACTGGAGGAGAGCACCAGCGCGATCGAGCCGCCGTGCTCGTTCTCACTCAGGATCGGCGCCGCCGCGCGGCACAGCCGGACAGCGCCGAGGAAGACCGACTCGAAGGATGCTGTCCACTGCTCGTCGGTGATGTTGACTACGGCCCCGGGAGGCGGCCCGCCCACGCTCACCAGGACCCCGTCGACTCGTCCCCAGCGGTCCAACGCTGCTTCGATAAGCGTGCTGGGTGTCTCAGGGTCCGCGTTGTCCGCCGCCACCCCAACTGCGCGGTCACCGAACTCCGCCACGACCCGGTCCAGGCGCGTCTGCGAGCGTCCGGACACCACCACGCGCGCGCCCTCGTCCACCAGCACCTGCGCGGTCGCCCGGCCGAGCCCCCGGCCACCGCCGGTCACGATGTAGACGAGGTCGGTCAGCCCTAGATCCATAGTTCTCAAGGCTAGACGCTGAGAGCGAAGTGAATGCCGGTCGGTGTGCCGGATCGCACTGTCGCACCACGAGCTCGATCCCCCCTGGCAACTACGCGTGCGCGAACCGAACCTCACCCGTGCGGGTGAACCCCAGCCACGGGGACCACAGGGAAACTGGGGTTCTACCGAGGAGGCAAATAGATGGATCCGAGCACACCGGCCAAGGCCCTTGCCAAGGCCGTGAAGGCCAACGTCCAGGGCGCTGCAGCGCGGGTCGCTGAGAAGTTGGCCGAGCGGGACCGGCCCGACATTCCCGGAACCCCGGGGTCGGGCACCCCGAGCGTGGCCGAGCCGACCGATCCCGTAGAGCCCCTTGCGCCGAAACCGGACCAGGCCGGTCCTGAGCGTCGTACGGCCACCGGCACCCCCACCGACGTGAGCGCAACCGACGTCGGCCAGCAGGGTCGCTTCCTGACGACCGCCCAGGGAACGAGGCTGCGCGACACCGATCATTCTCTCAAGGCCGGCGCCCGCGGTCCCACGTTGCTCCAGGACCACCACCTGCGCGAGAAGATCACCCACTTCGACCACGAGCGGATCCCCGAGCGGGTCGTGCACGCCCGCGGTGCCGGTGCCCACGGTGTCTTCGTGGGCTACGGGAACGCCGCAGGCATCTGCCAGGCCGGCTTCCTGGCCGAGGACACCGAGACGGCGGTCTTCGTCCGGTTCTCCACGGTCCTTGGCTCACGAGGCTCGGCCGACACCGTGCGAGATACCCGCGGCTTCGCCACGAAGTTCTACACCGACGAGGGCACCTTCGACCTCGTCGGCAACAACATGCCGGTGTTCTTCATCCAGGACGGCATCAAGTTCCCGGATGTCGTGCACGCCGCCAAGCCCCAGCCCGACCGCGAGATCCCGCAGGCGGCCTCGGCCCACG
>JBBPYJ010000017.1:0-13891 GCA_038200025.1 Propionibacteriales bacterium | reverse complement strand
GTGTGGAGTCGGTGGCCGGTGGGGTTGTTCCGGCCGCCGGTCGGGCACACGACCGAGTTCGCGAGCATGATGTCGCAGCGCGGCGTACTCGATCTTCCCGCTGGCGGTCAGGGGCAGCTCGGCGAGTTGGGTCACCTGCACCGCGCTAGGAGGCAGCCCGCTGATCTCGATCAGTCGCTCGCGGACGGTCGCGGAGGCCCGTCCTGGGGTGATGAAAGCGTGCAGCGAGTTCGCTTCGACGACACAAGTGACCGGTCGGTCGATTCTGTGTGCACTCGAGTGCCCGGTCGGCACGATCTGTGTGCACACAACTGCCTGGTCACCACGCTTGCTGGCGAGACGTTCGAGGTGGTCGAGGTCGAGGCGGAGGCCGAAGAGCTTGGCTTGGCGGTCCCGGCGGCCGACGATCTCGAAGACACAGTCGGCACAGCGGGCCAGGTCGCCGGTCCTCAGCTCGGACACGGTGCGGCCCAGAGACAGATCGGCCGGCGACTCGGCGTACCCCAGCATCACGTTGGGCCCGCAGTAGATCAGCTCCCCGACGTCACCATCCGCGCACTCGGGCACCGGCTCGATCCGCAGCTCGCCGCCGGGGATCGCCTGGCCGATCGCCGTGGGTCGCGACCTGGCGATCTCCGGGGGCAGGTAGGCCATCCGCGCGGTGGCCTCGGTCTGGCCGTACATCACCACGAAGTCCCAGCCGTCGCGACGGCCCTGCTCGGCGTACGCCACGACCTGCTCGGGCGCCAGTCGACCGCCCGCCTGGGTGACGTAGCGCAACGTCGGCAGCGTCCGGGCGGCGAAGCCGGAGGAGCCCAGCAGGTCGAACGTGTAGGGCACCCCGGCGAAGGAGGTGGCACCGGCGCGGTCGAAGAGCTCCCAGAAGCAGTCGTCGACGACCGAGCGGTCGGTCAGTACGATCCCGGCGCCGGCCGCCAGGTGGCTGTTGATCACCGACAGTCCGTAGCAGTAGTGCATCGGCAGCGAGGTGGCCGCGCGATCGGCGTGGGTCAGCTCGAGGTACGACGCGATGCTCGCGGCGTTGCTGCGCAAGTTGTCCGCCGACAACCGGACCAGCTTGGGTGACCCGGTCGACCCCGAAGTGCTGAGCAGCAGTACCAGATCGGGGTGCAGGTCGTGGGCCGTGCCTGCACGGCGCTGGCTGGCCTGCCACCGATCGCCGGCAGTCCGCAGCACTACGTCGGGGTCGTACGCCGCGATCAGTTGCTCGAGCTGGGACTCGCGCTGATCGGGGACCAACAGCGCGACGTGGCCGTGCTGGACGACGGCGAGGTAGGCGACCAGCGCGTCGAGATGGTTGGCGGCCTCGATCAGCACCAGCCGCCGGGTCGGCCCGAGGACGTCGCGGGCCAGGTCGGCGGCTCGACCGGCCAGGTCGGCGTACGTCAGGTCGCCGTCGGCGGTGATCACCGCGGTCTGCGAACCGAAGCGCACCAGGTCGAAGACCGGGCCCGTGCGTTGTTGAGGGCGCTGTCCGGTGCGCCCACGCGTGTCGCGCATCGTCTCGAGCGTCGTGGCCCAACTCACGGGAGCGCCACCACCGTGCCGGCGACCTCGACGGTGACGGTGCTGCCGACCTCGGGTGCATCCAGGCCGGGCAGCCGGGCGACCAGGGTGGGGCCGTCGGGGAGCACCGACACCCGGACGGCCGCATCGTGACCGTAGAAGCTGACGTGGTCGACGCGAGCCTTGACCTCGCCGGCTGCCCCGGGCAGTCCGGGCGCCGAGGACGACTCGCGCGAGGCCAGACGCAGCTGCTCGGGCCGCACCAGGACCTGGGTCGCCGCAGCCGGGGGTTGGTCGGGGGCCTCGCGCTCGGGGGTGTCGTCCTCGGCCCAACCCCGTGATCCGCCGCTTGATCCCACGGGCAGCCCGTCGGCGACCAGCAGGTCGCCCAGGACGCAGCGGGCGATGCCGTCGGCGACGCTCGCGGTCAGGATCGCGGCACCGCCGACGAATCGGGCCACCTCGGCGTCCAGCGGTCGCCGGTAGAGGTCGCGCGGACTGGCGGCCTGCACCACCCGACCGGCCCGCATCACCGCGACCTGGTCGGCCAACGACAGCGCCTCGTCCTGGTCGTGGGTGACCAGGACGGCGGTCGCCCGGGCCGCACGCAGCGCCTGGACGACGGCGCGGCCGGTCGTGGCCCGCAGCGAGGCATCCAGGGACGAGAAGGGTTCGTCGAGCAGCACCACGGCCGGGTTCGGGGCCAGCGCCCGAGCCAACGCCACTCGTTGCTGCTGACCCCCGGAGAGCTCGTGCGGGTGCCGGCGGGCGAAGGAGGCGGGCAGCTCGACCAGGTCCAGCATCTCGCCGATCCGTGCCGAGCGCCGCTGGGCCCTGGGCAGCCCGAAGCCGATGTTGGCGGCGATGTCCAGGTGCGGGAAGAGGGCGCCCTCCTGCGGCACGTAGCCGACCCCGCGGCTCTGCGGCGGAACGACCCGACCCGGCGTGGCGACCGTGCGTTCCCCGAACTCGATAGTGCCCTCGTCGGGATCCAAGAACCCCGCGATCAGTCGCAGCAGGGTGGTTTTGCCGCAACCCGACGGCCCGAGCACGGCGGTCACGGAGTGCTCGGCGACGGTGAGCCGGACCCGGTCGACCGCGCAGGTGTCGCCGAACCGCTTGGTCACGTCGGTGAGCTTCAGGGCACTCATCGGGGGCCCCTCATGTCAGGCTCCCGGCTCGCAGTTTGGTCGAGCCTGATGAGGAGGCCTGCCGACCGAGCAGCACGGTCGCGGGGATCGAGATCAGCACCATCAACAGCGCGTACGGCGCGGCCGCACCGTAGGCGATCGTGGAGGACTCCGACCAGAACCGGGTGGCCAGGGTGGCGGTGTCGATGGGGGCCAGCATCAAGGTGGCGGTCAGCTCGGTCGACACGGCCAGGAACACCAGCGCCGCGCCGGCACCCAGACCGGGGGCGATCAGCGGCAGGCTGACCCGACGCAGGGTGGCGACCGGGCCGAGCCCCAGGCTGTGCGCGACGTCGTCGAGCACCGGCGGAGCCTGCTCCAGGGCGGCCCGGACGCTGACCATCGCCCGGGGCAGGAACATGATCGAGTAGCAGGCCAGCAGCAGCCACACGGTCTGGTAGATCGGCGGGGCGACCCGGATCGACACCGTGACCAGGGCCAGGGCGACCACGATGCCGGGCAGTGAGTTGGCGACGTACGTGCTGCGCTCGATGACGGTGCTCGCGCCGGTGCGGTAGCGCACCACCAACCACGCGACGGGCAGCGCGAGCAGCACCGTCAACAGCGCTGCCGCGGCTCCCAGCCCGAGGGAGGTCGCGGCCGCCGCGGCCAGCTCGCCGACCGGGAAGGCCGTGGACGAGCCGACCTGCAACCAGTGCAGCAGGCTGTAGGTCGGGACCCCGAGAGCCAGGACGACCAGGGCTGTAGCCGCCGCGGTGACCGGCCCACGCAGCCGGCGCAGCTGCTGCCGCTCGACCGGCCGGGCCGCCCCCGTCGAGACCCGGACGTAGCGGCGGCGACCACGCAGCTTGAGCTCCATGGTGAGCACCAGCACGCAGCACAGCACCAACACCCCGGCGATCATGTTGGCGGCGGGACCGTTGAAGCTCGAGTTGTACTGGTCGTAGATCGCGGTGGTGAAGGTCGGGAACTGCAGCATCTGCAGCGCGCCGAACTCCGCCAGCAGGTGCAGGGCCACCAGCAGGCAACCGCCGAGCACCGCGGGCCGCAACTGGGGCAGCACCACCCGCCACAGGGTGGTGGCCCGACCGTTCCCCAGCGAGTACGCCGCCTCCTCCAGTGCCGGGTCGAGCCGGCGCAGCATAGCCACCACCGGCAGGTAGACCAGCGGGTAGTAGGACAGCGTGATCACCAGCAGCGCGCCCCAATAGCCGCGGACGTCGGTCGACAGCGACGACCAGCTGTAGCTGTTGACGAAGGCCGGCACTGCGAGCGGGGCGACGAAGAGGCCGTGCCACAGCGGCCGCAGCGGGAGGTCGGTGCGTTCGACGGCCCAGGCCGCGGCCAGCCCGAGAACCAACGAGCTGACGGTGCAGCCGATCACCAGGGTCACGGTGTTGGTGAGCAGCTCGCCGATCCGGGGCCGGAACAGCAGCCCCCAGGCCTCGGCGGGCCCGATCGCGATGGTGTACGCCGTGACGAAGCCGAGCGGGACCAGCGCCAACGCGGCGATCAGCACCCCGGCCACCAGCAGCAGGGCGGGGGTTTTCCGGGTCGGCTGATCGTGCCGCTCGGCACGCGACCGATGGGGGACGCGCCCACCGGCGGGTGGTTCGGCCCCCTGCTCGACCAGCTGATCGACCGGCTGCTCAACTGGGGTCGGGCTCAGCGTCACAACAATCCAGCGCCTCGCATCAGGTCGATCACGGTCTCGCTGTTCAGGGTGGACACGTCGATCTGCGGCGGCTCGAGCTCGTCGAACGGCTTGACCGGCGGGTCCAGTGAGACCGCCGGATTGAGGGGGTATTCCAGTGCGTAGGAGTCCGCGATCGCCTGCTGGCCCTCCTCGCCGGCCAGGAAGTTCACGAACTTCTGGGCGTCGGTCTGCTTGTCGCTGGTCGCCAGCACGCCGGCTCCGGAGACGCTCAGGAACGCCCCGGGGTCGCCGCCTGAGAAGAAGTGCAGGGCGGAGTTGTCGCTGTTCTCGCCGGACTCCTGCTGGTCGCGATACCAGTAGTAGTGGTAGATGATCCCGGTGTCGACCTCGCCTGAGTTCACGGCGTTCATCACCACCAGGTTGTTGTCCAACACGGTGCCCTCGTCGGCGAGAGCGGTGATCCACTCCTCGGCCTTGTCCTTGCCCTCGGTGGCCACGACCGCGCTGACGATGGCCTGGAAGTCCGCGCCGGTGGGGGAGAAGCCGACCCGACTGGCCCACTCGGGGTCGCCAAGTTCCATCAGGGAGTCGGGGAGCTCGTCCTCGCTGACCGCGTCGGTGTTGTAGATCAGCACGGTGGAGCGGGCGAGGAAGCCGGTCCAGTCCTTGTCGCTGGGAACGTACGCCGCGGGGATCAGGTCGAGCGTCTTGGCGTCGACCGGCGCGAAGAGCCCGGCGGCGTCGACCAGTGACATCGCCGGGGAGTTCTCGGTCAGGAACACGTCGGCCGGTGAGGCGTCACCCTCCTGGACCAGCTGGTTGGCGAGCTCGAGGTCCTTGCCGTTGCGCAGCTTGACCTCGATCCCGGTCTCCTCCTCGAACAGCGGCGCGACCGCCTGCAACAGCTCCTCGTGCTGGGCGTTGTAGACGGTGATGAACGGTCCGTCGTCGCCACCGCACGCGACTAGCGCGGGGGCCGTGATGATCGCGGCCGCCAGGGTGGCCGCGACGGTGGAGACTCGGTAGCGCACGACGGTTCCTTCGCTAGCGGTTAGGTATGCCTAACCTTATGCCATCGGCGAAACCTCCGAGTATCGGTGATGGGGTCAGCTCGTCCAGGCCGACCAGAGGGCGGCGTACTCGCCGTCGAAGGCGACCAGCTCGTCGTGGGAGCCGAGCTCGGCGATCCGGCCGTCGATGACCACCGCGATCCGATCGGCGTCGTGCGCGGTGTGCAGCCGGTGTGCGATCGCGACGACGGTCCGGTTGGCCAGCAGGGCGTTCATCGACCCCTCCAGGCTGCGGGCGGTGCGCGGGTCGATCAGCGAGGTCGCCTCGTCCAGGACCAGGGTGTGCGGGTCGGCGATGATCAGCCGAGCCAGGGCGATCTGCTGGGCCTGGGCCGGGGTCAGCGACTGCTGGCCCGAGCCGACCATCGAGTCGAGGCCACCGGGCAGGCGGCGTACCCAGTCCGAAGAGCCGACCGCCGCCAGTGCATCCCAGACCGCGTCGTCCCCGGAGCCCTCGCGGGCCAGCAGGATGTTGTCGCGGACCGAGCCGACGAAGACGTGGTGCTCCTGGGTCACCAGCGCGACCTCGGTGCGCAGCGTCTCCAGCGGCAGCGCGACCAGGTCCACTCCGCCGACCTGCACGGTGCCGGTGCGTGGGCCGTTGATCCCCGACAGCAACCGCCCCAGCGTGGACTTGCCCGAACCGCTGGGCCCCACGATCGCCAGCCGCTCGCCGACCCGCAGGCTCAGGTCGACCCCGTGCAGCACGTCGTGGTCCTCGCGGTAGGCGAACCGCAGGTCGCGCCCGACCAGGTCGGCACCGTCGGGACGGGCATCGCCGGCCACGCGGTCCGCAGGCACCTGGGCGATCCCGAGCAGTCGGCTGGTCGAGGCGGCGCCGACCTGGAGCCTGTCGACCTCGCTGACAAGCCGGTCCAGGGGACCGCTGAGCGTCTCGACGTACAGCACGGCCGTGGTGATCTGACCCAGCGAGACCCAGCCGCGCGAGTAGCCGTACGCGCCCACTACCAACGTCACCACCCGGGGGGTGTTGAAGGCGATGTCGATCACCGCGAAGAGCAGGTTGCGCAGCGTCATCGTGTAGCGCTCGGCCTGCGAGGACACCGCGATGTCGTCGTCGCCGGCGTCGATCCGGCGCCCGGACAGCCCCAGCGCCTCGACGGTGCGGGCCCCCTCGACAGTCTCGGTCAGGGTGGCGTTGATCAGCGAGTACGTCGCGCCTTCGGTGATGTAGCCCTTCGGCGCCCGGCGCAGATAACTGCGGATGCCGAAGAACGAGCTGCCGATCAGCAACAGCGCCGGGACCGCCAGCAGCAGCGAGTTCAGCAGCATCGCCACGATCGAGAGCACCACCGTCAGCGAGGTGATCACCGCCATCGGGATGCCGAACTGCACCGACCTGCTCATCGTGCCGACATCGCGGGTCACCCGGGTCACCAGGTCGCCGGTGCTGGCACCCTCGACCCGGCCTAGCGGCAGTCGCAGGATGACGTCGATGGTGTATTCGCGAGCGGTGGCCAGCAGGTCCTGTCCGAACAGGGTCGAGGTGCGTTGACCCAGGAACGTGAAGATCGACTGCGCGACCACGACAGCCCCGATCACCACGGCCAGCGAGGTGATCGCTGAGTTGGTGGTATCGCCGGCGACCGTGCGGTCGATCAGGTTGCCCAGCAGCCGCGGGATGGCCAGGGCGGCGCCGGCGGCGAGCGCGTTCAGGATCACCATCGCGGCGAAGGCGCCCCGGCGACGCCGGAGCAGGGTCTTGAAGAACTCCCACACCGCGGTGTAGTCGGCGACCGGCCAGCCGCGTTCGGGGCTGCGCGAGTCGACGTACACCTGCTCGGCGCGCTCGCGGCGGACCTCGTGCCGGGTGCGCAACCGCGCCAACCGCTCGCCCAGGCCTATCCCCGGCGGGGGTGGGGCGAGGCTGGTCGGCAGCAGCGGGGGATCGGCGCTGCGGTCCCGCCAGGTGGCCGCGGAGTCGGGCAGTGACTGCGCCCCGATAACGGGTCCAGACTGAGTAGTCATCGGGCCGGCTCCCAGTCGGTCGCGACCGCGTCGTCGAGGGCGCGCACAACGACCCGGCGGTAGTCGGCGCTGGACTCCAGCAGCTGTTCATGGGTACCGGTCACCGAGACCCGACCGTCGACGAAGAGCGCGATCTCGTCGGCGTGGTGCAGCCACAGCGGGGAGACCGTGGTGACCACGGTGGTGCGGCCGCGGCGGTGCTCGGTGACCCGCTCGGCGATCCTCGACTCGGTGTGGGCGTCGACTGCGGAGGTGGGCTCGACCAGCACAAGGACGGGGTCGGCGCCGGATGTCACGAGGGTCGCTCCCAGCGCGCGGGCCAGCACGACCCGCTGACGCTGGCCGCCGGAGAGCCCGCGGCCACGCTCGTCCAGGACGCCCTGCCAGCCGCCCGGCATCGCGTCGTACACATCCTCGGCATTGGCGACCGCGATCAGGGTCTCGGCCTGCTCGCGGGTCAGGATGCCGTGCGGATCGAGCGCGTCCTGCAGCGTGCCGGCGAAGAGTTGGCTGGTGGTGTCGCTGACGACGATCCGGCGGCGTACGTCGTCCAGGCGCGCGGCGTTGAGATCCACGCCGCCCAGCCGGACGCCCCAGTCGCGGCCGGCCCGCTCCTCGTCGAGGGCGGCGATCCGCTCCCTCTCCACGTGGCGCTCGGCCCGCGAGCGGCGCGCGGCCCTGCCCTTGAGCTCGGCCGCAGACTCCAGCGGCACCGGCTCGGTGTCGGGTGAGAGATACCTGCCCAGCCGGTCGGCCAACGCGGCGGACTGCTCGGGCACCGCGCTGACCACGATCGTCAGCAGCCCGGGGCGGGCCACGAACCCGGTGGCGTCGTCGACCAGGTCCCCGGTGCTGGGCAGGGTGACCGGATCGGCACGCTCGCGCCAGGGCGGTTCCTGGTCGAAGATCGTGATCGCCTTGCGCGCCGAGACCAGCGCCCGGGTGATCTTCTGGGCGAACTCGAAGAAGGTCCGGATCGGCCCGACCATGAACAGCCCGTAGCCCAAGAAGCTGATCAGCTGCCCGATCATCAGCTCGCCGGTCAGCACCTCGCGGGCCCCGGCCCACATCAGCACCACCAGGAAGCAGCCGGAGAACAGCACCCCGATCGCCTCGATCGCGGCCTGCCAGATCCCCGCCGAGATGCCGGCGCGCTTGGTCCGCTGCGACTGGGCGGCGTAGTTGCGCCCGAAGGTGGTCTCCCCGCCGATCCCGCGCAGGATCCGCAGACCGGCCACGATGTCGGTCGCCATCGAGGTCAGGTCGGAGTTCCGGGCCCGCTCGATCTCCTGGCGACGGTGCAGCGGGCGCAGCAGGGGCAGCGCGACGCCCACCAGCAGCGGCGCGGCCAGCAGCACCAGCAGGCCGAGGACCAGCGAGGTGTTCAGCACGATCGCGGCGACGATCAGGAAGGCGATCAGCTGCGCGGTGGCCCGGGCGGTGATCTCGGTGACCGCCCCGAATTCGTCGGAGTCGCTGGAGGCGACGCTGAGCACCTCGCCGGTCGGCGTACGCCGTGGCAGCACGTGACCCATCTGCACGGTCTTGCGGGCCACCATCTGGGTGGTGCCGTACAGCGCGATCAGCCAGGCCCGCACGATCAGGGTGTGCATCGCGATTCCGAAGACCGCACCGATGATCGTGACTGCGAGGAGCAGTCCTCCCCACCACCACACGGCATCCAGGTTGTTGGCCGTGATGCCTTCATCAACGGCCTTGCCGACCAGCCACGGCCCGACCGTCAGCGGCAGCTGCCACAGCACCCCGAAGAGGGTTGAGACGATCAGCACCCCGCGCTGCTGGCGGACCAGCCAGAACAGGAACGCCCGCGGACTGCGGGTGTCGGGGTCGTCCGGGTTGGCACCGCTACCTGTGCGTGAACCGGCACTCGAGAAAGCCGTAGTAGTCGGCGGGAAGTCCTTCATGGCTTGCCCAACTTTAAACCCCGATCCGTCTGCGGCCTACCGGGTTATTTCAGGTTCGGCGGGATCAGACGAATCACCCGCCGGTACGCCGACTGCTCGCCCGCTAGGCTCGACCGGTGTCCGCCCCCACCACCTTGACCACGGCGGTGACTACGACCGGCGGCGCTGACGTCGTCGCCTTCCGGCTGGCCGACCCCGCCGGCGTACACACCGCGGTGCGGCTGTGGAGCGATCTCGAGCTCGGCGACACCACCTTCGAGCGCGTCGACGGCGGCTGGGCGTTCGAACTGCCGATCGGGGGCCAGGCCGCCGTGGCGATCGACCGGATCGAATATCTGCTCGACGTCGACGGTGAGATGGTCCTGGACCCCGGCAATCCGCTGGTGGTGCCGGGCGCGTTCGGCGACCACTCCTGGCTGCCGCTGCGTGGATACTCCCCGCCCGCCTGGCTGGATGTCGAGCCGGTCGAGGCCGTGCGAGTGCCGCTATCGCTCGAGGACACCGCCGTCGGGGTGTTGGACGCCGAGATCTGGGCGCCGGCCGACGCCAATGCGAACGAGCCGCTGCCACTGCTGATCTCCCATGACGGTCCCGAGATGGACGCGTACGGCGAGCTGACCCGGTTCGTCGGTGCCGGCATCGCCGCTGGAGTGCTGCCGCGGATGCGGGTGGCGCTGCTGGCCCCGGGCGCGCGCGATGAGCGGTACGCCGCCAACCCGGCGTACGCCGCTGCGCTCGTCGACGACGTGCTGCCCGCGCTGGCCGAGCTCGCTCCCAGTGAGCAGAAACCGGTGCTGATCGGGCAGAGCCTCGGCGCGCTGGCGGCCCTGCACGCCGCCTGGATTGCGCCGGACGCCTTCGCCGGGGTATTCGCCCAGAGCGGGTCGTTCTTCACCGCCGACCTGGATCCCCAGGAGTCGGACTACGCGCACTTCGCCGAGGTCACCGACTTCGTCCGGGCGCTGCTCGACCAGACCCGCATCCAACTGCCGGGGGTGGCGATCGGCTGCGGGCTGGCCGAGGAGAACCTGGCCAACAACAAGCTGCTGCGCGGGCACCTGCGCTCGACCGGCCTCCACGTGGAGTGGACCCAGGTGCGTGACGGGCACACCTGGACGTGTTGGCGCGACATGCTGGATCCTGGGCTGACCGACCTGCTGCATACCGTTTGGAGCTGACCCGATGGACCGTCACCAGATCGAGCTCGATGCGCCAGGTCTGGACCGCCCCGGCACCGTGATCCGCTACGGCCACTGGGGTCGGCCGCTGGTGGTCTTCCCCAGTGAGCAGGGCCGGGCCTGGGACTACGAGAGCAACGGGATGATCGCCGCGATCGCCGGCCTGATCGAGGCCGGGCGGGTCAAGGTCTACTGCGTCGACTCCTACGACCACGTCACCTGGTCGGACCGTTCGATCCCCCTGGAGGAGCGCGCGCAGCGGCACGGCGCCTACACCGGGTGGGTGGCCGACCGGGTGATGGACTTCGTCGAGCACGACACCGGGGGCGACCGTGAGGCGATCGTCACCGGTTGCTCGATGGGGGCCTTCCACGCGCTCACGCTGGGGCTGACCCGGGCGGATCTCTTCCCGCTGGCGATCTGTCAGTCCGGCTCCTACGACCCGTCGCGGTGGCACGCGTGGGGCGAGCGCGGCGAGGCGGCGTACTTCGCCAACCCGGTCGACTTCGTCCCGCACCTGCACGGCAACCACCTCAACTGGCTACGCCAGCGGGCCAGCATCCTGCTGACCGTCGGCGAGGGTGCCTGGGAGACCCAGCCGACCGAGTCGCTGCCGCAGGCGCACCAGATGGCCGGGATCCTGGCCGAGCGAGAGATCCCGTTCGAGCTCGATGTCTGGGGTCACGACTCCGCCCACGACTGGCCGTGGTGGGCCAAGCAGCTCGCCCACCATCTGCCGCGGTTCGTCTGAGCCCAAGTCGGTGTCGATCTGGATAGGCTCGTCCTGTGACGACTGAACGCAACCACCTGGTCGGCCTGCTGCTCGGAGCCGAGCAGGATTGGCCGCAGGCGTTCGAGGCGATCCTGCGGAGGGTGGGCCCACTGTCGGTGGACGGTACGACGCACACGTTGAGCTCCGAGCGGCTCACCATCGAGCCTTTCGAGCTGACCGACCCGGTCCGGACCGAGCTGGTCATCGACCGGCTTGCGTACTGGTACTACCACCCGCGCGAGTGGCTCAAGAAGGCCGCGCTGGTCAACGGCACCTACCTGCTAAACAGCCCCTTCAGCTTCCAGTCGATGGAGAAGCACAGCGCCTACTGCGCGATGCTCCGGCTCGGACTGAAGGTGCCCAAGACGATCCTGGTGCCGTACAAGAATCCGATCGACAACGCCCGCTGGGCCTACACCTCGCAGACCTACAACCAGTCCTTCAACCTCGACGAGCTGGCCGACCAGTTGGGCTACCCGCTCTACATGAAGCCCTTCGACGGCGGCGGCTGGCGCGGGGTGTCGCGGATCAACGACCGCGCCGACCTGCACCGGGCCTACGACGAGTCCGGCGAGATGCTGATGCACCTGCAGGCGACCGTCGACTACGAGCACTTCGCCCGCGCCCTGTCCATCGGGCCCGAGACGATGGTCATGGACTTCCGCCCCGACCAGCCGATGCACAACCGGTACGCCGTCAGCCACGACTTCCTCTCCGATTCGGCGGGGCACGAGACGATGGCGATCTCCCGGATCGTCAACGCCTTCTTCGGCTGGGAGTTCAACTCCGCCGAGATGCTGGTCGCCGGCGACGAGGTCTACCCGATCGACTACGCCAACGCCTGTCCCGACGTGGCGGTCACCTCGCTGCACTACTACTTCCCGTGGGCGATCTCGGCCCTGGTGCGCTGGTCGGCGTACTGCGTGATCACCGGACGGACCGCCGCCGTCGATCTCGACACCAAGGCCTACTACGCGATCGCGGATGATCCCGAGCTGCCGTACGACGACAAGATCGAGGGCTATCTCAAGCTGGCCGACGCGCACTTCGAGACCGAGCGCTATCACCAGTGGTGCGCCGAGCACCTGCCGCACCTGGACGAGGCCGTCGTGGAGTGGGTCGGCTCGCCGGCGTTCGACCGACTGCTGCGCGAGACCGTGCAGGCGACGTACCCGGCCCACGAGCAGGACCAGTTCATGGGCCACTTCCGCGGCCTGCTCGATATGTGGGTCGCCGACCAGAAGTAGCCCGGCATCCGCTCCGTACGCGCCTGCTCCCGCCCCCTCACGTGCCGGCTCCCGCCCCTCGAGGTGTGCTCCCGCCGCTGTATACGGAGGCGGGAGCGCTAGCGAGGAGGCGGGAGCCGGAGGTCGTGGCAGTCGAGACGGCCACGCCGAGCCGCGGGCTGAGGACAGATCAGGGGTAGGTGAGCCCCACGGCCTGCTCGGAGATCTCCCACAGCCGGCGCTGGGCATCGACGTCGTTGGACAGGTCGCTCGAGGTGACGACCTGGGGGGTGCCGCGCCACTCACCCATTCCCGAGGGCCCGCAGTACGTCGCTCCCGGCAGGTCGGCGGTGGCCGCCATCAGCAGTGGCAGGGCGCCCTGGGCCGGACTCTGGGCGATGGCCCGGTTGGCGGCACCGAAGAGCGTGGCGAGTCCACCCGAAGCCCGGCCGAACTGCCCGTTCGAGAGCAGATGGGTGCCCGAGAACCCCGGGTGGGCAGCCAGGGCCAGGACCGGGAGATCAGCAGTACGCAGCCGGCGGTCGAGCTCGTAGGTGAACAGCAGGTTGGCCAGTTTGGAGGCGCCGTACTGCGGCCACCTGCGGTAGCGCTCGGGGCTCGTCTGCGGGTCACCGAGCGGTGCGGAGCGGGTGGCCCGGTGGGCGTTGGAGGAGACGGTGACGACGCGACCACCGCGCCCAGCGATCAACTGCGGCATCAGCAGCCCGGTCAGCAGGAACGGCCCGAAGTGGTTGGTGGCGAGCTGCTTCTCGAACCCGTCGGGGGTGCGCGACAACGGGGGCGCCATCACGCCGGCGTTGTTGACCAGCAGGTCCAGTTCGCCGAGGTCTTCGGCCCGGCCAGTCGCGGAGCGGACTGAGTCCAGGTCGGCGAGATCGATGACGAGCTGAGTCAGTTGAGCGTCGGGCAGCTCACTGGTGATCGCGTCGGCTGTCGCCCTCAGCTTGTCGACGTTGCGGCCGGCCAGCACGACTCGGGCACCGCGACGAGCGAGCTCGAGGGCGGTGTGATGACCGAGCCCGCCGAGCGAGGGGCCGGTGACGATCGCCTGCCGCCCGCTCTGGTCGCCGATGTCGGCCAGGGTCCAGTGGTCGCTCACGACGCAGAGCCTACGGTGGGTTCGAGAAGCGGTAGCGGCGTACTTCTGCTTGACGCGTTCGAGGTGCTGCCGAGCGGTGTCATAGGCGATACCCGCGCGTCTGGCCGCGGCCTTCAGGGTCGCTCCCGAGGCGTACGCCGTGAGCACGGCCCGCTCCTGCAGGGACAGTCACGCTCGGTCTGCCCGGCTGTCCCGGCTGAGCAGCAAGGCAAGCTCCGGGCTGACCATCTCGATGCAGGCTCACCCCCGGGCCAAAGAAACCGCGATCGCCAGCAT
>JBBPYJ010000016.1:0-18006 GCA_038200025.1 Propionibacteriales bacterium | reverse complement strand
CATCGCGCGCAGCGTCTCCAAGTCGGGGATCGTCACCGGCCTAGCCTACGTTGACCGCCCTCTCTGCTGCGCTTCCGGTGGTCGCGGTACGCCGCTCAGGCAGCCGTGTCGCCGAGGAGTACGTCGGCAAGCACTGCCCAGACGTAGCCGGGAGACACCATCACCTGATCCCAGGTGACCCGCAGCACCCGCCACCCGGCCACCGTCAGGGCGGTGTAGCGGACACAATCACGGGCATGGGCTTTGCGATCGGTATGGAACTTGAAAAAGTCGGCTTCGAGGGCGAGGCACGGTGACCCACGGCGTACGTGGCGTCCACTTCGCCGTCCACCCGTGCTGGGCAGCCGCACCCAGATGGGAGGCGACGCCCGCCCTCCGCACTGCGACCCGGCGGTGGCCCAACACCGCGGCCAGTGCGTAGCGACCCCGGCCCAGCCGCACCAACTCTCCCGGGCCACTGCCCCGCGCAGCTTGCGTCGTGACGACAGAGCGACGATGGGACGGGTCTCCGGCGGTACGCGCCTAGTCCTTGAGCTGGTTGACGTCGCGGAAGCCGGTCTTCTTGGCTCCCAGAGCCCGGTTGGCCAGCCAGGTCAGCGCCCAGAGCACGATCCCGATCGCCAGCAGTCCCAGGGCGATCCGGTACTGGATGTAGTCCTCGGAGTTGCGGGCCCAGGGGCCGACCAGGAACGCCGACAGCAGCGCACCGGCCGCCGGGATGGCGGTCGGCGCCCGGAATCCGCGACCGGTGTCCTCGCGACGCAGCACCAGGCACGACACGTTGACGACCGAGAACACCACGAGCAGGAGCAGGCCCGTGGTGCCCGACAGGGCGCTGACGATGTTGGAGTCGGATTGGGTGCGCACGTAGGTGATCAGGCACAGCGCGATGAAGGTGGTGAACACGATCGCGGCCCACGGAGAACGGCGACCCGGCAGCACCTTGCCCAACGCCGGGGGCAGCACCTCCTGCTTGGCCATCCCGTAGACCAACCGGCTGGCCATCAACATGTTGATCAGAGCGGTGTTGCCGACCGCGAAGATGGTCAGGAACGGGAAGATCGAGTCGATCGGGATGCCCGGCGCACCCACCTTGACCACATCGAGCAGGATCCCGGCCTCGGGGTTCGTGGGGTTGCCCAGGTCGCCGGGCGGGATCACCATGATCACCGAGACGGCCACGAGCATGTAGAGCACCGCACAGATCCCCAGGCCGGTGAACATCATCCGCGGGAAGTTCCGCTCGGGGTTGTGCGTCTCCTCGACCATGTTGACCGAGTCCTCGAAGCCGACCATGGCGAAGAAGGCGATGGTGGTGGCGACGGTGACCGAGACGAACAGGCTCTTGTCCTCGGGGGACTCGAACGCCACCAACCGCGCGGGATCGCCGTCGCCGGAGACGATGGCCCACAGTCCGATGGCGATCACCACGGTCAGCGCGGCGATCGACACCGACGTCAGCACGACGTTGAACTTCACGCTCTCCCCGACGCCGCGCAGGTTCACAGCCGCCAGCAGGATCATGAATCCCAACGCCGTGAGCAGACTCGCGGTGTCTCCGGTCGGCACCCCGGGGAAGATCTCGTCGAGGCCGATCAGCAGGTTGGAGGCGAGCAGGCCCGAGGACGTCGAGGCGCTGGTGATGCCCGAGCAGACGACCAGGAAGGCCACGATGAAGGTGACGAAGTGCACCCCGAACGCCTTGTGGACGTAGAGCGCTGCCCCAGCGGCCTTGGGGTACTTGGTGACCAGCTCCAGGTAGGAGAAGGCAGTCAGGGTGGCGATGGTGAACGCGAGCAGGAACGACAGCCAGGCGAGCCCACCGACCTCGCCGGCGACCTTGCCGGTGACCGCGAAGATCCCGGCGCCGATGATGTCGCCGATGATGAACAGCAGCAGCAATTTGGGTCCCAGAACCCGTTTCAGCTCGCCTTCTTCGGAATCCTCTTGCGATGACGCGTCCTGCGCGGCACTGGAGGTGCTGGCCACGACGTACCCCTTTCCACGAGCCCGAAACTCCGATTGGTCTCATCGTGGAGTAGATCGGGACAAATAACCAGAGAGAACCCTGACCAGTTAGGAAGAAGTCGAGTGCGCAGGCGGTCGTATCTCACACCTGCCCGCGCACTCGACCCGGCCAGCGCGATCAGCCGAAGAAGACCTGCGCCTCGGCGTACTCCCTCTCGGTGACCAGCTTGAGCTCGCCGGTGCCCTCGATGAGCGGGACGCGGATGATGTCGGTGCCGCGCAGCGCCATCATCGTGCCGAAGTCACCTTCGGCGACCGCGTCGACGGCCTGCAGGCCGAAGCGGGTCGCCAACCAGCGGTCGAAGGCGGTCGGCGTACCGCCGCGCTGGACGTGGCCCAGGACCACCGCGCGGGCCTCCTTGCCGGTGCGCGACTCGATCTCGTTGGCCAGCCGGTCCCCGATGCCGCCGAGACGGACGTGCCCGAAGGAGTCCTTCTCGCCGCTGACCAGGGTCATGCCGTCCTCGTCTGGTCCGTCGCTCTCGCGCGGCATCGCACCCTCGGAGACGACCACGATCGGCGCGAAACCCGACTCGAAGCGGGACTCGACCAGGGCACACACCTCGTTGATGTCGAAGGGCTGCTCGGGGATGAGTACGACGTTGGCGCCACCGGCCAGTCCGGCGTGCAGGGCGATCCAGCCCGCGTGCCGCCCCATCACCTCGACCACCAGGACCCGGTGGTGCGACTCCGAGGTGGTGTGCAGCCGATCGATGGCCTCAGTGGCGATGTTCACCGCGGTGTCGAAACCGAAGGTGAAGTCGGTGCCCGACAGGTCGTTGTCGATGGTCTTGGGCACCCCGACCACGTTGACGCCGAGGTCGGCCAGCTTGGTGGCCACCCCGAGGGTGTCCTCGCCGCCGATGGCGACCAGCGCGTCGACGCCGTCGTTGGCCAGGTTCAGCTTGATCCGCTCCACGCCGCCATCGATCTTGAACGGGTTGGTGCGCGAGGATCCCAGGATCGTGCCGCCGCGCGGCAAGATGCCGCGCACCTGGGGCACTCCGAGCTCCATGGTGACCCCCTCGAGCGGGCCCTTCCAGCCGTCGCGGTAGCCCACGAACTCCATCTGGTGCACCGACACGCCCTTGCGGACGACGGCTCGGATCACGGCATTCAGCCCGGGGCAGTCGCCGCCACCGGTGAGGACTCCGACGCGCATCTGATCAACCAACTCCTTGGATCCTTGAAACTACGGGTTCCCGAGCCTACTGAGATCGGCCCCGCCTAGCCAACACCGACTACGAGGCCGGCGACTCCGGCGCCGGGACTGCCTCGTCGACGTGGTGGGTGACCCGTGCCGCCGCCTGCGGCAGCACCGACCCCAGCCGCGCCGCGACCACGGCGAACCCGACGCTGCAGACCGCCATCACCAGCCACAACGGTTCGGGGCCTCGTTCCAGCAGCCACGCGAAGACCACCGGGGTCACCGCACCACTGAAGTTCCAGGAGAGCTGGATCATCGACAGGTAGCGCCCGCGCAGGTGATCGGGTGCAGCCTCCGCGGCGGTCGCGGCCAGCACCGGCCCGCCGATCAGCTCGGCGACGGTGTAGACGACCGCGCCGAGCACCAGCACCACCGTTGCCGCCGCGACGCCAAGCAGGCTGGCGCCCAGGAATAGGACGTACGACGCCGCGAACACGACCTGCGTAACGATGAGGATCCGGTATCGTCGCCGTCCCGACATCGCGTCCACTACCAGACCCTGGCCCAGGCCCACCATGGCGCAGTTGAGCGTGAACACCACGCCGGTCACCCACCCCGGCAGCGCCAGAACGGTCACCGCGTAGACCGGGAGCGCTAGGTTCAACAGCATCATCGGCAACGAGTAGCCCAGTTGGGCGACTACCAGCAGTCGGTAGGGGCGGTCGGCCAGGACGGTCCTCCATGAGCCGGGGTCAGCGCCAGGCTCGCGTCCCGGTCGGGGATCGGGGACGGCCAGCAGCAGCCAGAAGGCCACGACGTACGTCGCGGCGTTGATCGCGACCACCGCTGCGAAAGCGACCTCGGTGCCGATCCAGATCGCTGCTCCGGCGGCCAGGCCACCGAGAGCGAACCCGACGTTGCGCAACGCCCCGAGGAACCCGAACCACCTCTCCCGCTCGCCCGGTCGGGAGATCGCAGTCACGATGTTGCCGTAGGAACCCCAGAAGGCGGTCCGTCCGAGGGTGACCACAATCGTCCACCCCAACACCCCCGCGAAGGAGTCGGTGACCAGGTAGGCCAGGAAGCCGGTCGCCTGCAAGGCGTTGCCGGTCAGCAGCACCCGCTTGGCGCCGACTCGGTCGACCACTGCGCCGACCACGGGTCCGATCGGCAATGTCACGGCCGAGGCGATGGACAGCGCGGCACCCACCTGGAGAAGGGTGAGCGGGGTGACCGCCAAGAAGTAGAGCATCGACAGCGGCATGAATACCCCGCTGCCCAGCGCGTCGACCGCAATGGCGGTGACGAATCCCCGGTGCGAACCGAGCGCGGGGAATCCGAGTCGGGCGAACATCTGCCTATCCTGAGACTTCGCGTGGTTTTGCCGACAATCGCAGTTGATCAACAAGGGAGAAGACGTGACGTTCTCGATCGTGGCCAGGTCCGATGACGGACAGTCGTGGGGGGTGGCGGTGGCCTCGAAGTTCCTGGCGGTCGGTTCGGTCGTGCCGGCCGCGGTCGCCGGGGTGGGTGCGCTCGCGACCCAGGCGGACGCCAACGTCGCCTTCAAGGGCGAGGGTTTGGCGATGCTCGATGACGGCGCCACCGCTGCGGTTGCGCTCCAACGGTTGATCGAGGACGACCCGGGGCGAGACGACCGGCAGGTGGGAATCGTCGACCTGGACGGCAACGCGGCCAGCCACACCGGCAGTGCCTGCTTCGACTGGGCCGGTGGTCGCACCGGAGCGGGGTACGCCGTCCAAGGCAACTGCCTGGTAAGTGAGGCGGTGGTCGAGCAGATGGAGTCCGCCTGGTTGGGCAGTGACCCCACGGCTCCGCTTGCGGGGCGCTTGCTGGAGGCCCTTGCCGCCGGCGACGACGCGGGTGGGGACGCCCGCGGTCGGCAGTCCGCCGCGCTGCTGGTGGTGCAGGAGGGCGCCGGGTACGCCGGCAACGACGACCTGGCCGTCGACCTCCGCGTGGACGACCATACCGAGCCGATCCCCGAGCTCACCCGTCTGTTGGACCTCAACGATCTCTACCTGACCGCCTCCACCGAGTCGGAGAAGGTGCCGGTCGACGACTCACTTCGCGACGAGCTGGAACAGCGGGCCCGGGCGACCGGCCACCGCGACTTCGACTCCTGGGTCGGTGCGGAGAACTACGAGATGCGGGTCGCCACCGACGGCACCTGGATCGACCAGCAGGTGCTGGACATCCTGCGCCAGACATAAGGCGCCAGACATAAGGCATCAGGTGTCCAGGCACTCGCGTCAACAGAAAACCGGGTGACCAGGAACTTCTGTCAACAAATAACCCGGTGACCGGGCACTTGTGCAGCCATGGGTCCGGGTGACCTGCACCTGGAAGTGCCTGGTCAGTGCTCCGCGGTGGCCGTGAGCGAGGCCAGCGCGTCCGATGCCGACTGGCGCTCGGCGGCGGCTCGCGACTGCGCCGCAGCCGCATCGGCGTGTGTCTCCTCGGCTTCGGCCAACTCGTCCTCGTTGTCCGCGGCGGCCTGCTCCAGCTCATCCAGACGGGCGCGCACCTCGTCGATCTCGGCCTGGGTCTGCAGGGCTCGCGCCTCCAGCTCGGCGACCGCCTCCTGGGCTCGCGTCGCCTCGGCCGTAGCCACCCCAAGGTACTCTTCGGCACGCTTCACTGCCGCAACCGCGTCCTCGCGGGCCCGCTCGTCCGGCTCCGGATCTGGTACGACGCTCAGCTCGGGCCGCTTCACCGCTGGGGCCGAGCGCGGGGTCGCGGCCACACCAAGCGCCTGTGGCAGCGCGACCGCCGCCGACACGTCTACCGGCTCGATCCCGGTCGGCGCCAACGCGGTCACCAGCAACCCGCTTCGCACCGCCGAACCGGCTCCGGCATCCAGCATTGCAGCGGTCAAGGTGTCCTCGACCTGGTCCAACACAACAGAGGTCAGCCGGACGCCCGCCTCCGCGGCCGTCACGCGGGCCCGTTGGGCGACCGCGGCAGTCAACTGGCGGCGTTGCCGGGTAAGGGCCCGCAGCTCGTCGCCGTCCAGGTCGGCCGCAGCCGACCGCAGAGCCTCCCCCACCGCCAAGACCTGAGTCACCTGATCGGCCTCCCGACGGACCAGCAGGTTGACGACCCAGGCCGCCAGGGACGGCTTGCGCAGTGACTTCACTGCCGCCGCAAGGTCGGCATCGGCCTTCCACCGCTTGGCCTGCGCATCCCGCAGCGCGGTGAACTCGCCGCGCGCAGCGGCGTACAACTCTTCGGCAAAGGCCAGGACCTGTTGGTCGGTCATCGCAGAGTGTGGATCAGGTGTGCGCGCCGACGATGGTCGTGGCCACCCCGCCTGAAGCGCCACCCGAATCGCCGCCCGAATCGCCGCCCGAATCGCCGCCTAAATCACCGTCGGACTGCACGGTCACGAACTCCACACAGAGCCCGGCGCCGTCACAGTCCCAGTAGGTCGAGGAGGTGTCGTCGGTGCGGCCGATGATCACCGATCCATCCGTGTCGAGCCCGAGGCTGATCTCGCCGGGACCCGGCGGGACGGCGAAGGTCAAGGTGCCACCACCGGCTGCAGTCGACAACAGCACGGGTGAATTGCTCAGCTGCCAAGATCCGTCGTAGGTGAGGATCGCGCTGTCGCTGACGGCGCGAACCGTGCGCCAGGCCTCGGTGTCCATCGGGGCCGGGAAGTCGATCGCATCGGCATCCTGGGCCAGCACGACTCCGTTGTGCACGTCTAGGACACTGGCGTCCAGGGCCGCCCACGACGCGTCGGGGCCCGCGCGAGTGTCGATCACGTGGGTGTCCTCCGCACCGCGGACAAACACCCGGCCGAGGTCGTGGCCGGCGATCCGCAACGCCGAGCAGGACCCCCAGCAGGGCACCTCGAAGGAACTGAGCAGCTGCAGGCGCCCGTTGAGCGAGTAGACGGTCAAGAAGACCTTGTCGTTCCCGCTGGTGAGCAGGGCTACCGAACCGCGGGAAGGGTCGTAGCGAGCCGACGGAACGAAGTTGTCCATCGGCAACGCCGGCGGGGAAGCCAGCGTCCGGATCCGCCCGTCGGCCGGCAACAGTCGCACCGTCTGATCGGCGCCGAAGTAGACCAGGCCGAACGGGGTCGACTCGGCGCTGGTCGCTGGGTCTCGAATTTCACCCAGGTCGAACTGCTGGGCACCCAGGTAGGTCTGTTGGGCTCGTTCGTCGTAGACACCCCGCAGGCCCGAGGCGAAGTCCATCGCCGCCACGGTCTCGGTGTCCGTCGGCGCTGACGGCGAACTGCGACCAACTCCGGTCAGCAGCGCCGCTGTCAAGCCCAGCACGACCACGGTCGCGCCGAGCACTCCCAGCAGTCGAGTCCGACGATGGCGACTTGCTCGACCACGGATGGCGTCGAGGTCGGCCGCGGGCGGCGCCAGGTCTGCGAGCTTGCGATCCAGCGTCTCTCGAACGATCAGATCGATCATCATGCGCTGGCCCGTCGCCTGGCGATCAGGAGCAGTCCGCGCAGGTCGGCCAGCGCGGCGGCCGTCTGAGCGCGCACGACATCCGGCCCGACGCCGAGGGTTCGGGCGATCTGCTCGGGTGCCAGACCCTCGTAGAGATGCAGCACCAGCACGGCTCGCTGACCGATCGGCAGGTCCGCCAGCGCCGCCCAGACCGCGTCGGTGTCGGTCAGCGACTGGCCAGCGACGATGGTACGCCGCAGCGGCACGGTTGCATGCGGGCTGATCGGCGTGGTCCGCCCCCCCTGACGCCCTAGGATCTCGGTCAGCAGGCAGCGGCGTACGGCGTCGTCCGCCGTCTCGGCGACCCGACGCCAGCGTCGATAGATCGTGCCGAGCGCGGCCTCGACGGCCTCGTGCGCGAAGGTCTCGTCGCGGGTGATCGCCACCGCAACGCGGAAGAGCCGGTCTGAGGCGCCGGCGACGAAGGCGGCGAAGTCCTCCTCGTGCTCGACCTTCATCTTTCACCTCGTCCTGGACTTGACGACCCCGTCGACGTGGTTCGCCTATCGGTATTGACGCATGCGGGACCACCCGAGTTCGGTGAATCTGGCTTTTTTCTGGCGCGACCCATAGTGAGAATGCCTCAAAGAGCACATTCGTGCCACCTTTGAGCCCCCCGAAGGCCGATAATCGGACGCTTTAGTCGTCGAGCCCGCGCTCGATGGCATAGCGGGTGAGCTCCACGCGATTGTGCAGCTGCAGCTTGCGCAGCGTGTTCTGTACGTGGTTCTGCACGGTACGGTGAGAGAGCACCAGCCGCTCGGCAATCTGCTTGTACTCCAGGCCCTTGGCCACCATCTTGAGGACCTCGGTCTCCCTCTCGGTCAGGCTGGGCAGGTACGGGTCGGTCGGGCCGGGGCCGTCGGCCATCCGGCGGAACTCCCCCAGCACCAACCCGGCCAGGCCGGGCGTGAAGACGGTGTCGCCGACAGCCACCCGGGTGACCGCTGCTGCCAGTTCCTCGCGCGACGCCGACTTCACGAGGTAGCCGGTTGCGCCCGCCTTCACCGCTCCGAGGACGTCGGCCTGCTCGCCTGAGGCAGACAGGATCAGCACCCGCGCCGAAGGGTCGGCCTGCAATATCCGGGCGGTCACCTCGACTCCGTTGGGCCCGGGGATCTGCAGATCCAGGACCACTACCTGGGGCCGTGCGGCAGGGAACCTGGCCAGCGCCTGGTCGCCGTCGGCGGCCACCGCGACGATGTCGAAGCCCGCCCTCTCGAGGTCGCGCTCGACGGCGTCGCGCCACATCGGATGGTCGTCGACCACCATCACCCGGATCTGCTGCCTACTCACGGTTTTGGATGGTTCACTCGGTCGCTCGCTCGTCCCTCGCTCGACTCCGTCGCTCACGGGACGACCCTAGAGCAGTTCCCACTCGCCCGTACCGGCGCTCAAGGATGCGGGGCGACGTAGCGTCCGCGCCGGTGCTGCAGGGTGTCGTCGACCTCGCCCACCACGATCTCGTCCAGGACGCAGGTGACCAGCAGACTCCATCCCAGCGCAGCGGTCGATTCCATCGAGACCAGCGCAAACGTGTCGGCGTCGGCCAGCCGCGGACCGTACGGCGTCTGGTCGAACTCTGCGGCCGCGAACACTCCGCCCGGCGCGGGGGAAACGCCGGCGAACGCATCGGCCAGGTCGCGGTGATGCCACGACAGCAGATGTACGACGCTGCGCGCGGTGCGGGCCAGCACGTCGGCCAGGTCGCCATCGGGGTCGATCAGGGCCGCGATCCGCGGCGGTTCGCCCTGGGCCACCAGCACCGAGCTGACCGTCAGCCCCGCCCGACCGTCCGGAGTCGCGCCTTCTCGATCCCCGGCCGTCCAGAGCGTGACCGCGCCCCCCAACCGACCCCGCAACCGGCGCGCCGGATCCCGGTCTGGCCCGGAGGCCGCAAACGGGTGCTCGGTGTGGATGGTCACGCAGTCGACCCTAGGCCGGTGGAGCCGAACGCGGCGCGCCGACCGATCGGGCGATGGTGAACTCCCACTCGGTGCCGAACGATCCGGTCTCCAGGTGCGCGGTCCCGCCGAGATCGGCGATCCGCCCACGGATGGACTCCACGACCCCCAGCCGCCCTTCGGCCGCTGCGGACTCAAGCCGTCCGGCGGGGATCCCAAGTCCCTCATCGCGCACGCTCACGACGACCTCGGTCCCCACCGCATCCACCAGGATCCAGGCCGAGGCGTCCGGGCCGACATGGCGCTGGACGTTGTCCAGGCACGACCGGACCACGGCGGTCATCTCCCGCACCGTGGGGGCCGCCATCTCCAGCGGCACTCCAGGGGTCACCACCGACACGGTCGTCGAGGCCAGTGCCTCCAGCTCCAGTCCCAGATCTGCGACGCGGTCCGCGTGCCCATCATCGACCGACTCCGGTACGGCGTCCTGGCGGCGGATCAGCGACCGCAGCTGCTCTTCCTGCTCTCCGGCGAGCTCCCCCAGGTCGGCGAACTCACCGCCGAGCTCGCGACCTCGGCGTTGCACCAGCGCGAGCACCTGGAGTACGCCGTCGTGGACCGCGCGCGCCAGCCGGGCCCGCTCGGCCACTGCGGCGGCGGTCCGCAGGGCGGTGTCCCGCTCGGTGGCCAGCTCCACCAACGACTGGCACAGGTAGCCGACGATCGGACCGGCGATCATCACCAGGAACACGTTGGCGTAGTTGCCCTCGACGATCTCGGGCCGGATCGCCAGGTCGAGGGTCGACAGCACACCGGCGGCCACCAGCCCGCCCCACCACCGCCAATGGATGGCCCAGGCAAACAAGGCACCGTCGATCCAGAACCCGGGAACGGTGGCATTGAAGGTGTCACCCTTGGCCAGGGGGGTCGCGGCCAGCAGCGCCAGCGCTACCCCCAGATCAGCCAGCAGCAGCGGCGCCCGGCGGCGCGCACGATCGTGATAAGCCCAGATGGCGAAGCCGGTCCACGCGATCATCACCGCGATCAGGAACAACCCCAGACCGGGGCGGTCGAAGTTCTCGCGCCGCCAGATGTTCAAGCCCACGGCGTTGAGCAGCACCACGACCCGGACCACGATCAGCGCGCGATACAGGCGCCCCTCGACGGCCTCACGCGCACCGTCGACGATGCCAGCGGCAACCCCGGACGCGGCGGGCGACGACTGCTCGTTCAGGACGCCAGCTTCTGATCGTCGTCGTCGGGCTTGGCGCGCTTGCCGGTTAGGTCCAGCTTTGCCGCCTCCTTGGCGGCTTCCTTGGCCACTTCCTTGGCCCGACCGGCGTACATGTCGACGTACTCCTGGCCCGACAGCCGCATGATCTCGTACATGATCTCGTCGGTGATCGAGCGCAAGATGTAGCGGTCGTTCTCCATGCCCTCGTAGCGCGAGAAGTCCAGTGGCTTGCCGAAACGCACGCTCGGGCGGACGATCGCCCCGAACTTGCGGCCCGGCGGGGCCACCACGTCGGTGCCGAGAACCGCGACCGGAATCACCGGAACGCCGGTCTCCAGCGCCAACCGGGCCACCCCGGTCCGGCCCCGGTAGAGGCGTCCGTCATGGGAGCGGGTGCCCTCGGGATAGATGCCGAACAGGTCCCCGTCCTCCAGGATCCGCCGGGCCGAGGACAGCGCGCCCTCGGCGGCCGACGCACCGCCACGGTCGATCGGCACCTGGCCGGCACCGGAGAAGAATTTCTTCTGGAACCAGCCCTTGATCCCCGGGGTGGTGAAGTATTCGGTCTTGGCCACGAAGGTGACCCGTCGCGTCAGCGTCAACGGCATGAACAGCCAGTCGGCGTACGACAGGTGATTGCTGGCCAGGATCGCCGCGCCCACCTCCGGGACGTGCTCGCCACCTTCGACGACGGGGCGGAAGACGATCCTCAGCAGGGGCCCGATCGCTACCCATTTGAGGAACCAGTAGAACACCCTGGCGACACTAGACCCCCCGGGCTCGAACGCCCAGCGACGCGCAGGTGCGAGAATGCTCCATGGCCATCGACCCCCACGCTGCACCCCTATCCGTGGACGCCGACCCCGACCGCACCGGGGGCCGCCGCGTCGCGGTGTTGCTGTCGCACGGCTTCACCGGTTCGCCGTACTCCATGCGCGCCTGGGGCGAGTCGCTGGCCCAGCGGGGGTACGCCGTCGAGGTCCCGCGACTGCCCGGTCACGGCACCTCGTGGCAGGAGGCCAACAAGACCACCTGGGCGGACTGGTACGCCGAGATCGCCCGGGTCTTCAATGCGCTGCGCGCCGCCAACGACACCGTCGTAATCGGCGGGCTGTCGATGGGCGGGGGATTGGCGCTGCGACTGGCCGCGGACCGTCCCGACGACATCGCCGGGGTCGTCTTGGTCAACCCGGCGGTGAACAGCGAGCGCAAGGACGTCAAGCTGCTGCCGGTGCTCAAGCATCTGCTGCCCTCCTTCCCCGGCATCGTCAACGACATCAAGTTGCCCGGCCAGGACGAGCACGGCTATGCCAAGACTCCGCTACGGGCCGCGGACTCGATGTTCGACGGCTTTCGCGAGCTGCGCGCCGACCTGGCCAGGATCACCGCCCCGGTGCTGCTTTTCCGCTCCGCCGTCGACCATGTCGTCGACCCGTCGTCGGCGCGGATCATCGAATCGTCGGTGTCGTCGCGCGACTACACCGAGCGACTGCTCGAGGACAGCTATCACGTTGCCACCCTCGACAACGACGCCGAGACCATCCAGGCCGAGTCCGCCGCGTTCGTCGAGCGCGTCACGCTTGCCGAGACCGTCTAGCCTCTTATGGTGAGCGAGCGCGACGACCAGGAGCAGTGGGCCTCGATCGTGGCCAACTACGGCGATCGGGCCGAGCTGATCGACGACGATCCGGTCGACACCGCTCCCGAGACTCCTGCGACCTCTCCGTCGCCGAACTACTTCACCTTCCCCGACCCGGCCGACCCCGCCGACCCAGATCCGGGGGCCAAGGGGTCCGGCCCGCAGTCCGGGTCCGAGGGAGTGCCCGTGGTCTCCGACGACGAGAGCTTCGTGCCACCGACGCCACCCCCGCTGCCGCGCCCGGACAACCTGAGACTGGCGGCCTGGATCGGGGTCCTGGGCACCCCGGTCGCGCTGCTGGTGCTTCAGCTGGCCGACCTGCATATCGCGCCGTTGCTCGGCTACGCGATGGTGACGGCCTTCCTCGGCGGCTTCGGCTTCCTGGTCGCCCAGATGCCCAGCGGCCCCCGCGACCCCGACGACGACGGGGCCCGGGTCTGACCCCCCTCTCCGGCTGGCTCCCGCCTCCACCCCCCCATCTCCGGCTGGCTCCCGCCTCCACAGGTGCACTCCCGCCTCGGTATACGGGGGCGGGAGCGGCCTCAGGGGGGCGGGAGCGCCAGCACCGCGGCGCCGATCAGGCCCGCCTGGGGGCCCAGCTCGGCCGCCACCAGTCGTGGCAGGACCCGGTGACCGGCCCCGGCTACGTGACGGGCCAGCGCCGACCGGGCGGGTGCCAGCATCAGCTCTCCGGCTTGGCTGACGCCGCCGCCGACAACCACCAAGTCGGGGTCCAGCGCAGCGACCAGATTGGCCACTCCCCTACCCAGCCAGTCGCCGACCGACTCGAAGGCCGCCACGGCAGCCGGGTCACCGCGGCGGGCCGCCTCGGTGATCGCCGGACCGCTGGTCGTCTCGGCCGGTCCGGACCACCCAATTGCCCCGGCCGCATCCCCGAGTCGAGCGGATACCAGCCGCGTCAGCGCCGTACCGGAGCCGTACTGCTCCCAACACCCGCGCTGACCGCACGGACACGACAGACCCTGGGGCACCACACACATATGACCGAACTCCCCGGCCATCCCGTTGGCCCCGCGGATCACCTCGCCACGCAGCAGCCAGGCCCCCCCGATCCCGGTGCCTAGGGTGATCATCAGGACCGAGGTCGCGCCGCGGGCCGCGCCGTACGTCGCCTCGGCCAGCCCGGCGCAGTTGGCGTCGTTGTCCATCGCCACCGGGACGCCGAGGCGCTCGGTCAGGGACCGCCGTACCGGCTCCCCGCGCCACGGCAGATGCGGGGCGAAGAGCACCCGCTCGCGTTCGACGTCCACGAAGCCGGCCGCGGCCAGACCGACTGAAGCGACCCCGGACAATCCAGCGTCCCCGGCTGAAGCAGCAGCTGCGATCACGGCTTCGACCAGGACGTCCTCGACCTCGCGAGCCGTCGCGCCCGGCCGCGGGGTGTCGCGGCGTACGACGCCCAGCACCCGGCCCGCGTCATCCACGACCCCGGCCAACACCTTGGTGCCGCCGACGTCCACCCCGATCCGCACCGGTGGGTCCAAGCGTGGGGCCGGTCTCGGGGTCACCCGATGCGCTCGCGAGCCAGGTCGGCTGCGCCGATCATCCCGGCGTCGTTGCCCAGGGCCGCGATTCTGATGTCCAGGGTCGGGCGGTGCCCGCGGCCGGTGAGCTCGTGCTCGAACGCGGTCCGCAGCGGAGTCATCAGCAGGTCACCAGCAGCAGCCACCCCACCCCCGATCACCACGACCGCGGGGTCGAGCACCGCAGCCAGCGTCGCGATGCCCTCACCGAGCCAACGCCCGGTCTTGGCCAGCCGATCGATGGCGAAACTGTCACCTTCCAGCGCAGCGTCGGTGATCATCGGGCCGTCGATCGCCTCGATCGAGCCCGCGCGGTCGATGAGCGGGCGGGCCAGCATCGACCCACCCTCGGCCTCCTCCTTGGTGATCCGCACCATCGCCGTGCCGCTGGCGTACTGCTCCCAGCAGCCGCGGTTCCCGCAACCGCACAGCCGCCCACCGGGCACCACGCGGAGGTGGCCGAGCTCACCGGCGACCCCGAACGCACCGCGGAAGAGCCTGCTGTCCAGGACCAGCCCCCCACCGACCCCGGTGCCGACGGTGATCAGCACCAGGTCGTCGACGTCCTCGCCGGCCCCGAAGCGGAATTCGCCCCAGGCCGCGGCGTTGGCGTCGTTCTCGATCACCACCGGCAGGTGGACCCGTTTTTCCAGGTCCTGGCGCATCCGCACATCGCGCAGGGCAAGGTTGGGGGCGAAGAGCACGGTCGAGCGGTCGGCGTCGATGTAGCCGGCCACCCCGACCCCGACCGCCCCGACCTGATCCTGGGAGCCGAGATCGTCGACGAGGCCTGTCACCAGGAGGCCGATCGCGTCCTCGATCGCCTCGGCGCTCTGCGCCGGAGACTCCACCCGACGCCGGCGCACGATCGTGCCCTGCTCGTCCACGATGCCGCCGGCGATCTTGGTGCCGCCGACATCGATGCCGATGGTCAGGCTCATAGATCCTCGTTCTGGTCTGTTGTCGTGGGACTGTCGCGGCGATCTTCGGCGTCGGGAACCGGTGTGCTCAGGACGGCCGACAGCGCTTGCAGCAGGGACGACGCGGCAGCCGCCAGCGGCTCGCGCACCTCGGGCCGGTCCAGCGCCCTCTTGGCCCGGCAAAGAGGACAGAACCCGCAGTCCGCGCCGTTCGCCCCGTCCGCCCCGTCCGCGTCTGCCTCGGCTCGGTCCCCCGGTTCGCCCGCCGGCTCACCCGATTGCTCGCCCGCCTGTTCACCGGCGGTCTCGGTCAGCGCGGCGAACAGCTTGGCGGCCTCGTGCGACCAGCTGCCGAGGCCTTCAGATGGATGGCCCACGGGTTACAGCGACTCGACGCGCTTCTTCAGACCCTTCAGGGCGGCGTCGATGAACATCTTCTCGCCCTTGCGCTTGATCATTCCGATCAGCGGGATCGACAGGTCCAGCGCGAGCCGGTAGGTGACCTCGGTCGCCCCGCCGAGATCGCGCAGGAGGTAGGCGCCGTCCATGGCGGTCAGCACGTTGCCCTCGACCAGGTTCCAGGTGACCTCGTCGTCGCCCGACCACCGGTAGGCCAGCGTGTACTGATCGCGGATCGGCGCCACATCCAGCTCGAAGTAGACCTGGTCGGCCCACCCGTCGGTCGCCGAGCGAACCTCGGCCCTCTTCACACCCTTGGCCCACACCGGATAGGCCTCGAAATCGCCGATCACAGCCATCACGGCGTGCCGATCAGCGTCCACGACAATGGAGGACGTCGTCTGCTCGGCCATCGGAGAACCTCACTCCAGAGTGCCCGCGGGCAGTTGGTCGGATTAGGCGCTCGGAGCGTACCGGATGCCGGGCCACCGGCTGCCCAGCGGTAACCTGCCGCCGTGCGAGAGTTCGCCACCCCCTTGGTCGTGTCGGTCCAGCAGACCGGCAATCTCACTGACGACGTCGTGGTCAACGCGACCCAGGCTCCCGAGGCCGCGGTCTTCGCGCGGCTCGTCGACGGTGCTTGGCGCGACGTCACGGCCGCCGAGTTCGCCAGCCAGGTGAGGGCGGTGGCCAAGGGATTCCTGGCGGCGGGGATCGCCCCGGGAGACCGGATCGCGCTGCTCTCGCGCACCCGCTACGAGTGGACGCTGATGGACTACGCGATCTGGTTCGCCGGCGCGGTCACGGTCCCGATCTATGAGACCTCGTCGGTCGAGCAGGTGCGATGGATATTGGAGGACTCTGGGGCGGCGGCGGTGGTCGCCGAGAACTCCAGGCACACCGGTCGAATCGCCGCACTGCGCTCGGGGTTGCCCGACCTGATCCACGTATGGTCGCTGGACGACGACGCCGTCGGGGTGCTCAGCCGGATCGGCGCCGACGTCGACGACGACCTGCTCGAAGAGCGGCGTACGACGGCGACCCCGCTGGATCTGGCCACCTTGATCTACACCTCGGGCACCACCGGGCGGCCCAAGGGCTGCATGCTCACCCACGGCAACTTCATGTTCGAGCTGACCGTCGCCGTCGACGAGCTCGACAAGCTCTTCGTCAGCAGCGCCGGCACGGACAATGAATCGGGCTCGGACGCGGGGGCCCTGGAGATCGACGGCGAGCCGGCCTCCACCTTGTTGTTCCTGCCGCTGGCCCACGTCTTCGCCCGGGTGATCCAGGTCGGCTGCATTCGGGCCCGGGTCCGGCTGGGACACACCGCCGACATCGCACACCTCCCCGATCACCTGGCCAGCTTCGCGCCGACCTTCGTGCTGGCGGTGCCTCGGGTCTTCGAGAAGATCTTCAACACCGCCTCGCAGCGAGCCGCCGCCGACGGCCGCGGCAAGCTGTTCGAACGCGCCGCCCAGGTCGCCATCGACTACTCGCGCGGCCAGGAGAGCGGCCGCGTCAGCGTGGCCGTGCGCGTCCAGCACGCCTTGTTCTCGCGCATCGTCTACTCCCGGCTCCGGGGGGCATTCGGCGGACGCTGTAGCTATGCGCTGTCTGGTGGCGCCCCGCTGGGCGATCGACTCGGGCACTTCTATCGCGGGATCGGGATGACGGTCCTCGAGGGGTACGGCCTCACCGAGACCACCGCCGCACTGACGGTGAATCTGCCCGACCTGCTCAAGGTGGGCACGGTCGGACGGCCACTGCCGGGCACGATGGTCCGGGTCGCCAGCGACGGCGAGCTGCTCTTCTGGGGGCCGCAGGTGTTCGCCGGCTACTGGAACGACGAGGCGGCGACCGCCGAGGTGCTCGAACGCGACGGCTGGTTCCACACCGGCGACGTCGGCGAGATCGACGACGAGGGCTTCGTCAAGATCACCGGTCGCAAGAAGGAGATCCTGGTCACCGCGGGCGGCAAGAATGTCGCACCGGCCGCGTTGGAGGATCGGGTCCGCGCCCATCCGTTGGTGTCCCAGTGCCTGGTGGTCGGCGACGGCCAGCCCTTCATCGCCGCCCTGATCACCCTGGACCCCGACGCGCTCCCGGGGTGGGCCCAAGCGCATCAGAAATCCACGAGCGCCTCGAAGATGGCCGAGCTGAGTCGCGATCTCGACCTGCGTGCGGAGATTCAGACCGCCATCGACAGCGCCAACGCAGCGGTGTCGAAGGCCGAGGCGATCCGCAAGTTCGTCGTGCTGTCGCGCGACTGGACCGAGGAGAGCGGGCACCTCACCCCGAGCCTGAAGCTCAAGCGCAACGTCGTACTGCGTGAGGCCAAGGACGACATCGCCGCGCTGTACGGCGCCTGAGCCGGGTCGGCCCTGACGAGTCAGCCCGGCCCGCTGTGTGGACCTTCCATCCCGCGAGCCAGCGCGATGCGTTGCAAGGTCGTGGGGTGGCTGGCAAACCAGATGCGCGACCACTGCGGCGGGGTCGGGTCCGCGAGGGACCGCAGCGCGAGCTGGACCTGCATCGCCTCGAAGGCCGCGCCGTCGCCGGTCGCGGTCAACGCATCGACATCGGCCCGGGTCTCGATCTGGCGACTGATCCCGTTCTCGATCGGACTGACCAGCAAGGTGGCCACCGCCGTCAGTGCGATCAGCAGGGGCACCACCGCGGGCCGGGTGAT
>JBBPYJ010000015.1:0-6465 GCA_038200025.1 Propionibacteriales bacterium | reverse complement strand
TGGTGCTCCCGCCCCCGTATGTGGAGGCGGGAGCACCACCCAGGGGGCGGGAACCAGAAGATCAGCGCAATCGGAGACCGAGCACCGCCACGCGGATGTAAACCCCCTGCTGCCGACCAGTGCTGCGCTCTCGAGAGCACGGGCGCTCCCAGGTCCCGAACAGCCGTCTCTCGCCAGCCGCAGCCATCAGGCGGTAGCCTGGCAGACCTCGACCCGACCGGGATCTAGGACTGCGCTCGTGCACGTCAAGCCCCGGGCGGGTACCGTCGCTACCGACCTGTTGCCAGGCGGTGTCCCGGACCGATCCACCGACCGGTCGCCACCTGCTGTCCCAAAGGATCCAAACGCGTGCCCGACAACTCAGTTCACCGCTTCAACAACACCGCCGTGCTCTCCATCGAGCGAGTCGAGGCTGACGTGGTTCTCACGTCCGCCGCGCTGGACGAGAGGCTTGTCGACGTCTACGACCAGACCCGAATGCGCGGGGGCCTGCTGGAGTCGGTCGTCGGGATCCGGGAGCGCCGCCGGTGGGGCGACGACCAGAACTTCATCGACGGGGCCACTGCGGCCGCGCAGGCTGCGATCGCGGCGAGCGGCGTGGCAACCGAGCGGATCGGCCTGATGATCAACGCTTCGCTCAGCCGCGAATGGCTCGAGCCGGCCACCGCGGTGGTCATCCACAATGCCCTCGGGCTGCCGCGCTCGTGTCAGAACTTCGACCTCACCAACGCCTGCCTGGGCTTCGTCAGCGGCATGGAGATCGCCTCGGCCATGATCGACTCGGGGCTGATCGAGTACGCCTTGGTCGTGGCCAGTGAGGACTGCGCGCCGGTGCAGGAGTCGACCATCAGCCGCCTCGAGGCCGGTGGCACCACCTCCTCGGACGTGATGTCGGAGTTCGCCGCCCTGACGCTGGGCTCGGGAGCCGCAGCGATGGTCCTGGGTCGAGCCGACCGGCACCCGGAGGGGCACCGAGTCGTGGTCGCGGTGAGTCGCGCCGCGACCGAGCACCACGGCCTGTGCGTGGGTGACAACCAGACGATGTTCACCGACCTCAAGCGTCTGCTCGACGCCGGACTCGACCTCGTCGAAGCCCTGTGGGACGAGTCCGCCAAGGAGTTCGAGTGGGACACCGGGATGGATCGCTACGTCCTGCACCAGGTTTCCAAGGTGCACACCGAGGCCTTGTGCGGCCGCCTCGACATCGACCAGACCCGGGTGCCCCTGACCTTCCCCGAGTTCGGCAACATCGGTCCCGCCTCGGTCCCCTTCACCCTCGCCGGTGGGACCGACGGCCTGACGCGCGGCGACCGGGTGCTGCTGATGGGGATCGGCTCCGGGTTGAACGCCTGCTGCCTAGAGATCCTTTGGTGATCGCGTGGTGACCGATCTCTCGGGTCTGCCCGGACTCGACCCGACCTGGTCGCACACGCTGAGCGTCGAGGACCCCCAGGGGGTCCGCCGCACCTGGCACTACCTCGACAACGGCGCGGAGCCGGTGCACGGAACCGTGCTGTGCGTGCACGGAAACCCCACCTGGTCCTACCTGTGGCGGGGCCTGCTCGCCGCTGCTCCCGCGGGGTGGCGCGTGGTGGCCCCCGATCACCTCGGCATGGGCTTCTCCGAGCACCCGGACGCGAGTCGTAGCGCGGCGCAGCGGATCGCTGACCTGGGCACCCTGACCGACGCGCTGGGCATCGACGGTCCGGTCGTCACCGTCGGCCACGACTGGGGTGGCATTCTCTCGCTGGGTTGGGCCCTTGCCCATCGCGACCAGCTGCTCGGGGTCGTGCTCACCAACACCGCGGTGGCCCAACCGCCCGGCGACCTGGGACCGCCGCTGATCCGGTTCGCGCACCTGCCCGGCGTACGCCAGCTGAGCTGCGTCACGACTCCACTCTTCGTCCGCGGCACCCCCGCCCTGTCCAAGCCGATCCTGCCGCCGGCGATCCGCGATGCCCTCGCACTGCCGTACCGGACCTCGAAGCGGCGCCGGGCGGTCGGGGAGTTCGTCGCCGACATCCCCTTCTCCCCCGGCCACCCGTCGTACGACGCGGTCGCCGAGCTGGCCGAGGGGGTGCGCAGCCTCGACGTGCCTGCCCTGCTGCTGTGGGGTCCGCGGGATCCAGTCTTCGGCGAGCGCTATCTGGCCGACCTGCTCGACCGGCTTCCGCAGGCGCGACTGCACCGGTTCGAGGGCGCCTCGCACCTGGTCACCGAGGACGCCCCGGAGTACGCCGATGCCGTCGCGATCTGGCTGAGCGAGCTCGAGGCCGTCTCGACAGCTGACCAAAGCGCGCCACGGCCCTCGAACGAGGCCGAGACCCCAGTCCCTGCGCAGACCCAGACCCTGTGGTCGGCGCTGGAGCGGCGCAGGCTCGACCTGAGCCCAGCGGTGTCGGCAGCCGGGAGCACGGTGAGCTGGTTCACGCTCTCGCAGCGAATCAATGAGCTCGCGGCCGGGATGGCCGCCGCCGGGATCCGTTCCGGCGACCGGATCGGGCTGCTGGTCGAGCCCTCGGTGGACCTCACCGCGGTGGTGTATGCCGCGTGGCGCGCCGGCGCGGTCGTCGTGGTCGCCGACAAGGGACTGGGCTTCGCGGGAATGCGCCGCGCCCTTCGCGGCGCCCGGGTCGACCACGTGGTCGGTGCGCCGGCCGGGCTCACCGCGGCCAAGGCGATGGGCCTGCCCGGGACCCGGATCTCCGTGACGACCCTGGCCCCGACCTCGCGTCGGCTGCTCGGGGTCGATCACAGCCTCGATACGCTGACCGCCCTGGGTCGGCGTAGCGCCCTACTGGCCGAGCCGGGACCGGAGGCGGACTGCGCCGTGGTCTTCACCTCCGGGGCCACCGGCCCGGCCAAGGGCGTGGTCTATCGACACCGGCAGATCTGCGCCCAGGTCGACCTGATCCGGTCCACCTACGAGTTGGGCCCCGACGACACGTTCGTGGCCGCCTTCGCCCCCTTCGCGCTCCTGGGGCCGGCGCTCGGGATCGGCTCGGTAGTGCCCGATATCGACGTCACCGAACCGGACACGCTGACCGCTCCCCTGCTCGCCGACGCCGCGGCCGCGATCTCGGCCACCGCAGTCTTCGCCTCACCGGCCGCCCTTCGGCGGGTCGTCGCGACCCGCCACGAGTTGGCACCGGCACAGCGTGAGGTGCTCGGCCGGATCCGGCTGCTGATGTCGGCCGGTGCTCCGGTGCCGGCTGCACTGCTCGAAGCCCTGGCCGAGGTCCTGCCCGCGGCGAGCCTGCACACGCCGTACGGCATGACCGAGGCGCTCCCGGTCACCGACATCTCCCTGGACCAGATCCAGCAGGCGGCTCCCGGCGAGGGCGTCTGCGTAGGCCGACCCCTGGCCGGCGTCGAGGTGGGGGTGGCGCCCCTGGAGGTCTCGACTGTGCCTGCCACGCCGGAGGTCGGACCGGACCCGCGTCCCGGAGTGACCGGGGAGATCTGTGTGCGTGCCGCGCACGTCAAGGATCGGTACGACGCGCTGTGGCTGACCCAACGAGACTCGGCGCGCTACCCCGGCTGGCACCGCACCGGCGACGTCGGCCACCTCGACGACGACGGCCGGCTGTGGGTCGAGGGCCGGGTCGCGCACCTGATCAGCACCGCCGGGGCCATGGTGACCCCGGTCGGGATCGAGCAGCGCGTGGAGTGGCTTGCGGGAGTGGGGTCCGCAGCTGCTGTTGGGATCGGGCCCGCAGGCACCCAGGTGCTGGTCGTCGTCGTGGTGGCCGAAGGTCCGTCTCGCACCGCCCCTGCCGTCCCTGGCGTCGCTACAATCCGTCGGGTGACGAGGCTGCTGCGGGGCCAGGGCTCCATGGGGCTCCGACTGGGCGAGACCGCCCTGACCAACGACGTACGCCGCGTGGCCCGCGCACCCGTCGCCGCCGTGCTGGTCGCTGATCGGTTGCCACTCGACATCCGGCACGCCTCCAAGGTGGACCGCCTCGAGGTCTCCCGGCAGGCGGATCGTCTGCTGGCCGGTCACGCTGGTTCATGAGGCGCATCGGATGAAGATCCTGGTCACCGGGGCCTCCGGGCTCCTGGGCCGGACCACGACCCGGCTGCTGCAGGAGCGTGGCGACGAGGTCACGGTGCTGCAGCGGCGTACCGCCGGTCTGGACTGCCGTGAGGTGCTCGGCGACGTCGCCGACGCCGATGCGGTCGAGCGGGCGGTCCGCGGCCAGGACGCGGTCCTGCACCTGGCGGCCAAGGTCGATGTTGTCGGGCCCGAAGCCGACTACGTCCGCGCCAACGTCACCGGCACCCGGACGGTCGTGGCGGCCTGCCGCCGACAGGGAGTCGGCCGACTGGTGCAGGTGTCCTCACCCTCGGTCGCCCATGCGGGACACCCCCTCGTCGGCGCCTGGGCCGCTCCGGCTGACCCGGCCCGCGCGCGGGGTCACTACTCGCGGACCAAGGCCGAGTCCGAGCTGTTGGCGCTGGCTGCGGACTCCGCCGATCTTGCGGTACTCGCCGTCCGACCGCACCTGGTGTGGGGCCCCGGCGACACCCAGCTGATCGCCCGCTTGGTGCAGCGCGCCCGGGTGGGCCGTTTGCTGGTGGTCGGCAACGGATCCGCGCTGATCGACACAACGTACGTCGCCGACGCCGCCGACGCCTTGGTGGCCGCTGTGGATGCCTGCGGTCCACTGGCGCACGGTCGGCCGCTGGTCGTGAGCGGCGGCGACCCCCGCCCCGTCAAGGAGATCCTGGACCGGGTCTGCCTGGCCGCGGGCGCACCGCCACCGACCAGGCACGTGCCGGTCCCGCTGGCCCTGGCCCTCGGCTCGGTCGTCGACACGGTGTGGTCGGCGACCAAACGAGTCGAGACCCCGCCCCTGACCCGCTTCCTGGCCGAGCAGCTCAGCACCGCGCACTGGTTCGACCAGCGGTTGACCCGGGACCTGCTGGGGTGGTCTCCGACCGTCGGCATCGACGACGGCTTCGAGCGCCTGGCAGCCTGGTACGCCGCCAGCTGCCCACCGATCTCGTAGGGCGCCGACCCAGTAGGTGGGTGAGAACGAGCGGGATGAGGTGGCCGGTGGCTGGGTGATCTCGTGGGATCGGCGCAGAAAGCGGATGGGGCATCGGGGGCCGGTCGCGCCAGCCAGCCGTTGGTCCGCGGTCATAGGTTCACAGTCCAGGTATCCAGCAAGTGCGACGTAGCAGGAGTCATAGACGCTGACATTGGCTCGCGGCTCGAACGCACGGGGAACCAGCCTAAGTGTCGGGACGCGCTCGAAGTCGAGTTGCTGCAGATGAGCTGAAGCGGTGCTGAAGCGCTGCTCGGTGAACGTTCGACTGCCCCGCCGCGCGATCGGCCTGTCGGTGGCGTAGATCACACTGTTAGGCAATGATCGACATGGAGCGCAAACGCCCGATCCCAGACGCTGCCCGAACTTGCCGAGGAGACAGCCATGAGCACTGAGACCCCCGAACGAAAGACCGCGGCGGCCACTGCCCCCCGTAGCCGGTGGAGCTTCCTCACCGACGGGCCCCCGGTGCGCAAGCCGGTCTTCTACTCGGCGATCACCGGGGTGCTGCTGATGGCGATCTGGGCGATCTTCGCGCCCACCCAGGCCGAGTCGGCGCTCGGCTCGACGGTCGGCTGGGTGGTGGACTGGTTCGGCTGGTTCTACATCCTGCTGACCACCGTGGTGCTGATCTTCGTGCTCTACCTGGCGATCTCGCGATACGGCAGCATCAAGCTCGGTCCGGACCACTCCAAACCGCAGTTCTCCACCTTCGCCTGGGCCTCGATGCTCTTCGCGGCGGGCATCGGCACCGATGTGATGTTCTACGCGGTAGCCGAGCCGGTCAGCCAATACATGGTGCCTCCCACCGGTGACGGCCAGACGATCGAGGCAGCCCGCGAGGCAACAGTCTGGACGTTGTTCCACTACGGCATCTCCGGCTGGGGGCTCTACGCCTTGATGGGGCTGGCGCTGGGCTACTTCACCTACCGGGCCAACCTTCCCCTGGCGGTCCGATCCGCGCTCTACCCGATCTTCGGCAAGCGGATCGACGGGGTCCTCGGGCACACCGTCGACACCGCCGCCGTGCTCGGCACCATCTTCGGGGTCGCGACCAGCCTGGGTATCGGCGTGGTCTTCCTCAACCAGGGGCTCAACGTGCTCTTCGGCGTCCCCGTCGGGCTCGGCGCTCAGATCGGTCTGGTCGTCCTGGCCGTCGTGATGGCGGCGATCTCGGCCACCACCGGCGTCGACAAGGGCATCCGCTTCCTGTCCCAGCTCAACGTGATCCTGGCGCTGAGCCTGGCGGGCTGGGTGCTGATCACCGGCCGCACCGGCTTCATCCTCAACGCGGTGGTGATGAACGTTGGCGACTACACCCAGGGATTCGCAGCGCGGACCATGGAGACCTTCGCATACGAAGGCGCTAGTGACTGGATGTCGCGGTGCACCCTGAGCTTCTTGGCCTGGA
>JBBPYJ010000014.1:0-9526 GCA_038200025.1 Propionibacteriales bacterium | reverse complement strand
GGCACAGGACGAGGAGCCGCGTGCCGACGAACCCGCGACGTACGGCGCCCCCTTATCGGCAGGTCTGATCTCCCCGGCCCGAGCGCGGACCGAGCTCGAGGGGCTACGACGCGTCCCGCGCCAGCCGGCAGCCATCGCCTACCTGCGCGATGCCTTCGGGCCCGCGTGGGCCGACGTCGACGGCAACGGCTGCAACCAGCGCGACGACGTCCTCCTGCGTGACGCCGCACCTGAGACTACGAGGACCGAGCCTCAAGGTGCGTGCGATCACGACGTACTGGCCGGCACCTGGGTCGACCCCTACGACGGGCAGACGTTGACCTTCGACGACCTCAAGGACCTTCGCCAGGCGCAGGCGATCCAGATCGACCACGTCGTCGCCCTGGCCGAAGCCTGGGAGTCTGGGGCGAGCACCTGGACCGACGAGCGACGATTGCTGTTCGCCAACGATCTGGACAACCTGCTCGCGGTCGACGGGCCCACGAACGCAAGCAAGAGCGCCTACGACCCCGCAGCCTGGCGGCCCAAGCAGAACTACCAGTGCAGCTACGCCGTTCGCTGGATCACCGTGAAGGACCGGTGGGACCTCGGCGCGGACGCCAGCGAGGTCGCTGCCTTGAACGACATGCTCGACACCTGCCCTGCCGATCAGTAGTCTACCAGAGATGACCCGCTGGTTCTTAACAGTGTCTTAACAGTCCGCGCTTTCATAGACATCACCCCCTCGGGTGTGACTCACTGGACATCCACGGCATCTCGGCCGACCGGACGGAACCCTATGAGCAGGCCTACCCGATCTATCCCCCCAGCACCGCCAGGGGGGTTGGGCGAGCGGACGGACCGATGGCTGATCGCCGCCTTCCGAATCGGCGTCGCGTTCTTGTGGCTGGAGAACTCCGGATGGAAGAAGCCCGACGACTTCTCCTCGCTGCGCCATTTCACCGAGCTTGCGGTCGAGTATCCCGTCGTCACCCCGTTCACCTGGATCGTGGAGAACGTCGTCCTGCCGAACTTCGCGTTCTTCGGGTGGATGACGCTGCTGCTGGAAGCCTCGCTCGGCGCCTTCCTGCTGCTCGGCCTGGCCACCCGGCTGTGGGCGATCATCGGCCTGGGCCAGACCCTGGCCATCACGATGTCGGTGCTCAACGCCCCCCACGAGTGGGAGTGGTCCTACTACCTGATGTTCCTGGCCCACCTCGCGCTCTTCGCCACCGCAGCCGGTCGCAGTTTCGGGCTCGACGCCGTCTTCCGCCCTCGTTGGAGCCAGTCCGACGACCGGGTATCCAAGCTGCTGATGAGGTTGTCATGAGAATCCCCGAGTCACCTCGCGACCAGGCCGCGCTGGTCTTGGGCCTGCTCGCCCTGATCAGCCCCGTCTTCGCGCTCACCACCAGCAGCAACAACAACTTCGTGAAGATGGAGGGCATCTCGATCCTGCTCTTCCCCCTCATCGGGTTGCTGGCCATCGTTGGGGCACTCACCTCGCGCGCCGTCCTGGCCACCGCGGCCGGCGCCCTCTTCGCGTTGATGGCCCTGGTCCAGCTCGCGCAGTTCGGCAGGGACCCCAACTGGCTCGGCGGGAGCGGCAACACCTTCTCGCTGCTGTTGGCGCTTAGCCTCGGCCTGATGCTCACCAGCCGCTTCGCCCCGACGCATTCGCCCGAGACTCCCCAGCCCCGCAAGTCCCACACTCCCCACTCCTGAGCAGAAACGAGATCACCGAATGGACCTCGAGAGTCGTCTCCAACCTGTCCTCAACACCGCGAAGGAGACCGCCGGCAAGGTTGACTCCGAAGCGGCGTACCCCGTCGCGACGGTCGCGGCCCTGCGGGACTCGGGGCTGCTCGGCCTGACCCTGCCCGAGGAGGTCGGCGGTCTCGGCGGCGGACCCGCCGAGCTGGTCGAGGTCGTCACCGCGCTGGCCGGGGTCTGCGGCTCCTCGGCGATGATCTACATGATGCACATCAGTGCCGCGATGACGGTGGCCGCCGGGCCCCCGTCAGCTCACCCCGATCTGCTGGCCTCGCTGGCCGACGGCCGCGCGCTCGGCACCCTGGCCTTCTCCGAGGCCGGCTCGCGCTCGCACTTCTGGGCGCCGGTCTCACGGGCCAAGCACAACGGCGACGCCCTCGACGTCGACGCCACCAAGAGCTGGGTGACCTCGGCCGGGCATGCCGACATCTATGTCACCACCACCGGCAACGCCGACACCGACGGCGCCGTGGACCTCTACGCGTTCCCCGCCGACACCCCGGGCATCTCCATCACCGGTGAGTTCCACGGCCTCGGCCTGCGCGGCAACGGCTCGAACCCGATGGCGTTCAAGGTCGACGACGCAGCCGGCTACGCGATCGGCGAGCCCGGCGGGGCCTTCGACATCCTGCTCGGAGTCGTGATGCCGTGGTTCAACCTGTGCAACGCCAGCGTCTCGGTGGGGCTGGGCAAGGCCGTCACAGATGCCGCCGTACGCCACACCAGTGCCGCCAACCTCGAACACCTGGACCAGAGCCTGTCGTCGCTGCCGACGATCAGGGCCCAGCTGGCCAAGATGTCGTTGGATCTGGCCGCCACCAAGGCCTACGTCGACCAGGCAGCGGATCGGATCGCGAACCCGGTCGAGGACACCGTCCTGCACGTGCTCGGGGTCAAGGCGGTCGCCAACGAGGCGGTGCTGCGGATCACCGACACCGCCATGCGGGTCTGCGGGGGTGCGGCGTTCTCCGAGCACCTGGCGATCGAGCGGTTCTTCCGCGACGCCCGCGCGGGCCACGTGATGGCCCCGACCGCGGACGTGCTCTACGACTTCTACGGCAAGGCGATCACCGGTCAGCCGCTGTTCTGATCCGCGTACGATGCCGCGCCGGCCCCATCCGACCGACCCATCTTGACCAATCGTCTAACTCGAGCCAGGAAGACCACACATGACCGAGCCGTTGCTCATCGGAGCCGTCGCCTACACGCCCAACGTCGTCTTGATCTGGGAGGGGATGCGCGACTACTTCGCCGAGACCGACGCCCCGATGGACTTCATCTTGTTCTCCAACTACGGACGACAGGTCGATGCGCTGATCGACGGCACCATCGACATCGCCTGGAACACCAACCTCGCCTGGGTCCGCACCGTCGGTCAGACCGACGGCGAGTGCCGGGCCCTGGCGACCCGCGACACCGACACCGTCTTCCAGACCGTCCTGGTGGCACCTGCGGGCAGCGGGCTGACCGATCTGGAGAGCCTGCGCGGTCGTCGGCTGGCGCTGGGATCCAAGGACTCCGCCCAGGCGGCCATCCTGCCGGTGCACTACCTGCGTGAGGCCGGGCTCGGCGAGGACGACGTCAACCTGCTGCGGATCAACAGCGATGTCGGCAAGCACGGAGACACCGGCCGCAGCGAGCTCGACGCCCTGCGGGCCGTCCTCGACGGGCAGGCCGACGCCGCGGCCATCGGGATCAACACCTGGGAGGCGATCGGCCGCGACGAGTTGATGCCCGGCGCGTTCGAGGAGTTCTGGACCTCACCCACCTACAGCCACTGCAATTTCACCGCGCTGCCGAGTCTGACCGACGAGCGGGTCAAGCCGTGGCTGGACGCGCTGCTGGCGATGGACTGGGAGAACCCCGCACACCGAGAGATCCTCGAGATGGAGGGGCTCAAGCAGTGGGTGGAGCCACAGCTCGAGGGCTACCAGTCGCTTTTCGACGCCGTGAAGGACCAAGACATCTCCGTGCGCTGGTGACCGGCCCGACGGCAGCACGGTCTGCACCATCACCTGCTCTGGGCGCCGGCTTCCTGCTGGACGTGGTCGAGCAGGTCGGCCGGGCCCCTCGGCACGGCCTGGTGACGGTCCTGCTGCCGTCCGGCCACGGTGCCGACGCCAGCGCCATTGACAGCCCGGTCGGGGTCACGCTCGCCGCCTGGTGCGAGCGCACCGGCAACGAGTTGGTCTCAGTTGCCGACGGGCAGGCCCGGATCCGGCGTGGGCGACGGGCCGACCCGCTGGCCGGGCTCGCCCCGGACCAGGAGCCGGGCACCCGGCTATGGATGTACACCAACTTCGACTGCAACCTGGCCTGCGACTACTGCTGCGTTCGCTCGTCCCCGCAGACCGAGAGGCTGGCCCTGGGCGCCGACCGCGTACGCCGCTTGGCCACCGAGGCGGTAGAGGCAGGGGTCAGCGAGCTGATCCTGACCGGTGGTGAGCCCTTCCTGCTGCCCGATATCGACGAACTGGTGGCCTCCTGCACCGACGCTCTCCCTACGACCCTGCTCACCAACGGGATGCTGTTCAAGGGCCGCCGACTCGAGGCCCTGCGTCGGATGGACCGGCAACGTCTGAGTCTCCAGATCAGCCTGGACTCCCCGACCGCCGAGATGCACGACTCCCATCGCGGGAAGGGTTCCTGGCAGCGCGCGGTCACCGGGATCAAGCAGGCCAAGGCCGAAGGCTTTCGGGTGAAGGTCGCCGCGACCCTGCCCTTCGAGCTGACTCATGTCGTCGAGCCGTTCCACGCATTCCTGGAGACCCTCGACATCGCTGTTGAGGATCGGGTCATCCGAGCCCTGGCCCACCGGGGAGTTGCTGAGGGTGGCATCGAGCTCACCCTGGAGACACTGATTCCCGAGGTCACCATCACCGCGACCGGCGTCTACTGGCACCCGGTCAGCGCCCAGCACGACGACCAGCTCGTGACTCGCGAGATCTTCCCGCTGGCCAGCGCGATCACCGCGGTCCGGGACCGCTTCAGCTCCTATCGCGCGGACGCGGTGGCCGCCGCACAGTGGTTTCCGTGTGCCTGAGTGGGATTTTACCGCGATATCCGTTGCGCAACCGGTCCGAGATCCACCGTCCGGGCCGCGTGATGAGGCAAACGACACGTTGTGATCCAGGTCACACAGCGTTATCGCGTCATCAACCTCCACCTCGAGCGTTTCTCTCCCGTGGGCCGGGGGAGATCCGGGGGGTGATCCCCCGGGCCACTTGATCGGACGACCGGGGGGGTTCGGGGGAATCCCCCGGTCGTTTCAGTCAACCGCGCTGCCGGGAACCGTCTCGGGGCGGCCCGGACCCGCGCGGAACCGGCGATAGCTGTAGACCACCAGGCCGAGGGCGATCAGCCCCGACAGGATCAGGGTCAGTCCGGCCCCGACCCCGCCCAAGAGCCACCACGAGTCACCAAGCGGCCACCAGCCCGGCGGCGGCGGCTGGACGATCCACAGCACCCCGAAACCGAGCACCATGAGCCCCCCTGCGAGCGAGCCGAGGATCCGAGGCCAGGTCTCGACGCTGTCCTGGGCCGCACCGAGAGCTCGCTGCTTGACCGGTTCCAGGCGCCGCTCGGCCCACTCATACTGCTGGGACAAGATCGCCATGCCCGCGAAGATCATCAGCAATCCGGGTCCGGGCAGGATCAGCCCGGCGACCCCGCCGACCACGAGCACCCAACCGACCGCCTCCAGTGCCACTCGGCGTGCGGCTGCTGCCCCCTTCACCACGGAGTCACCATCGAGCCATCCTTCTCGTCATGTTCACCAGCCCTGCCCAAACCTGTCTTCGCAGTGCCAGCCAACAGGGTCGGCCAAAGAGAGTGGGCGATCGTGGTGCCGGTCTAGCGTCCGCGCGGCTCTTCCTCGTCGTCAACTGACAGGTCCTCACCCCGGGTGCCGGGGCGCGGCGCCCAGGGCATCTCCTTGGCCGAGCGGACCACGATCAGCCGGTCGCCGCGTGCCAGCTGGGTTACGACCGGGTCGAAGTAGCGGTAGACCTTCTCGTCGCGCACTACCGAGATCACCTGATCGGGCAGCGACTGTGGCTGCTTGCCCACCTCGCTGACCAGCAGGTCGCGCTCGGCGACCTCCAACCCCTCGCCGTAGGTCAGCAGATCCTCCATCACCGTGCCGAGCGTGGGCGAGAGCGAGGACAGCCCCAGCAGCCGGCCGACCGCGTCGGAGGAGGTGATCACCGAGTCGGCGCCCGACTGCTTCATCAACGGCACGTTATCCTGCTCGCGCACGGCGACCACGATCCACACGTCCGGGTTCAGCTGCCGCACGGTCAGCGTGGCCAGCACGTTGGTGTCGTCGCGGTCGGTGGTGATGATGACATGGGTAGCCGACTCCACCCTGGCCTGGCGCAGTACCGAGCGCCGGGTGGCGTCGCCGACGATCACCGTCAGCCCGTCGGCGTGGGCGTCGGACTCCGCAGCGGGGGTCGGATCGACAATGACGATCCCCTCACGGTCGTGCCCGTTGCCAATGATGGTGGCCACAGCGCTGCGACCCTTGGTGCCGTAACCCACGACCACCACGTGCTGACCCATGTGCTTCCTCCACCGGGCAACCCGGATCATTTCGCGGCCCTGGGAGGCGAGCACCTCCAGGGTAGTCCCGATCAGCAGCACCAGGAAGGCGATACGGGCCGGGGTGATGATGAAGGCGTTGATCATCCGCGCCTGCTCGGTGACCGGGGTGATGTCGCCGTACCCGGTCGTGCTCAGCGTGACGGTCGTGTAGTAGATGGCGTCCTTCAGATCCACCCCGAAGTTCGGTGGATCGGTGCCGTCGCGGTAGCCTTCGCGGTCGAAGTAGACGACCATGACGGTCCCGACGAGGATGGCAACGGCGATCAGCAGCCGCCGCCCGAGCTCCCACCACGGTGACCGCGCGTGCTCGGGCAGGGAAACCCTGCCCGCCGTGGAGCCGGTGCCCCCGTCCGGAGCGAAGAATGCTTCGTCGGCCACGGTCAGGAGTCTGTCATCTCGGGTCGGGCGGTCCGACGACCACGCAGGCCCGCGCGTCGTGCCGCCCTGGCCAGGACAGTGGCCTGCTGCGGGAAGACGGTGTCGAAGGCGGCGTTGACCGCCGCGCCTATGAGCACGGCGATCGACAAGACGTAGAGCCACAGCAGGATCGCGATCGGCGCTGCCAGCGGGCCGTAGATCGACTTGGACTCCGCGGCCGTCACGGTCAGCACCCAGCGAAGGGCGGCCGAGCCACCGAGCCAGCAGCCCAGGGCGAAGGTCGCACCCGGCAGGTTGAAGCTCCAGTTGGTGCGCACCGGGACCGAGACGTGGAAGAGGGTGGCCAGGAAGCAGATGCACACCACGATCACCGTGGGCCAGTAGAACCTCAGCAAGAAGTCCAGGCGCTCGGGGAGCACCTCGCCGACCAGGGTCGGGCCGGCGACGATCAGCGGGATCATCAGGGCCCCGGTCAACAGCGCCAGGAGGTAGAGGAAGAACGACAGGGCACGGGTCTTCACGATCCCCCGCTGTCCACCTAGGCCGTGCATGATCGTGATCGTGTCGACGAAGACGTTCAGGGCCCGCGATCCCGACCAGAGCGCGACCACGAAGCCGAGGGAGATCACGTCGTACCTCGGGGCGTAGAGCACGTCGTCGATCGTCGGCACGATGATCCGCTCCACCGCGCCGTCGGTCAGCGCCTGGGAGAACAGATCGATGACGGCCAACCGGACCTCGGACACCTGAGCGGTGGTGAACCGCTCAGAGACTCCGCCGATCGCTCCGGCCAGCGCGAAGATCAGCGGCGGCACGGAGAGTACGGCGAAGAATGCTGCCTCGGCTGCGAGCCCGGTGACTCGGTAGCGCAGGCAGGACCCGACCGTGGTGACAATCAACCGCCACAGCGTCGGGGCGGACCTGGACGGCGCACCCTCCGCAGCCTCGAGCGCCTGGTCCATAGCAGCTACGGTAGCCAATCTTGGGCCCGGACCCCCGCTCCAAACGGCGCGGCGCGGGTCAGGAAAGCTCGAGACCGGGGTAGAGCGGGTACTTGTCCAGCAACTCCGAAGATGCGGACTTGATCCGGTCCGCGACCCCGTCCTCGAGGACGTAGGTGGCCTTGGAGGGTGCACCCACCTTGTTAATGCCCGCCTTGGTGTTCTTCAGCACGTCGACGATCAGCTCGGCGACCGTGTCGAACTCGTCGTGTCCGAAGCCGCGCGTGGTCAGCGCCGGGGTGCCCAGCCGGACGCCCGAGGTATACCACGCACCGTTGGGGTCGGCCGGAACCGAGTTGCGGTTGGTGACCACCCCCGCGTCGAGCAGTGCCGACTCGGCCTGGCGTCCGGTGATCCCGAACGAGGTGACGTCCAACAGCACGATGTGGTTGTCGGTGCCGTCGGTGACCAGCTTGGCGCCCCGCGACTGCAGACCCCCGGCCAGGGACTGGGCGTTGTCGGCGATCGAGTGCGCGTAGTCGCGGAAGGAGGCCTGACGGGCCTCGGCGAAGGCGACGGCCTTGGCGGCCATCACGTGCGTCATCGGACCACCGAGCACCATCGGACAGCCGCGGTCGACCACCGAGGCGTACTCCTCCTGGGCCAGCACCATCCCTCCGCGCGGTCCGCGCAGCGACTTATGGGTGGTCGTGGTGACCACTTGCGCGTGCGGGATCGGGTCCTCGTCACCGGTGAAGACCTTGCCAGCGACCAGACCGGCGAAGTGCGCCATATCGACCATCAAGGTGGCACCGACCTCGTCGGCGATCTCGCGCATCTTCGCGAAGTTCACCCGCCGGGGGTAGGCCGAGTAGCCGGCCACCAGCACCAGCGGGCGGAACTCGCGGGCCTTCGCGGCCACCGCGGCGTAGTCGAGGAGGCCGGTCTCGGGGTTGGTGCCGTACTGCTGCTGGTGGAACATCTTGCCGCTGATGTTGGGGCGGAAGCCGTGGGTCAGGTGCCCGCCGGCGTCCAGGGACATCCCAAGCAGCCGCTGGTTGCCCAGCTCGCCACGCAACGTCTCCCAGTCCGCTTCGGAGAGCTCGTTGACGTTCTTGGCCGAGGCCTTCGCCAGCCACGGCGACTCGATCCGGTGCGCCAGGATCGACCAGAAGGCGACCAGGTTGGCATCGATCCCCGAGTGCGGCTGCACGTAGGCGTAGTCCGCGCCGGACAGCTCGCGGGCGTGCTCGGCGGCCAGCGCCTCGACGGTGTCGACGTTCTGGCAGCCGGCGTAGAACCGGTGCCCGACGGTGCCCTCGGCGTACTTGTCACTGAACCAGGTGCCCATCGTCAGCAGCACCGCCGGGGACGCGTAGTTCTCGCTGGCGATCAGCTTGAGCGAGCCGCGCTGATCGGTCAGCTCCTGGCGGGTCGCGTCGGCGATCCGCGGCTCGACGGCGGCGATGACTTCCAGCGCCTGGGAGTAGGCGCTGCTCGCAAGGGAATTGCTGGACTCGGTCATGGGGTCAGCGTAGGGGCCCGCCAAGCGCGGTAGGGAGGGGCTAGGGGCCGCGTCGCCGAGCTATCCGATCCGACCGACGCAGCCAGTAGCCCTGCTGCGTCGCGCCACCCGTCGCACGTCTCACTATTCGGATGGCCGTCTCACTTCACGAGATTTCGACTTGTGGGACGCCTGTCCACTTTGTGAGACTCAGGCCATGGTCTCCCGCGCAACGCATACCTACCTCGTGGTCCGACTCCACGTGGACCTGGGGCGTACGCGGAGCATGATCTGTTGGCCTCGCTGATCCACGACCTGCTCTTTCGCGCCCAACGTTGCGCGCGTG
>JBBPYJ010000013.1:0-12820 GCA_038200025.1 Propionibacteriales bacterium | reverse complement strand
TCCAAGGTGCCGGCCTGGGCCATCGGTTCGACGACGCGGACACAATGCCGGATGGCGGTTCCGATGAACCACGCGACCAAGCACACCAAGGCGATCCCGAAGATCGACCAGGCACCGAGCGCCTGCTCCAGCACCGGGGTCATGATCAGGAACCCGGATCCGAAGATCGAGGCCAACGGGGTGACGACGGCGAACAGTACGGCGCTCGGGCGCGCTCGTTCCTTCACCATCACCTTAGTTGACCACGCACGAGATGCCGCGTCCTATCGGGGCCTCTCCAGTCTATGTCGGTCTATCCGGGAAGTCGGCTGGGGAGGACGGTTGGCTCCATTGGGGTGCGGATGCGACGATAGAGAGTCAACGAGGACAAGACTTGGCGAGGCGGGGGTGGCAGGTGGTCGGCGCGATCAGTAGGTGCGGACGTCGTTCGCTCTCGCCTGCGCTCACGCTGGCCGTCCTGCTCGCCGCTGTCCTAGTGCTGCCGCTGAAGTCGACTGCGGCCCAGGGGGCATCCGCCGCCGAGGAAGAGGCGCTCTATCTGGTCACCCTGAGCGGACCCGGTTTGACCGCAGAGCGCACGTCGTCGACCCGCGGCGACGCAGTTGCTGCGATGCAGGCGGCCCAGGACCAGTCGCTTGCTTCGGCCGGGGTGAGTCAGGTGCCGATCTATCGGTGGACCGAGGCGCTCAACGGCTATGCCGTCCGGCTGACCGGGGAGCAGGCCGCCAACCTCTCCACCGATCCGACGGTCGCGCGCGTCGAACCAGACAGCGTAAGGCAACTCGCTGCCCGCCCCCCCGCGAAGGCGGCCACCGGCACGACGATCGAGCAGTCCGCTCTCGGGGTGGGCGTCCGCTCACCTCGCAGTGCCGGGGGCGCCGGCGTTGTGATCGCGGTGATCGACTCCGGGCTGTGGCCAGAGAGTCCGTCGTTCGCAGGCACGCCCGGGCTCGGCGCTCGACCGCGCAAATTCGCGGGCACCTGCCAGTCCGGCGCCGAGTGGCCAACAGAGACCTGCAACCGCAAAGTGGTCGGTGCTCGTTGGTTCGTCGACGGCTTCGGTCCCGACAACATCCGCTCGTCGGAATACCTCTCGGCGCGCGACGAGAACGGCCACGGCACCCAGGTCGCCTCGGTAGCAGCTGGCAACGCCCAGGTCTCGGTGCGCGCGGCGGGAGAGCGCTTCGGCACCCTCACCGGTGTTGCCCCGCAGTCTCGGCTGGCCGTCTACAAGGCCTGCTGGACCGCACCGGACCCCGACGACGACGGTTGCTCCGCGGCCGATGTGGTGACTGCCATCGACCAGGCGACCGCTGACGGAGTCGACGTCCTCAACCTCTCCGTTGCCGGGTCCGCCCATTCGTCCCAGTCCGGACAGCCGTCCCAGCCCGGGCCGGACAACAGCTTCGTCGGGGCCGTCGGGTACGACACCATCGAACGTGCCCTGCTCGGTGCGACTGAGAACGACATCGCCGTGGTCGCGGCCGGGGGCAACGAGGGCGACGACGACTATGCCGCGCACTCCTCGCCGTGGGTGACGACCGTGGGTGCGACCAACGCCGACACCGCACGCGGACGCGTGAACGTCCAGGGTGGGCCCGCCCTGACCGGCGCGATGGCCTCGAGACGGTCGGTGGACTCTCGACGGATCGTTCTCGGCGCCCGGATGGCCGCTCCCGGAGCCGAGCCCGCTGACGCCGCCCTCTGCCTGCCGGGTTCGCTGGACGCCGCTGCCGCCGTCGGCGCGATCGTGGTCTGCGAACGCGGCAAGATCGGGCGGGTGGACAAATCCGCGGCTGTCGCTATTGCCGGAGCGGCCGCAATGATCTTGACCAACACCACTCGCGAGGCGGTGAGCATCGACATCCACGCGGTGCCGACCGTGCACCTGGACCGGTCCGCTGCTCGCCGCCTGACCTCCTACCTGGCGCGGCACCCGGACGCTCGGGCGACCGTGCAGCCCGACGGGACCACTCGTGCGCCCCGCAGGGTCGCGAACTGGTCCAGTGCCGGTGATCCGAGCGCCGCAGTGGTCAAACCCGACCTGGTCGCCGCCGGCACGGGCCGGTTGGGGGCGATCCCGCCGCAAGCGGATGGCGAGCGCATCGGCTATTTCTCCGGCACCTCGGCGGCCACCGCCGAGGTCGCCGGTCTGGCTGCCCTGCTGCGCTCTCGTCATGACTGGTCGGCGCCCGCGGTGCGCTCCGTGCTGACCACCAGCGCTCGCTCGATCGGCGGTCCCGCGCTGCGTCAGGGTTCGGGGCGCAGCAGCCTCACTTCCGCCCTGGACACCACCTTGGCCCTCCAGGTGCCACGCGGTGACTACCGTCGGTGGTTGGCGGGCGAGCTCGGCCCCGACAAGCTCAACACCACCTCGATCCAGGTGGACGGCAGCTCGACCCGGATCGTGACCCGCAAGATCACCAACCTCGGCAAACGCGTGGTCGACCTCTCCGGAGCAGCGAGTGGCTTCGCCCAGCACCAGGTGCGCGTGACGCCGTCGACGTTGCGGATCCGCCCGGGAGAGTCCGCAACCTTCCGGGTGCGGATCAGCGGCCCGAGGCTCTCCCCCCTCGACGACGGCGTCGTGGAGTGGCGTAGCCAAGGGCCGGGCCGCGGTGGCCCGCTGATGCGGATTCCTGTCGTGCTGTCGCGCTAGCCGCGACTACCCTCCCAGGGTTCTGGCCGATTCCTCGCGCATCGCGACCTTGCGGACCTTGCCGGTCACCGTCATCGGGAACTCCTCGACGACCAGCACGTAGCGTGGGATCTTGAAGCGCGCCAGCCTGCCGGCAGCGAACTCGCGCACCGCGTCGGCATCCAGCGGTTCCGCGCCGTCGACCAGCCTGATCCAGGCGCACAGCTCCTCGCCGTACCTCTCGTCCGGCACGCCGACGACCTGGACGTCCTCGATGTCGGGGTGGGTGTGCAGGAAGTCCTCGACCTCGCGGGGATAGATGTTCTCGCCACCGCGGATCACCATGTCCTTGCTGCGGCCGACGATCTCGCAGTAGCCGTCCTCTCGCATCACCGCCAGGTCCCCGGTGTGCATCCAGCCGTCGGGGTCGATCGCCTCGTCCGAAGAGTCGGTCCCGCAGGAGCCGAGGGCCGAGGCGTCTCGGAGGGGCCAGTAGCCCAGCATCACCGAGTAGCCACGGGTGCAGAACTCACCGGTCTCGCCGCGCTCGACCACGACTCCGGTCTCCGGGTCGATCACCTTGATCTCGACGTGCGGATGCACCCGCCCGACCGTGGTGGTTCGCCGGTCGAGATCATCATCGGTGCGGGTCTGGCATGACACCGGCGAGGTCTCGGTCATCCCGTAGGCGATCGACACCTCGGCCATGCCCATGTCGTCGATGCAGTGCCGCATCACCTCGATCGGGCAGATCGATCCGGCCATCACCCCGGTGCGCAGCGAGCCCAGGTCGTGGTCGGCGAAGGAGGAGTGGTGCTGCATCGCGATGAACATCGTCGGGACGCCGTACAGCGCGGTGCACCGCTCCTGCGCGACGGCTCGCAGCGTGCTCTCCGGATCGAAGCCGGGGGCCGGGATCACCATCGTGGCGCCGTGGGCGACGCAGCCGAGGTTGCCCATCACCATCCCGAAGCAGTGGTAGAAGGGCACCGGGATGCAGAGCCGGTCCGCAGGCATCAGGCCGATCAGCTCGGTGGTGAAGAACCCGTTGTTCACGATGTTGCGATGGCTCAGGGTGGCGCCCTTGGGGCGCCCGGTGGTGCCCGAGGTGTACTGGATGTTGATCGGGTCGGCAGGGGTCAGCGTCGACTCCCGCTCGGCGCTCGCCTGGCCGTCCCCTCCGTGGCCTGCGGCCAGCAGCGCCTCCCAGTCGTCGGTGCCGAGGTAGACGACTCGCTCCAGCCCCGGGCAGTCCCCCTGCGTCTGCTCGATCATCGCGCGGTAGTCGCTGTCCTTGAACGACTCCGCGGCCACCAACAGCCGCATCCCGCTGTGGTTGACGGCGTAGCTGAACTCGTGGGTGCGGTAGGCCGGGTTGACGTTGACCAGGATGGCGCCGACCTTCGCGGTGGCCAGCTGCACCATCGTCCACTCCGCGCAGTTGGGCGCCCAGATCCCGACCCGGTCGCCGGTCTCCACACCGATCCCGAGCAGGCCCCGGGCCAGTGCGTCGACCTCGGCGTCCAGCTGCGACCAGGTCCAGCGGCGGCCGGTGGCGACCTCGACCAGCGCCTCGCCGTCGCCATGGGCAGCGACGGTCCGGGCGAGGACCGCACCGATGGTCTGCTCGATCAGGGCCGGGGTGGTCTCCCCCGCAGCGTACGACTCCATGTGGGCGAATCTACGCCGGTGCGGAGCAACACAGACCCGCTGCCGTAGTTTCGACCGAGTGGAGACCGACGAGGTGCAACGGCTGATCGAGCAGGTCTCAGCCGAAGTCGTGACCCCCCGGTTCCGAGCGCTGGGCGAGGGTCAGGTCCAGGAGAAGAACCCTGGCGATCTGGTCACCGTGGCCGACCGTGAGGCGGAGGTGCTGCTGACCCGGGCGCTCACCGCTGCCTATCCCGACGCCCTGGTGCTGGGCGAGGAGGCGGTCGCCGAGCGGCCGGGCCTGGTCGCGGCGTACGCCGCTGCCGACCACGCCTTCACGATCGACCCGGTCGACGGCACCCAGAACTTCGTCCACGGCTCCCCCGACCACGCGGTGATGGTCAGTGAGAGCCGCGGCGCCCAGGTGGTCCGCTCGTGGATCTGGCAGCCGCAGCATCGACTCGCCTACGTGGCCGAGCGCGGCGCCGGTGCCTTCTGCAACGGAGTGCGCCTGCACCGGGCCGCTGCGCCGATCGATCCCGCGCGCTGGCGCGGCGTCACCTCGCGGCGAGCGTTGATCGGCCGGGCCCTGCCTGGCCTGGCGGCGCTACGGCTGACCTGGGTGTGCTGCGGGGTGGACTACCCCCACCTGATCCAGGGCCAGGCCGACTTCATCTTGTACGCCGCGGCTCGCGCCTGGGACCACGCGCCGTGCTCGCTGTTGCTGACCGAGTCCGGCGGCTATCTCGGCACCGTGGACGGCACCGCCTACCAGCCCCAGGGACCCGAGCCGCAGGGGTTGATCGCGGCCGCCGACAAAGCGACGTACGACGCGATCCTGAGGCTGATCTAGGCCTCGCGCGCCACGGTCATCACCCGATCCCCGAACCGCACCTGGTCGCCCGCGAGAACCGTCGCCGGCTTGCCGGGCAGCAGGTCTCGAGAGATCCCCTGACGCACCAGCACCGAACCATTGGTGGAGCCTCGATCCATCACCACCAAGCCACCGTCGGGGGCCAGGTGGAACTGCCCGTGAATCTTGGACAACGACATGTCGGTCGACGCCAGCGCGACCAGGTGCCGGACCGGCTCTCCCGGGCGTGCCTGTGGTCCGCGACCCACCAGGCCCAGCCCCGCGACCAGCAAGGACTCGCCGGTGTCGAACACCACCCGCCACCGCAACGACGAGTCCGCTGGCGAGGGGCGCACGCTCGTGCGGCCCGAATCAGGCGTGGGAGGGCTGACGGAGGCTGCTGGGGCTGCTGGGGCGGCGGGGGTCGGGGGTGCCGCCTCGAGTGGTCGACTCGAATGCGGGATCGGACCTCCACTTCCGGTCCGGGGCCGGTCCTGGGTCGGTGCCGGAGCGTCGGGGTCGGGTGATGCCGTCCGGGGCCGGGCCGCCGGCAGGGGACTCGGGATCGGTGTCGGCTCGGCGACGTCGGGGCCCACCGGGGCGGGCACCAGTCGCATCGCGGTCAGGTTGACGATGTGGCTCGACACCTGGGTGTCCTCGACCTCATGGAGCGCCATCTCGCGGATGTCGACCACGACGCTGTCGGCCACGTGGTCGTGCCAGCCGCGACGTTGCCGACCCGGGTCCATCGCCACCATCCAGGCCAACGTGGCTACTCCCAGACCGAAGGTCGGCAGTGTCGCCACCCCGAGAATCGCGCTGCGCACGACCGCGGCCCCGATTCCGATCGGCATCCCGGTGCCCTGGTCGACCACCCGCAGACCAAGGCCTGCCCTTCCCGGCGACGAACCGGTCAGACCGGTCACCACCGCGAGGACGAGCCCGATGACCAGCACCGTCGTCACGCACCAGACCACCCCGAGCAACCCACGATCTTGTGAGAACAGCAGCCGCCAGGCGATCAGCCCGGAGAGCGCATAGAGCAGCCAGGCGCCCAACCGGTCGATGGCGAAGGCGTAGAAACGGCGATCGAGCTCGGCGATCGGGTACGACGGCTCGTCGAACTGCTCGGCGTCTCCCTCGGGCGGGCCCATCACCTCAGCGACGGATCAGACGTTGGTGACCTGGATGGTCACCCCGTCGCCCAGGTCGATAACCGCACCGGGGATCAGTTGTACAGCGTTGCCGGGCTGCATGCTCTCGGGCGGCAGACCAGGCTGCACCAGCACCGTGCCGTTCGTCGAGCCCAGGTCAGTGACGACGGCTGACCCATGATCGGCCCCCGATCCGGGTCGGACCTCGAGGTGGGTCGAGGAGATCTCCTGCAACGGACTCGCCACGGTCACCAACGCGGGCTGCTCGCTCAGGGACAGTCGCCGCCCCTCCGGCGCCCGTCCGACCAGCACCACCCGGTCGACCTCGACGACATCTCCGTTGGAGACCAGCAGTCGCGCCACCGGTCGCGAGACGACACTCGGGGGGTGCTGCTGGCCCGGGATGCCCGGCTGGGCGCGGTCGTAGTCGCCCGAAGGGGTGCCGGACCGGGTGCTGCCGTCGTGATCGCCCGCCTCCGAGTCGGCCCGTGGCGGCGGTAACGGCTCGGTGGGTTCCTGCTCACTCCCGATGGGCTCGGGCACGGGAATGGCCGCCTGCGTCGTCACCCCGGCGGTCTCGATCCCAGTGAGATCCTCGGTGTCGAGCGGCGCTATGTCTACTGGATCCAAGGGTTGGGCCGCCCCGACCGGGTCCGCCGGGTCCGCCGGGTCCGCCTCATCCTGGTGGGCGTCCTGGACCGAACCGGCGTCCTCCTCGCGGCCACCGCCCGCGGCTGCCTCGGCGTCGATCGCCGCGACCACAGCGAGGTCCACGACCGGCAACGGCTCGGGCTCGGGCTCGGACTCGGGCTCGGCCGGTGCCTCCACCGCGGCACCGGCCGAGGAGTCGTCACCGACCAGCTCGATCCGGCCGACCCGGACAAGTCCCGCATGCAGGGGGCTGCTCTCGCAATGACCGATGTCCTCCAGCTCGACCACCAGCCGGTTCACCTTGTGCGCCGACTGCTCGACCCAGGTGCTCGCGGACGCCCCGTCCAGGAACACCTCGCCGGCCGACGAGGTCACGGTGGCGGTGACCGCGCCGCGCAGGAGCACCTGCGTGGTGCCGTCAGACTCCCCGATCAGCACGAAGCCCGGCAGCTCGCGCAAACCCTGGGAGATCAGGACGTCGAGCACCTCGTAGAAGCAGGCGCCCCCGTCGACGACCTCCCAGACCGCGGCCACGCGGGACTTCAACGAGGGTGGCAACAGCACAGACGTGTGGGCCCCCTGCACGGCATACCAGCTGCCGGGATGGAAGGTGCGGCGCGGCCCAGTCTGATGACCTGACCGGTCGCCCGTGTGCTGCTCGGTCACGGCAAAGCCCCCAACTTCATTTCCAGACTGACCTGCGTCGGCACCTGTCGGTCGACGTCATCGTGGCGCAATCCCACCACATCGACCACGATCGCGGTCGCGTTGTCGCGACCACCGGCCTCGACCGCAGCGCCTACGAGGTGGTCGGCGGCGTCGCGAGGATCCGCGGCACGCGCCAGGACCTCGCCGATCTCGTCGCCGGTCAGCATCTCGCTGATCCCGTCCGAGCACAGCAGCAACCGCTCGGTGGCACTCGCCGGCAACAAGAAGTAGTCGGCAGCCGCGCTGTCGAAGCCCCCGAGGGCCCGGGTCACCACATGTCGCTCGGGGTGGGTCGCCACCTCGGCCGCGGTGATCGTCCCGGCCTCGACCAGCTCCTGGACGACCGAGTGGTCCACCGACACCTGGTGCAGGCCGCCGCCGGTGAACCGGTAGGCCCGTGAGTCGCCGAGGTTGGCCAGCAGCCACTGCGGCTCGGCAGGGTCATCCAGCAGCAGCGCGACCACCGCCGTGGTCCCGGCATACCACTTCTGAGCGCCGGCGAACCGCTGCTCGAGGGCGTACTGGTTGATCCGGGCTTGCGCGGCCGTCAACAGGTCGGCGATCGCAGCGGCTCCCGACTGCGCGTCGTGATGCCCGGTGCCGAGCTCGGCGAACTGCTCGATCACGATCCGGCTCGCCACGTCCCCCCCGGCGTGCCCACCCATGCCATCGGCGACCACGAAGGCCGGAGGAGAAGCGAGGTAGGAGTCCTCGTTGACGGCGCGGACCCGACCGACGTCGGTCGCCACGCCGTACAGCAACTCGGTCCTGCTCATCTGTCCCGGCTCACTCGTGCGACCTCTCATCGGCTGCCCGACGGCTCGACTGGAGAGCCGACCTGGACCCTAGTGTGCGCCGAGCAGCGGCGGAGTAGCCTCGCTGCTGTGGGAGGCGAGCCGCAGGACCCGCAGTCGGGCCGCCCCGCGCCCGCAGCGCACCGGACGTTGGCCGAGCAGCTGCGCTCCTGGCCCGACGCACGGCTCGACCGGCTGCTCCACCATCGTCTTGATCTGGCCACTCCGGCTCCTCACGACTCGGCCCACCTGGCATCTCGTGCCACCACCCGCGCCTCGTTGTCGCGGGCGCTGGATCAGCTCACTCGGTTAGAGCTCTATGTGACTGATGCCCTCGTGATCGCAGTTGAAACCTCTTTTTCCGAACTTTCTCAGATAGTTCACGCAGAGACCGACGCGGTTCGCGCCGCCGTCGACCGGTTGGTCGACCTGGCGGTGGTCTGGGAGGGACCGCGCGGGCTGCGTCCGCTGGCCGGTGTCGCCGAGAGCCTGACCGGCGGTCTGGACGCCGGCGTGAGTGGTATCCGCCCGTTGGCTCTCGGACTCACCGTCGCTGAGGCCCGCACCCGGATCGACTCCTTGTCGCCCGCGGCCCGCGCCCTGCTCGACCACGTGGACTCCCAAGGCGGCACCGGAGCAACCGGGTCTGCTCGATCGAGCGGGGTCGGGCGCGTCGACGATGCCACCACCCCGGTCGAGGAACTCCTCGCCCATGGACTGCTGGTGCCCGAGAACACGGTGATCCAGGGACTCGTGCACATCCCGGGGACAGCGGGCCTGGCCCTGCGCGGCGGGCACACCACCCGAGCGCGAGTGGACGGGCCGTCGCAACTCGCCGTCACTCCGCGGCCGGTTGCTCTGGTCGACAAGACCGCCGCCGGTGCCGCGTTCGAGGCCGTACGCCGTGTCGAGCTGCTGCTGGACCACTGGGGCACCGCGCCCCCGCTGGTGCTGCGCAACGGCGGCCTGGGGGTGCGGGAGCTGAAGGCGGCCGCCGCCCACCTGCATCTGGACGAGGCAAGTGCGTCGGTGCTCGTCGACGTCGCCTGGACCGCCGGGCTCCTCGCCCAGGGGGCAGATGGCGAGGGCGATGCGGTGTGGGTGCCGACCGACGCATTCGACCTGTGGTCGGCCAGCTCGACCGCCGAGCGCTGGTGGGACTTGGCCAGCGCCTGGTGGGGATCGCCACGCACACCTGCACTGGCGGGCACCCCGGCTGCCGGCGGCGGCCGTCTCAACGCGCTCTCTCCAGACCTGGCCAGCAACTTCCAGGTCGAGAGCCGACGGATGGCCCTCACCGAGTTGTCCGGGCTGTCTGAGCAGTCCGGGCTCTCTGAGCCATTGGGCCAGACCCAAGCATTGGCCAGCGGAACCGGGGTCGGCTCCCTGGTGGCCCGGATCGGCTGGCTCCGACCCCGGCGGCCGCGGACCCGCCGCGACCAGGTCGCCGCCTCGATCAACGAGGCCGAGCTGCTCGGCGTCGTCGGGCTCGGCGCACTGTCGACCCATGGACGCATGCTGGTCGCCGGCGACGAAGCGGCTGCGGTGGCCGCACTGGTGCCGCAGTTGCCGGCGCCGGTGGATCAGGTGCTGCTGCAGGCCGACCTCACCGCCGTGGCGCCCGGCCCGCTGGAGTCCGCCCTGGCCCGCACCCTGCACCTGGTCGCGGACGTGGAGTCGCGCGGCGGCGCCACCGTCTACCGTTTCTCCGCCGGCTCGGTACGCCGTGCCTTCGACGCCGGCTGGTCGGCCGCCGAGGTGCACGAGTTCATCGCCTCGATCTCGCGCACCCCGATCCCCCAGCCGTTGAGCTACCTGGTCGACGACGTGTCCCGGACCTTCGGCACCCTGCGCGTCGGCCAGGCCGAGGCTTTCCTTCGCGCCGACGACGAAGCAGCACTCACCGCCCTCCTGCACGACCCGAAGGCGGCCCCCCTCGGGCTACGCCGGATCGCCCCCACCGTCCTGATCACCAGCACCCCCGTCGACGTGCTCCTTTCCAGGCTCCGCGACCTGGGTGCAGCGCCGGTCGTCGAGGCGGTCGACGGCACCGTCCGGGTGGCGCGCCCGGACCTGTTGCGGGCCCGCTCCCCGCGCGGACGTCGTGCCCCCGGCCAGCAGCTGGCCCGCGAGACCGCCCAGGTCAGTGCCGCGGTGTCGGCGGTCCGCTCGGGCGACCGAGCGGCTGCGGCCCCGGTGCTGGTCCGCACCCAGCCGACTTCACCGAGCAGCGCCCTCGCGGTGCTGCGGGAGGCGGCCGAGACCCGGCGCGCCGTACTGATCGGCTACGTCGACAACCATGGCGCCACCTCCGAGCGGGTCGTCGATCCCCAGCGCGTCGAGGGCGGCCAGCTGACCGCGCACGATCATCGTAGCGACGACACCAGGACGTTCGCTATCCACAGGATCACCGTGGTCCGGTTGCTCGACCCGACGCCCTGAGCTCATGTGGTCGGGCCCCCGTAGGCTGGGCCGGTGATGCCCAAGTGAGCGACGGACCCCTGATCGTGCAGTCGGACAAGACCCTCCTGCTCGAGGTCGATCACGAGCAAGCCCCCGAATGTCGTAAGGCGATCGCGCCGTTCGCCGAGCTCGAGCGCTCCCCCGAGCACATCCACACCTACCGGCTCACCCCGCTGGGATTGTGGAATGCGCGCGCCGCCGGGCACGATGCCGAGCAGGTCGTCGACACGCTGCTCACCTACTCGCGCTACGCGGTACCGCACTCGCTGCTGGTCGACGTTGCCGAGACGATGGCTCGTTACGGGAGGCTGCGTCTGGAGAAGCACCCGACGCATGGTCTGGTGCTGTCCTCGACCGACCAGGCGGTCTTCGAGGAGGTGCTGCGCGCCAAGAAGGTCGCCGGGATGATCGGTGAGCGTTTGGGTGGAGCTGACGGCGACTCGGTCGTCGTGCATGCCTCCGAACGCGGCAACCTCAAGCAGGTGTTGTTGAAGCTCGGCTGGCCCGCGGAGGACTTCGCGGGGTACGTCGACGGCGAGGCGCACCCGATCGAGCTCGACGAGAGCGAGTGGAAGCTGCGCGACTACCAGCGCGAGGCGGCCGAATCCTTCTGGCACGGCGGCTCCGGGGTGGTGGTGCTGCCGTGTGGCGCCGGGAAGACGCTGGTCGGGGCGGCCGCGATGGCGCACGCGAAGGCGACCACGCTGATCCTGGTCACCAACACCGTCAGCGCCCGGCAGTGGAAGGACGAGCTGCTGAGGCGGACGTCGCTGACCGAGGACGAGATCGGGGAGTATTCCGGCGCGGTCAAGGAGGTCCGCCCGGTCACCATCGCGACGTACCAAGTGATGACGACCCGCCGCAAGGGCGTCTACACGCACCTCGAGCTGTTCGACGCCCGCGACTGGGGTCTGGTGATCTACGACGAGGTGCACCTGCTGCCCGCACCGATCTTCCGGATGACTGCTGATCTGCAGGCGCGCCGCCGGATCGGGCTGACCGCGACCCTGGTGCGTGAGGACGGTCGTGAGGGTGATGTGTTCTCGCTGATCGGGCCGAAGCGGTACGACGCTCCCTGGAAGGACATCGAGGCCCAGGGCTGGATCGCCCCGGCGGACTGCGTCGAGGTGCGGGTCACGATGAGTGAGTCCGAGCGGCTGGCCTACGCCACCGCCGAACCCGAGGAGCGCTACCGACTCGCGGCGTGCACGCCGGCCAAGACCCGGGTCGCCGAGCGGCTTGTCGCCGAGCACGCCGGTGAGCCGACGCTGGTGATCGGGCAGTATCTTGACCAGCTCGACGAGATCGGCGCCGACCTCGACGCTCCGGTGATCAAGGGCGACACCCCGGTCAAGGAGCGCCAGCGACTGTTCAACGCCTTCCGCAGCGGCGAGATCACCTTGCTCGTGGTGTCGAAGGTCGCCAACTTCTCCATCGACCTCCCTGAGGCCGCCGTGGCGATCCAGGTGTCAGGCTCCTTCGGCTCCCGCCAGGAGGAGGCCCAGCGTCTGGGCCGACTGCTGCGCCCGAAAGCTGACGGCCGGACCGCTCGCTTCTACGCGATCGTCGCTCGCGACACCGTCGACGCCGAGTTCGCCCAGAACCGCCAGCGCTTCCTGGCCGAGCAGGGGTATGCGTACCGCATCACCGATGGTGAGGCGTAGCGCGGAACGGCGTGCCACCAGGCGCCGACCGTGCGGCTCCGCGCGCAGCCGAACCATCCATCAGCGCCGATGGTGAGGCGTAGCGCGGAACTCTCGGTGACGTGGGCCCGCGCCAGCGCTGGGCGGTCGGTCAGAGGACCTTGGACAGGAACGACTGGGTGCGCTCGTGCTGGGGGTTGCCCAGGACCTCGGCGGGGTCGCCCTCCTCGACGATGACGCCGCCGTCCATGAACACCAGCTTGTCG
>JBBPYJ010000012.1:0-17673 GCA_038200025.1 Propionibacteriales bacterium | reverse complement strand
TCACCGTTCCATTTTCGGATTAGTGATTCTGGTTCGGCGCTCGGGACTTCTCCGCGGCGGCGGCCACCACCGACCGGGACGGCGGTAGTAGCCCCTGGTAGGAGCTGCGCCCACAACCGCCGCGGAGGTTCCCATGGGGAGCAGACCCGTCAAACTCGTGATCATGGCCGACCGACCGCTGACATCAACTCTTCAGGCTCGTCTGAAGGTCCTGGCTAGGAGCTGCCCGCGCTCGCTCAAGCCCGTCCCGCTTACGGAATCGGCCACCGGGACGGTTGGGCACTCGTGGTGCCACCTTTGACAGGCAAGCACCCACTTGCGTATTTTGTGAGCGTGGCCGACGTGTTCAGAGCTCTCGACGACGAGACCAGGCGCCTCATCCTCGACGAGCTTGTTGCCAGGGACGGTCAAACCCTGTTCGAGATCTGCACCGTGCTCACGATGCGGCACGGACTCGGTTCGACCCGCCAAGCGATCTCTCAGCACCTCGCCGTGCTCGAGGGCGCCGGCCTCGTGACGACCGAGCGACGTGGTCGCTCCAAATTCCACTACTTCAAGAGCGAGCCGCTCGCTGTCATCTCCCAACGCTGGCTCCCTGCCAGGAAGGACACCCCATAGAATCCACCTGACAAGCATTTTCGTCGACGACCAACGCTCCGCACTCGCGTTCTATACCGATGTACTCGGCTTCACCAAACATCACGACATTCCACTCGGCGACGCCTTCTGGCTCACCGTGGTCGCACCCGACTACCCGGACGGACCCGAGTTGCTGCTGGAACCGTAGGGTTCGAGTTCGTTCTCGACGACACGTGGCACGACGGCGTGGGTGCAGGGGTTGGCCACCAGCAGTCCGCGCTTGACCGCAGTGTTGAAGCACGACCGCAGGATGCGGTGCACCGACGCCGCACTTTGCGGTGAGCGCTGCCAGACGCGGTGGAGGAGGTCGTCGATGTCGCGGACCGACACTCGTGTGAGCCGCATCCGGCGTAATCCGGCGCAGTGCACTCTGATCAAACACGAGTAGGTGTCGGGCGAATGCGGTTCCATGGCGTCCTATGGCGACCGACCCCCTGGCAGCGGTCACATCGAGACCGACAAGTTTCGTAGCGCAGCGATCCAGACGACGGGTCGCTCGATCCAAAGCCGACAGCGCTACTTCCCGCGCGCCCCACCCGGGGCATGCCGCGTGTGCGCCGCTGGCAACTGGTGAGATCGAACGACTGTGGGTCGCGCTGGCAGTGCATAGCACTGCACCCGTTGCACCGCAACTGCACCGAAGTCCCTCATTTCACGAGGGCCGCTGCTGGTGACAGACCAAGAAACCGTGTCTGACCTGGGGTTTTGCGTGGAGCCGCCTATCGGAGTCGAACCGATGACCTATTCATTACGAGTGAATCGCTCTACCGACTGAGCTAAGGCGGCGTGCTGCCCGGACGGTCGGCGGACCCTCCGGGCAACGCGCCGAAGTATACGGATTACCAGGCTCCCCTGCGAAACCGCCGGGGACGTCGACTCAGGCCGCTGCCAGGAGTCCGGTGGTCCAGATCTGCGCGTGCCCGGCCCAGCAGGTGTAGGCGACCTCGATCCCGTTGTCGGTGTTGGCCAGGGACTGGATCTGGCTGGGGAAAACCAGCCGGCGCTTGTCACAGTCATTGCAGTAGGCGTCGAACATGATGGGGTCCTCCCTTGGGATTGTGTGAAGCTAACAAGATCAATTGTGCCTGGTCTTGACTAATAGGGGTAGCCTAGGTTTCCTCGATGTAGTCAAGGGAAACCCTATGCTCTCGCTGCACCAGCTGCGCTGTTTCCTCGTCGCCTACGAACTGGGCAGCCTGAGCGCCGCAGCCGAAGAGCTCGGCTACGCCCAACCGTCGGTTTCCGAGCAGGTCCGCACCCTGGAGAGATCCCTGGGCGTGGAGCTTTTCCATCGGGTTGGGCGAGGGGTCGTGCCGAGCGCGGCGGGCGAGTCGCTGCGGCCGTACGCCGAGCAGGCCGTGGGTGCCGCGGAAGAGGGCAGGCGTGCGGTGGCGGCGGTCAAGGGCCTCGAGACCGGCACTATCCGGTTCGGCATCTTCGGCATTTCGCGTCTCTACGTCAGTGCCACCCTCGTCGCCGACGTGTTGGCGCGCTACCCAGGTGTGCGCGTGGAACTGGTCGGGCAGAACTCCACCGAGGTCCTGGAAGACCTTCGTCGAGGGCGGATCGAGGCGGCGATGATCGCGGCTCCGCAGACCCATGAGGGTCTCGACGTGATCCCGGTGGCCCGCGACGAACTCGTCTACTTGAGCAGCAGACGGGAGCGGCTCCGGAGCCCGGTCACCGCCAAGCGACTCTCCGAGGCGGGGTTGGTGATGGCCGACACCACCTACCGGGCTGTCGACCCCGGACGGCTGATCCTGCGACGGATGCTGCACGAGGCCGGCTACAACCCGCAGACCCGGATCGAGGTCGAAGACGTCGAGACCGCGGTGGAACTCATGGGCATGGGACTCGCCGACACGATCGTGGCCAAGGGGGCTGCCCTGGAGCTCCTCCCCCGGTTGGCTCCACGAGCCGGTTGGGTCAGCCTGCGACCTCGACAGTGGGACACCTTCGCCATCGTGCACCGCTCGGGCGCGCGGCTCTCACCAGCCGCACAGCTGATGATCGAGCTGGCCACCGAGCGGATCCGCGAGGTGGCCGAGCCGATCTGGTGAGGTCTTGCCGTACGGCGGTCACCACCAGGTTGTCGCGGTAGTGGAGCCGGCCGTTGGGATAGGTCACCTTGTTGGTGCACGTCACCAAACCTAACCGGTGCACCCGCCGAGAATTCCAGATTCAGCGTCTCGCTGGTGGTCCCGTCGGGAAGGGTGAACCTGGGCTTCGCCCACGTCACGTTAGCCGGACCGGCGGGCGTCACCTCCGAGAGTCGGATGGTCGTGCCCACCTCGAATTTGGCGCTGGTGAAGGTCTTGGCGGCCTTCACGACGATGTCGCGATGGTCGGTCGTGACACCGTCGAGCTCCGAGGAATAGGCGATCTGGAAGTCGGGCCCGACAGCGGCGTCACCGGTCAGCTCCTTGGTGAGCGAGAACTTGCCTTCGTTGGTCCCGATGACGGTCGCTCCGCCGCCTTGGCGAACTACTCGGGCTGAAACCGGGATCGATTCCTGCCCGCAACGGTGATCTTCGCCTCGTTCTCGTGGGTGCCAGCCTCGCCCTGGTCAAGCACCTGAACTCGCCAGACGACCCGATACAAGGAGCCGTCCAGTCCACGTTCTCCTTCAGGACCAACCACGCCCTGCCCAAGCCCCGGGGCGCGTGGTGAACTTCACCCGCCTGCCGCTGTCAGAGACGGTCACCTCGTCGGAGCGAGACGCCCAACTCTGCGCGTCACGGCCGAACTCGTCGGTGTACACCGCGCCCGCCTCGTCAAGGCGTGGAAACCCGTCCAGGATCTCAAACTGGGTCAGATCAAACGGATCCTCAATCGTGACGTCCTGACCCACGGCCATCCCTTGCGGACCCGCCGGAGGACCTACGGTCCAAATGATCTCGTCGGAGTCGCTGAAGTAGTAGCCACACTTGTACGCCGGGTTCCCGTCATAAGTACAACCCGTCGTGCAGATGTTCGGGTTGGGTTCCACGGTCACCGGAATGCTCACGCCACCGACGGTGAACTCGTGCGTCACGGTTTCGGTGTTCCGCAGCTCGCAGAGGTAGAGAAGTTGAACGTGCCTTGAAGTTGCTGCGGGTGCGCGTGCACGTAGGCCCGATCCACCGTGCAGACTGCCTCCGTCTTGCTCACCACACACTGGAGCCGTGGTTACGGCTGGCTGGTATGGACGCCGAGGCCGACGAGATCGGCTGACTGACAAGCCTGCCCGGATTCGGCACCGTCGGGTCCCAGCATCGGGAACGAATCCTCAACGCCGCGCAACTCAGGAGGCAGTGGCACCGTGATGACAACCGGATTGGCCGCCGTGTCGGGAACGCTCCGTGCGACCGACAACGTGGAGAGTTCGCGGTCGACGATGGCGGTCTCGGTGAACTCCACGCTATCGATGGTGACCTCGCTGGCGTACGCCGTCGTGGCCGTCGCAAGCCCGGCTCCGGACACCAGCATGAGTAGGACCAGCAGGCGACTGAGGCCGCCAGCGAGACGGGACCGACTCGCGGGCCAGGTAGCCGGATGGATGCGGTTGCTCATGGAGTCTCTTTCAGGTACGTGCGGACCCTGGGGGAGAGTGCACGCGTCAGTTTGTCGTCTTCACCGTGTTGCTCGAACCGTTCACGAAGGAGACGCGCCCGAAGATCAGCTACGACACAGGAAAAAATAGTCAGAAGCTGTCCTACTTCAACGGCCTCAACAAGACAGCCCGTCCTGCGGTACATCACCCTCAACGAGGTAGTCCTCGACCGCGTCGTCCACGCACGCATTTCCCGAGTTGTAGCCGGTGTGACCGTCGCCGTCCCGGCTGACCAGGACACCGGAGTCGAGCTGCTCGGCCAGTGCCTCGGCCCACTCATAGGGCGTCGCCGGGTCCCGAGTCGTCCCGATCACCACGATCGGGGCCGCGCCCTCGGCCCGCACATCGCGCGGCTTCTCCGTGCTGGAGACCTCGACGCCCGCACACGTCTGCAGGCCCCAGGCGAAAAACCGACCCAGCGTGGGGGATGCCCGCTCGAAGTCGGGGTAGGCATCGTCCACCTCGTCGAGCGGCACCGAGGTCGGATCGTCCAGGCAGTTGATCGCGTAGAACGCCTCGGAGCTGTTGTCGGCGTAGCTGCCATCGGGGTTGCGGGACGCATAGGCGTCGGCCAGCTGGAGCAGGGCGGTGCCGTCACCGGCGAATCCCTGGCGCAGCGCACTGCTCAAGAGCAGCCAGTAGTCACGGTTGTAAAGCGGGGTGACAAGACCGTACGTCGCCAACCCCTGCGTCAGCGGGCGTCCGGAGTCGGTGGTCAACGGCTCGGCGTCCACCTCGTCGAGGAAGTCCTCGATCCGCTGCAGCCCGGCTTCGGTGCTGTCCCCGAGGAAGCACGACGCGGTCTGGGTCACACAGTTGTCGACGTAGGCCTCCAACGCGGTCTGGAACCCCCGTGCCTGCCCGAGGCTCAGGTCGCGCGCGGACAGCGACAGGTCCAGCGCCCCATCCAGCACCAGTCGACCAACGCGGTCGGGGAAGAGGTCGGCGTACGTCGCCCCCAGCTTGGTGCCGTAGGAAGCACCGAGGTAGTCCAACTCCCCCTCCCCCAGGGCCGCACGGAGGACGTCGAGGTCGCGGGCCGCCTCGATCGTGGACACGTGTCCGATGATGTCGCCGGTGTTGTCCATGCATCCTTGACCGATCCGGTCGACGAACTCGGCGTACTCCTCGCCCTCGGCCGGGGTGTCCGGATCCGGATCCTGGGACAGGAAATCGTCGAGCTCCTCGTCACTCAGACAGTCCACCGGACTGCTGCCTCCGGTGCCCCGGGGGTCGAAGCCCACGATGTCGTAGGCATCGAGGAGCCGCTGACCGAACACCCGGTCGGCCGCGGCCGCGTAGGACGTGCCAGGCGCACCGGGGCCACCGGGGTTGACGACCAGCGAGCCGATCCGATCGGCCGGGTCGGTGGCCGGGACCCGGAGCACGGCCAGGTCGAAGGTCTCCTCCGACGGATCGGCGTAGTCCACGGGCACCTGGAGCTCGGCGCACTCGAAAGCACCCTGGCAAGAGGTCCAGTCCAGCTGTTGGCCGTAGAACTGCGCCAGCTCGGCGTCCGGCGGCACGGCGGCGTCGGGATCGGGGGACGAGGGCGTGGTGGGGGCCGGCTGCGCGGACCCCGAGAGGCTGTCGTCCGCAGCGCGCAGCGCGATCCCTACGGTCGCCAGGATCATCGCCACTACCACCAGCAGGGCCACGACCGGCACGACGTATCGCCTCATCGACGTCCTCCTTCGGATCGAGCGCGCTGACTGCCGTCCGAACGACGCAGCGACACCATCATCGACTCCAGGGCAAGGGTGGGCTGCACGTTGAACTCCAGCATCTGCTCGCGGGCGGTGAAGATCGCCTCGATGCGACGCAGGTTGTCCTCGGGAGTGGTGCTGCGAGCGAGCTCGGCGAGCTCACCACGCAACTCCTCGTTCACCAGCGAAGCGTCGGGGCGGGTGGCGAGCATCAAGACATCGCGATAGACCGACACCAGATCCATCAACCCGCGGTCCACGACGTCGAGGTGACGGCGTTTCGCCCGGGTCTTCTGCGCCTTCTCCATATGGGCCAGGGCCGGCCCGTACTCGCGCGGACGGCGACCGCGCTCGACCACGCCGTACGTCGTGTCGAGGTCGGTCTTCTCGCGGGCGTCGAGGGCGGAGGTGATCTCGGCCGCCTCCTCCTGGGTGCTCTCAACCAGGTTGGTCGCCGCGGTCAGGCAGGCGGCCAGGGAGGTCAGCCCGACGGGCATCCGGGCCACCTCGTGACGGCGGTTGCGGACCGCCTCGTCCGTGGCCAACGCTCGAGCCCTCCCGATGTGTCCCTGGCTGGATCGGGCGGCGTTGGCGGCCAGAGCCGGGGACACCCCGAGGCTGCTGACCAGGAAGCCCGCGACGTCCTGCGAGCTCGGGGTGGACAACGACAGCTGGCGACACCTGGACCTGATGGTGGCCAGCACGTCCTCGGACGTCGGCGCGCAGAGCAGCCACACGGTGCGCTCGGTGGGCTCCTCGATCGCCTTCAACAGCGCGGTGCAGGCCTGGTCGGTCAACCGGTCGGCGTCCTCGACGACCATCACCTGCCAGCGGGCACCGACCGGCGCCAACGCGGCGCGCCGGACCAGGTCGCGCACGTCGTCGACGCCGATGGACAGCTTGTCGGTGCGCACGACGGTGACGTCGGGGTGCGAGTTCGCGGCCACCGTGCGGCAGGCCTGGCACTGACCGCACCCCAGGCGTTCGCACTGCAACGCCGCGGCGAAGGCCACCGCCGCGTTCGAGCGTCCCGAGCCGGGCGGACCGGTGAACAACCACGCGTGGCTCATCCCGCGTCCTGCGGCGGCACCGCTGAGCACGTCGATCACCGGAGTCTGGCCGACCAGACGATCCCAGACCGTCGAGCTCATCGGATCTGCTGTTCGGCTTGACCCAACAGGGGCGCCAGGCGATCGCGCACCGCGGCGGCGATCGTCTCCGCGGGCCGGCCCGCGTCCAGGAGCAGGTAGTGCTCGGGGTCGGCCTGCGCCATCGACACGAAGGCAGCGCGGGCTCGGCCGTGGAACTCCAGCGGCTCACCCTCGATCCGATCCCGCTGTTCGAACCGACCCAGCCCGCGGGCGGGCGCCAGGTCCAGCACCACGGTGAGGTTCGGGCGCAGATCCTCGGTCGCCCAGCGTGCGATCTTCTCCAGTTCATCCACGTCGAGGGCGCGGCCGGCCCCTTGATAGGCGAGGGTGGAGTCCACGTAGCGATCGGTCACGACCACCGCCCCCCGATCCAGCGCCGGCCGCACCACAGCGCGGACATGCTCGGACTTGTCGGCCAGGTAGAGCAGGAACTCGGTGCGGTCCGCCAACGCTCCGGTCGCCGGATCGAGGACGATCTGGCGGATCGCCCGCCCGGCGTAGGTGTCACCCGGCTCGAACGTGGAGACCGCGTCGTACCCCTGCTCGCTCAACCAGTCGCACAGCAGCCGCGACTGGGTGGACTTGCCCGAACCGTCACCGCCCTCGAAGCAGACGAAGACCCCCACCTGGGTGAAGCAGCCAGAGGTGAGGGGTTCGGGGGCGGCGTACGTGCTCAGGAGGGCTCCTTGGCCAGGTGTAGCCCAGGCAGGCACGCAGGGCAGATGCGCGGGGCTTCGGGTCGTGGTGCAGACGCTACGACGCGGCACCGACGAACCGCTATCCGCACCCCCAGGATCGAGATCACATACCTCGATTGGGCCAAGTGCATGACAGTTGTGCCATCTCGTGTCCGCCGTCGGCAGATGCAGGTTACGCTTTGCCCAAACAGTCCTTCGGGACACAGATCATTAAGGGGTCCGGACCAGTGTCGGCTGCAGTTGGTGTCAAGCAAAGCGCTGCCGCGCTGTTGTCGATCGGCGTGCTCACAAGTGCTTGGCTCGGTAGTCCGCAGGGCGGACAGGTGCAGTCGCCGACCACCGTGGTCGTCGACCCCGTTGCGGCCTCGACGCTGCTGCCCACGGTGACCGTGGACGCCGCGCCGATCCAGGATCCTGCCAGCCTCACCGCGCCACGGGATGCCACCGGGACCACCACGCTCATCCGCGACGTCGCCGTCGCCGAGGTCGGCTCGCCCTCGGACATTCCCACCCTGGCGCTCGCGGCCTACCAACGCTCCGCCGCGGTGCTCGCGGCTGCCGACTCCACCTGCGGACTGTCATGGGAGCTCGTCGCAGCAGTCGGCCGGATCGAGTCCGACCACGGACGCTACGGCGGCGCAGCAGTCGACGACCAAGGTGTCTCCCGGCCCGCGATCATCGGGCCCCGTCTCGACGGCCGGGGCAGCACCGCCAAGGTGCGCGACTCCGACGGCGGCGACCTCGACAAGGACACCGCCTTCGACCGGGCTGTCGGCCCCATGCAGTTCATCCCGTCGACCTGGTCGGTGGTCGGAGTCGATGGTGACTCCGACGGCGAGCGCAACCCTCAAGACATCGACGACGCCGCATTGGCCGCCGGGGTGTATCTCTGCTCGGGCGATGACGACCTGAGGACAACCCAGGGGCTCGAGTCGGCCGTCCATCGCTACAACCACAGCGACGAGTACGTCGCCCTGGTCCTGCGGGTGATGAAGGCCTACGAGAACTCCGAGGATGCCGCCACCGCGATGGTGCTCTCTGCGAGCGCCTCCGCCATCACCTCGGGAGGTCTGACCTTCCCGAAGGTTCCCGCTGCCGGCGGATTCCCGAGGACAGTCCCGCGTGGTGACGGGCCTCGCCCCACCGATCCCCCGACGATCACCGCGGCCCCTGTGCCCACGGCGAAGCCGACTCCCAGCGCCAAGCCGACCCCGTCTCCCAAGCCGAAGCCCACTCCCACGGCGAAGCCCACTCCCACCCCCTTGCCGACACCCACCGCTGAGCCGACACCCACCGCCGCGCCGACACCCACCGCCCTACCGACACCCAGTGCTACTCCCACGCCGTCTGCGGTGCCGACTGCCACTCCGACTCCGGCTGAACCGACGTCGTCGTCATCTTCATCGGCGTCGCCGACTGATTCCCTCACGACGCCCCCGGTGACCTCGACTCCGGGTGCGCCTGCCGCCGAGCCGACCGCGGACGCGACTCCGCCCTCAACACTCGATACGATCGCCGAGGAAGCGTGCAAAAGCGTGAATCTCGTCGACGATCTGACCACGCCGGACGACGAGCTAGCCCAGTGTGTGGACGACTACCTGTTGGTCGAAGAGGTGCGCGCGCTGCTCGTCGGACTGGTCGACGACCAGGAGAGCGAGGACGACGAGTACGACGCGGCGCTCCTCGCGGCACTGACCGCTCGCGCCGAGGAACAAGGTCGCACGGTTGACGAGTTGCAGCACCTGTGGGACTTGTTTCTCGGACTCTGAGTCACGATCGGCCCGAGGGGCCGGTTAGTCCTAGTGCGGCCATTCGTAGGCGGGCGAAGGTTTGATGGATCTGACGAGCGGCCGGGCGACGACCTAGTTCGCGGTCGCGGCTTTCCTCGCGGTCGCTTTGGCAGGAGCCTTCTTGACCGCCGGCTTCTTGGCAGTCTTCTTGGCCGGGCGCTTCGCGGCCTTCTTCGCCGGCCCACGTTCGCGCCGGTCGGCCAGCAGCTCCGCGGCCCGCTCGAGGGTGATCGCCTCGACGGAGTCGTCCTTGCGCAGCGTGGCGTTGTATTCGCCATCGGTGACGTATTCGCCGAACCGGCCCGCCTTGACGATCACCGGCTGCCCCGAGACCGGGTCGTTGCCCAGCTCCTTCAGGGGCGGTGCGGCTGCGGCCCGGCCACGCTGCTTGGGCTGGGCGTAGATCGCCAGCGCCTGGTCGAGAGTGATCTCGAAGAGCTGCTCCTCAGACGTCAGCGACCTCGAGTCGGTGCCCGCCTTCAGGTAGGGCCCGTAGCGGCCGTTCTGAGCGGTGATCTCCACGCCCTCGGCATCCGTGCCAACCAGCCGGGGCAGGGAGAGCAGCTTGACCGCGTCGGCCATCGAGACACTGTCCAACGACATCGACTTGAACAGCGAGCCGGTGCGCGGCTTGGCGGACTTGGGAGAGTCCTCGGGCAGCAACTCGGTCACGTAGGGACCGAAGCGGCCGTTCTTGGCCACCACCATCAACCCAGAGTCCGGGTGCGTTCCCAGCGGGAACTCCTCGCCGGCGGGATTGGCGAAGAGCTCCTCGGCCTTGGCCAGGGTCAGCTCGTCGGGCGGAAGGTCGTCGGGGACATTGGCCTTCTTTCCGGTGGGGTTGCCCTCCTCGTCGGGACCCTCGAGATAGGGGCCGTACTTCCCGACCCGCAGCGAGATGCCGGAGTCCGGTCCACCCACGGCGAAGGTCGCCAACTCCTTGGCGTCGATATCGCCCAACCCGGTCACCAACGGGTGCAGACCCTGGATCCGGTCCGAGCCGTAGTAGAATTCGCCCAGCTCGGTGACCCGGTCCTTGCGCCCACCGGCGATGTCGTCGAGGACGTCTTCCATGCCAGCGGTGAACTCGTAGGACACCAAGCGCGCGAAGTGCTCTTCCAGCAACCGGGTGACCGAGAAGGCCAACCAGGCCGGCACCAGCGCCGAGCCCTTCTTGTAGACGTAGCCGCGACTCAAGATGGTCCCGATGATCGAGGCGTACGTCGACGGCCGGCCGATCTCGCGGTCCTCGAGCTCCTTGATCAAGGTGGCCTCGGTGTAGCGGGCCGGCGGCTTGGTCTCGTGCCCCGAGGCGCTCAGCGAGGCTGCGGTGACCGGGTCGCCCTCGGCCAGGTTGGGCAGCCGGGCCTCGGCGTCATCGGTGCGCTTGCCGGCATCGGTGCCCTCCACGTAGGCCTTCAAGAAGCCGTGGAAGGTGATCGTCCGACCGCTCGCGGAGAAGACCACGTCGCGCCCGTCGGCGGTAGCCCCGCCGAGGCGGATCGTGACCGAGTTGCCGACCGCGTCCTTCATCTGCGACGCCACCGTGCGCATCCAGATCAGCTCGTAGAGCCGGAACTGGTCGCCGGTCAGACCGGTCTGCGCCGGCGTCCGGAACGACTCCCCGGCGGGACGGATCGCCTCGTGCGCCTCCTGGGCGTTCTTGACCTTGGTGGTGTAGGTCCGCGGGGAGTCCGGCAGGTATTCGCTGCCGTAGAGCTCCTGAACCTGCGCGCGGGCAGCGCCGATGGCCGATCCCGACAGCGTCGTGGAGTCGGTGCGCATATAGGTGATGAAGCCGTTCTCATACAGCCGCTGGGCGACCGACATCGCCGACGATGCGGTCATCCCGAGCTTGCGGGAGGCTTCCTGCTGCAAGGTCGTGGTCCGAAACGGCGCGTATGGCTGGCGGCGGTAGGGCTTGGACTCCACCGAGCGGACGTCGTACGTCGTCTCGCTCAGACCGGCGACCAGCGCCTCGGCCTCGGCCCGACCCAGGTGCAGCCGGACCCGACTACCGTTGGCCGAGCCCTTGAGCTCGCCGTCCTGACCGAAGTCGGAGCCGCTGGCGACCCGCACCTGGTCGACGGAGTAGAGCTTGGCACCGAAGATCCGCTGCTCGTGGCGCTGACCGGCGTCGAAGGTGCCCTCTGCGTCCCAGTAGGAGGCGAGCGTGAAGGCCATCCGCTCCCGCTCGCGGTCCACCACGAGCCGGGTCGCCACCGACTGCACCCGACCGGCAGACAGCCCCGACATCACCTTGCGCCATAGGACCGGGGAGAGCTCGTAGCCGTAGAGCCGGTCCAGGATCCGCCGGGTCTCCTGCGCCTCGACCAGGTCCTCGGCGATCTCGCGCGGGTTGGCCACTGCGGCCTGGATGGCGGTCTTGGTGATCTCGTGGAAGACTATCCGCCGCACCGGGATGTTCTTGGGCTTCAACTCGTCGAGCAGGTGCCAGGCGATCGCCTCGCCCTCGCGGTCCTTATCGGTGGCCAGGAAGAGCTCGTCGGCGTCCTTGAGCAGCTTCTTCAGCTTGGCGATGTGGCTCTTCTTGTCGCGGGGCACGACGTAGTACGGCGTGAAGTCGTTGTCGACGTCGACCGCCAGCCGACCCCAGGGCTTGTCCTTGATCTTGGCCGGAGTGTCGGCAGCATTGTTGGGCAGATCCCGGATGTGGCCGATGGATGACTCGACCACGTAGCCCTTGCCGAGATAGCCGCCGATCGTGCGCGCCTTGGCCGGCGACTCGACGATGACCAACTTGTGTGCCACGGACGCCGACGCTCACTTTCTGTGGTTGCTCGGGAGGGCCCGAGAAGAAACGACCCTGCGCGGGACTCTACGGGCCGCACACGGTAGCGCGTCCATCGCAGCCGATCGCCCGACGGGCGGGCACAGTAGGCGAGCAAAGTGCGGCCGGCGACCCCGTCCGACAGGAGCTACCAGCTCCAAGCCTCGCGCAGTCGGAAGCCGAACTTGCCCTCAAGGGCATCGATCTCGGGCGCCAGCGCCGTCCGGACGGTCATCACGTCCTCCTCGGTCGGCCGGGTCGCCTGACGATCGATCGGCCGGTAGAGAGTGCGCTGCACAAGGGCGGACCGCTTGACGCTGCCGACCAATCTGGCGCCGTCGTGCTCGCGCACCCAGTCGGCCGCCTTGCGGGCGGCGGAGGCGACGAAGACCGAACGGGCCTTGGCGGCCGACAACCGGGCCCCGAGGTCTTCGGCGGCCAGCGGCTGACGGTCGATCTCCAAGAAGTCGGTAACCCCGTCCAAGAAGCCCTGCGGATCTGCGGTGAGGTCGTCGAAGAGGGCGACGTGGATCATCTCGCGGGGCAAGAACTCAGCGAACCGGTCCAACCCGGTGGCGTACCGCCCGTGGTCGAGCAGCTCGGGACGACTGCGCAGCGCCTCGGCGAAGGTGTCCGGGCCGATCCCGTGCTTGCGCATATAGAGGTAGGACGACCAGGCCCGCTCCACCGGATCGCGCAGCGAGACCATGATCTTGACCGGTCCCAGCGTCTGGTCGATCCGGGCGGCCGCCTCGGGGTGGAACAGGTAGTCCTGGCAGATCTCCCCGACGATCTTCTCGTTGTCGGCGTCGCGGAACTGCGAGGCATACCAGTCGATCCCCCGGTCGTAGTAGCGATCGAAGAAGTAGAGGTCCTTGGCCGGGCTCAGGTAGACGTCGGGATGCTTGAGCAGCACCTCATGCAACCACGAGGAGCCGGCCTTGTCGGGTCCGACGTACAAGAAGTTGGGCAACCGGCTCATGACAGACCTCGCCCCAGCCGACGTGCGGCGGTCAGCAACCTGCGGGGTTCGATCCCCGGGCCGGCGACGGCGAGGGCCAGCCAGGCGTGCGGCGCAGCGGGGTAGCGGCCCAGGGCGCGGAAGGCGATCTTGGCGCCCTGCTTGCGTTCACCCGCGGCCGCCCGGGCTGCGGCGATCTGCCCCAGGATCCGGGCGTGACCACGTCGTGCGTCGGCGAGGTCGGGGTGCTTGGCGAGGAGGTACTCCAGGGCCGTCGCGGTGTTCAGCGAACGGTCTCGGAACCAGGACGGGATGTCCTTGCGGATGTCGGCCAGGATCTCGGTGACCGCCCCGACCTTGCCGGCCTTGCTGGCCCGCAGCAGCCAGTCCCAGTCCTCGCCGTAGCCGAACGGCAGCTCCTCGTCGTAGAGCCCGACGACGTCGAACGCGGAGCGGCGCGTCATCAACGTCGAGCTGTGCAGCTCTTTGACCCGGTTCTGCAGCAGTCGCTCGTGGCTCACCACGGCCTCGCGCGCAGGCCAGTCGACGTTGCCGCGGTCGCCGCCCATCAGCAGCCGGATCCCGGCGCCGACCGACAGCAGCGCGGGATCGGCGAGCAGCATCTCGACCTGGCGGCTCACCTTGGCCGGGTGCCACAGGTCGTCGTCGTCGCAGCTGGCCACGAAGGTGCCCTGCGAGGCCAGCAGACCACTGTTCCGCCCGCCACTGAGCCCAGGAGTCCGGCTGTTGACCATCGGAAGGATCTGGCGACCCGGCCGCGACAGCTCCTGCAGGCTCAGGTCCATCTCCTCGCGGTCGTGGACGACCAAGATCTCTAGCTCCCCGGGGTAGTCCTGGGCGACGATGGTGGCCAACGTCTCTCTCAGCAGCTCCGGGCGGCCCCGGGTCGGGATCACCGCACTGACCAGCGGGTGGCCCCCGGCTGCTGCGTGCTTAGGTCCTGGTTGGCTCACTGGGTGCGTCCTGTCGACTGGGCTCGGTTGGGCTCGATGGGGATCGGTTGGCGGGTGCTCGGGACTGCCGGAACTTCCGGAACTGGCGGAACTGGCGGAACTGGCGTGCTCGGGTCGGGCGATCCGATAGCCGTAGGCCCTCAGGAGGGGCAGGGTCAAAGCGGTCACGACGCGACGGTCCTTCGCCGGCATCGCGGTGACCCAACGCTGGTCGGGGCGCAGCTCGACGCTGCCGGAGCGGAATCGACCCGGGTTGCCAGACAGCCCGTGGCTGGGCTCGAGGACGATCCGGCCGTCATCGAGGCTTGGCAGATCGCCGGGCTCCAGCAGGACGCCGAGCTCGGCGGTGGCGGCAACCAGGGCCTGGAGTGGGTCGGCGACGAAGTCCTCGTATCGCAGCCGCGCGAAGTCCCGCTGGCGCAGGGCGATGGCATGCATCTCACCCTGCAGAGCGCTCCACTGAGCAGCCGAGCGGTGCGGTGGGATCCGCCACATCTCATCAGCCGAGGCAGCCGAGGTGTGCGGTCGCTCGACCGTTCGGCTCCACGACCAGGCGACCGCCCGGGGATCTCGGACGACGTTGAGCATCCGCAGGTCGACCTCGGGAGCCATCGCCAGGGCGCGGCCGAAGGCGGGCCCCTTGGAGGCGTCCACGACGACCTCGCACCCGCTCACCTGGGCGACCGCTGCGTAGATCCGGGAGAAGGCCTCATGAAACTCGGCGAGGTCACCGGTCGCGGGAGGTCTGGCGGCCAGCAGTCGCGGGAGGTGACGCTGGCGAGCCACGTCGCGTTGCAGCCGCGCCAACCGCTCGAAGACCCCCGGCGTCCAGCCACCGAAGGCCACCTCGCCGACCTGGGTCCACAGCTCGCACTCGGAGAACCGGACCCCGCATCCGCACAGCTCGTCGCGTGGGGCGACCGAGCGCGCCAGATCGACCAACTCGCCGATGTTCACCCAGCCGGTGGCGGATCCGAGGATCCGCTCGACGAGCGTGGAGCCCGAGCGACCGAAACCGCCCAGATAGACAACAGTGGTGCGGGCCATCGACGCCCCTCCCCTCGGCTGTTGTGTTCGGACTTCCTACGGGCGCAGAAGTACGCCGCGAGACCAGCCTGACGCGACTTCGGCAGCGGCCTCGGCGACCCCCGATCACATCCCCCAAAACAGGGTACGCATCAGCCCTTCGGGTCAGGTCTGCAGACGAGCCCGCAAGCCTCGCGGCAGGCCGAACGAGCGCTGTGCGTTCGACGAGCGCTTCGGTTCGATCATCAGGCTGTCCAGCTCCGCGGCCAGACTCGCCCGCGCCTGGGCACGCTCGCTGCTGCCGGCCAGCGCCGCACCGGGACTCGCGGTGGTGATCAGCGCCTTGTCCAGCTCTGCTTGGAACTCGGTGGCGGTAGCGACGGTGCGGACCACGCCCCCGTCGTTCACGACGACGGCGAAACGCTGCTGGTGGCCGTCGACGTGCTCGCCGAGCGCGGGATTCCGCGGCAGGCACAGCGGCAGGTGCCCCGCCTCACGCGCCTCCATGATCAGGCCGGGACCTCCGTGGCACACCACGACCTTCGCCTCGGCCATCAGCGAGGCCATCTTGTCGTGCGCCAAGAAGCTGTGGCCCTGCGCCGTCCTGGGCGGCGCCGTGGTGCCGTGCTGGATCACGAAGCGCACGTCGGTCCGGCGAAGGGCGGCCTCATCGATCCAGTCCACCATCCGCTGGAACGGGTGCTTGTCCGTGCCGGCCAGAGCCAGCACAAGCGGTCGCTCGCTCACAGGACCGGATTGTTCACTCGGTCGCTCGCTCACAGGATCGGCCCCACCAGGGTGGCGTCGGGGTAGAAGTCCAGCTGGCTCTGCCACTGCACGATCCGGCGGGTGGTGAACGGTCCGCAGAGCCGTCCGGTCATGGTCGGGGTGTCGACGCGGTCATAGACCTCGATGAAGACCGTGGGGATGCCCAGGGCGCGGGCGGCGACGAAGAAGGGCACCGCGACTCCGGCCCCAGCGCTGATCACGAGAGAGGGTCGCTCGTCACGCAGCACCCGCCACGCAAGGGCGGCGTTGCGCAGCATGTTGGGCACGTTGCGGGTGGTCGGGGAATGCGACGGGACGAGTCGCTCTCCGGCCAGCCGGTCCATGACGTCGGGAGTCTCCGGGCAGACCCAGACCCGCTCCTGACCTTCCCACCAGTCCCGCAGGGCCAGCAGGTGCGTCAGGTGGCCTCCTTGGGTGCTCACCATCAGCACTCCGCCGGTCATCGGCTGGCTCCTGGGAGCAGGCGGAGGACGACAGCCGCACTTGAATTCTTCATGATGTGAGTATCTTGTCGACTCCGGGCGGTCACTCGCACGAACTGACCGCGGATTCCTCGAAATGGGGGATAGCTCCAAACACACCCTCAGGGAGAGTTCCTGTCCCCGGTTTGGAGGACGGCACTGCCGAGAATCCCCTTGGGGTCGACACCCTCCCCTAGGCTCGGAACATGCCGATCAGGCGTCGCGACCTTCTCAGCGTCGGAGTTGCCTTGGGCGCCTCGGCCGCCGCTTCAGCCTGCCGGGTACCACGTGACACGGCAGTCACCGAACCGGTCGCCCCCACCACGGTGCCTGCGGAACCGCGCTCGAGCCCGAAGCCGACGCCGACGCCGAAAGCCCCACTAGCCAGCCCTGCCGCACTGTTCGCCAACTCCACCCCAGCCGGACACCTCTACTACGGCGCCTCGGTCCCCCACGACAGGTCACTGCCGAAGTGGGAGTCGGAGCTGGGTCAGCGGCTGGCGGTGCATCGCTCCTACTTCACCCCCCAACGCAACGAGACCTTCCAACTGATCTCGCGGTGTCGCGACGATCTTGTCCGGGACCGCCTTCCACACGTGTCTATGAAACCCGTGGGGACCTGGGAGGAGACCGCGTTCGGACAGTGGGACGACTGGTTGCGCGAGATCCTGGTGCCGCTGTCACGCCTGGATGGCCCGGTCTTGTTCACCCTTCACCACGAACCGGAGAACGATGCGGTGGGTGTCGGGATGATGTCGGCCGACTTCGTGAACATGCAGCGTCACCTGATCGAGATGGCTGCCCAGGTCGCCACGAACGTCGTGATCGCCCCGATCCTGCAGCACTGGACCTTCGACCCCCTGCGCGCCGACAGGAACCCCGCGGAGTGGATCGTCCCCGAGGCCGAGGTGACGGGGCTGGACCTCTACAACCCCTGGTCACCGACCAACGGCAAGACCTGGCGCACCTTCGCCAGCAAGTGCGATGAGTTCCGCGCGTGGGTGCCTGACACTCCACTGGTGATCGGCGAATACGGCTGCCGGACGGATCTGGACAACCCCGGCCTGGCGGCGACCTGGATGCGCGACGCCGTCG
>JBBPYJ010000011.1:0-14273 GCA_038200025.1 Propionibacteriales bacterium | reverse complement strand
TCCGAGGCGCGACGGCACGTGCGCGAGGAAGTGCCGTTCTACACCGGGCCGCGCACCACTCCCGCCGAGCTGATCTCGCGGCTGCCCTAGTGGCCGCATCGAACCCGGGGGGACATATGCAACCGGTCGGGCGCCGCGAACGTCTCAGGGCTATGAAGACTTCAGCCGTCGCGGGTGCACTGATCGGGTTGCTGGTCCTGACCTCCTGTGGATCCTCGAGCTCAGCGGACGGGTCCGATGACAGCGCCGTCGACGAGCCGGCCGTCGCCGTGGACCCTTCGTCGCCGGCCGGCTCGGACGGTGGCGACGGTGCGATGCCCAACCAGGTGGCCCCGCTGGCGGGGCCGGTGCTGGGGATCGGCACGGTGCTGGACCCGTCTGGCTCTGAAGGGGGCCCGCAACTGTGTCTCGGTGCGGTTGCCGAGTCCGCGCCGCCACAGTGCGAGGGCCTGGCGCTGGACGATTGGTCGTGGCAACCAGTGATCAACACCTACGAGTCGATCGGCGGCTCACGATGGGGCTCCTACGCGGTGACCGGGACCTTCGACGGGGCTGCGCTGACCGTGACTGCGGAGCCGCAGACGCTGGTGCTCTATGACACCGCAGCCCCCGAGCTCCCTGACCGGTTCGTCACCTCGTGTTCCACTCCCGAGGGCGGTTGGGCAGTCGTCGACCAGGACCGGATCAGCTACTCCGATCAGGACGCCGCACTGGCCGAGGCGCTGCAATTGCCCGGCTACGCCGGTTCGTTCCTGCAGTCCATCAAGTCGGCCGCCGACACCACCCGGCAACCCGAGAACGCCTCTCAGACCATCCTCAACGTCCTGGTCACCGAGGACCTCGCGGGCGCCCGGACCAGGCTGGAAGCGGTCTGGGGAGGCCCGTTGTGCGTGGGCGAGGCAGCGCGCAGCGAACAGGAGCTGCTGACCATCCAAGGCGAGTTGGGCGACCTGCCCGGTCTGTTGAGCTCCGGAGTCGAGACCGATCAGGTCGTGGCCACGGTGGTATGGGACGACGGGACCTTGCAGGAGTGGGCGGACGCGACGTACGGCGCTGACGTGGTCGTGATCGACTCCGCACTGGAGCCGGTCGGCTGATCCTCAGGACTCTGCTGCGGGCTCCAGCGTCAGGCTGATCGAGTTGATGCAGAACCGGTCTCCAGTCGGGGTGCCGTAGCCGTCGGGGAACACGTGACCCAGGTGCGACTTGCAGCTCGAGCAGCGCACCTCGACCCGCTTCATCCCCAGGGTGACGTCCTCGATGTAGTCCACAGTGTCGGTGATCGGCTGGTAGAACGACGGCCAGCCGCAGCCGGAGTGGAACTTGGTGCCGGACTCGAACAGCTTCGCCGAGCAGGCCTTGCAGCGGTAGACGCCGGTGGTCTCGGTGTCGTTGTACTCCCCGGTGAAGGGGCGCTCGGTGCCGGCCTCGCGCAGCACGGCGTACTCCTTCGGCGACAGCTCGGAGCGCCACTCTTCTTCGGTCTTCTCCACCTCGTTGGCCATGAGGACGAGGATAGTCGGCGTGCCCTAGAGGTCCCGGAGAGTCCCCGGCGTCCCTAGAGTGGCGTCATGGCCAAAGCAGCAGCCGCGGAGGTGATCGCAGGGGACCGGGCGGTGCGGGTGTCGTCTCCGGACCGGGTGATCTACGAGGCGACCGAGACCACTGCCGAGGTGACCAAGCTGATGGTGGCGCAGTACTTCGCCTGCGTCGACGACGGCCTGATGCGGGCGCTGCGGGATCGCCCGACCGCCCTGGAGCGCTGGACCTCGGGGGTCCGGGAGGGGATGCGGCTGGCGACCGGACCGGCGGATCGCAACGCCGACGCGTTCTACCAGAAGCGGGTGCCCAAGGGTGCGCCCGACTATCTGAAGTCGGTGGAGATCACCTTCCCCTCCGGCCGGACGGCGCAGGAGATCTGCCCGACCGAGATCGCGGTGCCGGTGTGGTGTGCCCAGATGGGGGCGCTGACCTTCCACCCGTGGCCAGTACGCCGCGCCGACGTGGATCGCCCCGACGAGCTGCGCATCGACCTGGATCCACAGCCTGGGACCACCTTCGCCGACGCGGTCCGGGTCGCCGGGGTGGCTCGAGAGCTGCTGGAGGAGGTGGGTCTGGTGGGCTTCGCGAAGACCTCGGGCAACCGGGGCATCCACGTCTACGTGCGGATCCGCCCCGACTGGGAGTTCGTCGACGTCCGGCATGCGGCGATCGGCTTCGGTCGCGAGCTGGAACGACGCGATGACGGTGTCACCACGGCCTGGTGGAAGGAGCAGCGGGGGGAGCGGATCTTCGTCGACTACAACCAGAACTGTCGCGACCGCACCATCGCCTCGGCGTACTCCCTGCGCCCGCAGCCGGGCGCCCCGGTGTCCACGCCGATGAGCTGGGCCGAGCTGGCCGACGTCACCGACCCGCGCGCCTACAACCTGTTCACGGTCCCGGATCGGTTGGCCGACGGCGATCCTTGGGCCGGGATCGACGACACCGCGGGTTCGCTGGACCCGCTGCTGGGCCTTTTCGCTGAGCAGGGCTCGGTGGAACTCTCATATCCACCCGACCACCCGAAGATGCCCGGCGAGCCGCCCCGGGTGCAGCCGTCGAAGAAGGTCGCCGAGCACTGGGATGACGACGGCAACCGGCTGGCCGACTGAGCTGGCTTCCAACTCATCCACAGTCCTCCTGAACCGCAGTTTGCTGGCCTGTCGGGTGGGCACAGTGTGGAGGTGAGTCCTCGCGCAGCCCGGTACCCGAGTCGACTGGACTTGGCCGGTCTCGAGAGCCTGCTGGACATCCAGCACGGCGTGGTGAGTCGGCGCCAGGTGCGCCAGCTCGATGGGGGTGAGGCGGACATCGATAGCCGGTTGCGACATCGGATCTGGGTCCGCGTGCATCCGGGGGTGTACGTCGACCACACCGGCACGTTGACCTGGCACCAACGCGCCTGGGCGGCCGTGCTGGCTCGTGGGCCGGCCGCTCTTGGGGGCGCCTCCGCGCTGCAAGCGCACGGTATCAGGGATCAACACGCCGGGCACCTGGGGCGCTGCCGGGTCGCCGCTGCACCTGGTGGTCGCGGCGAGCAGGACACTGGATCGGTTGCCGGGTGTCCAGATGGAACGGGTGACCGGGTACGCCGATCTGGTGCTCGCCGAGCGCAGCCCACCCGTCGTGCGGATCGAGCAGGCGCTGCTCAAGGTGGCCGCTCAGCTGAGCCCGGATGCGGCTGTCGGGGTGCTGTCCGATGCCTGTCAGCAGCGCCGGACCACCCCGAACAGGCTGGTCGAGGTGGCGCGTGGGATGGCCCGGCTCCGCCAGCGCGCCTTCCTGGTCGAGGTGTTGGACGACGTGGCGTCCGGTGCCTACTCCATGCTGGAGCGGCGCTATCTGCGTCAGGTCGAGCGGGCCCATGGTCTGCCGCGGGCCGAGCGGCAGGTGCCGGCCTCGACCGGTCCTCGGCGAGCGTTCCGCGACGTGGAGTACGTCGCCCAGCACGTCGTGATCGAGCTGGACGGGCGACTCGGCCACGAGGATGCGAGTAATCGGTGAGCGGACCTCGACCGGGACATCAACGCCGCCGTCTCGGGACGGTTGACCCTGCGGGTGTCGTGGCGACAGGTGCTCTCGCCCTGTCGGTTTGCCGGCGCGGTCGCTGCCATCCTGCAGGCTCGTGGCTGGTCAGGGCGCCCCGAGAAGTGCTCGAGCAGCTGTGTCACCGGCGACAGTGCCGGATCTTCTGGATAGGTAGGCGAAGATCCCACAGTGTCGAGTCTCCAGGGAGGCGCCGGCGAGTCTGGAGTGGATCTGCTTCCGCGTGCTCGCAGTACGCCCGATGCAGGGCACCGCGGCATCGCCGCAGAGGTCGCCGTAGAGGTCGCCGACGACCGTTAGCCTGGGCCCCATGTCCCAGCCGCCTGTCTATCCGCCGGTGGATCCGCCCGGGGGCCCCCCTTGGAATCCCTCCGGATCCAACCCCTACGAACCGGGTGCGCCGCCCCAGCCGTACGGCGCGCCGCAGCATCCGGGAGGACCGCCGCCGTACGGCGTGCCGGGACCCTACGGGCCGGGGTACGGACCGCCGCCGAAGAAGGACAACACCTTGAAGTGGGTGCTGATCATCATCGGCACCGTGCTGCTGCTGACCTGTGGCGGTTGCCTGGCCGTCGGCGTGCTCGCCTTCAACGAGGGATCCTCGATCGTCGAGCGGGAGCTGGACCGGGTCCAGACCAGTGAGTCGATCGACGTGGAGGAAGGCGACGGATTCAGCCTGGGCAATCTCGACGTGCAGGATGGTTGGCGGACGGTGAACTCGGAGTTCGACGACAGCCTGCTTGATGTGGTGGTGACCACCCGCCCCCGTGACGATCCGGCCTTCTTGGACAGCGTGGCGCAGATCGACTTCTCCTTCTACCGCCGAGACCGGTTGCTGGGCACGATCGGCTGTTTCGGATTCGATGTGAAGGCGAATGAGCCGACGGCCTTGGACTGCGCCGGCTCGGTCGAGAAGATCAAGCGAGCCGATCGGATCACCGCGGAGACTCCGTTCTCGTGACCCAGCGGTAGCCTGCTGCCCGTGGCGGATCAGTCCAAGTGGGTGCTCATCACCGGGTCCGGGCGTAGCGGGACCAGCAGTGTCGGCGGCACCCTGAAGCGGTTGGGCCTGCATATCCCGCAACCCGAGGTGGCCGCGGACGAGAAGAACCCGCGCGGGTACTACGAGCCGGCCTGGTTGGCGGCGCTGCTCAAGGACTTCATGGACCCGATCCCGGTCCGCACCATCGACTCCCGCCCGCACGCTCCGCAGGTGGCGATGGAGGCGCTGGCGAAGACCGACATCGAGGACCAGCTGCGCGAGTGGCTGCGCGGGCTGTTGGAGCAAGATCAGGTCGCGATCAAGGACACCCGCGCCTACTGGGTCTATGAGATGTTCGTGCGGCTCGCCGACGAGCTGGGCGCCGAGCTCACCTCGCTGACGATGCTGCGTCATCCGACCGAGGTGGTGCGCTCACGCGACACCGCCTACCTGTCGACCCAGAGCGAGCAGTTCCGTCGGGAGCGGGAGACCACCAATGTGGCGGCCTGGGTGAACGCGGCCTTCGAGACCGAGCGGGTGACCCGTCGACACCCGCGGGCGTTCGTGCGCTACCCGGACCTGCGGGAGGACTGGCGCGCAGCGATGGCCAGGGCCGGCGCGCAGCTCGACCTGAGCTTCAACGCCGACCTCTCGACCACCGAGCACCACCCGGTCGACGACTTCATCGACGCCGGGTTGTTCCGCTCCCGGGTGACCTGGGACGACATCGCGGTCACCCCGGTCCTCGAGGAGCTGGCCGAGCGGGTCTGGACGGCCATGAACACCTTGGTCGACAGCCCGCACGACGAGGCCGCGATCGCAGACCTGGAGAGCCTGCGCGAGGAGTACGTCGAACTGTACGGGTTCGCTGCGGCGATGGCCCAGGACGAACGCACGGCCCAGGTAGTGGCGGTCAAGCGCGAAATGCGCGAGCGCCTGGACCGCAAGCAGGAGCGGATCGAGGACCTGAAGTCGCAGTTGGCTCAGGCTCGATCCGACGGCGTTTCCGAAGGCCCCTCCGCCACTTCGTCGGGTGCCCGATCCAGTGCCCAGTCGGCGGTCAGGTCATGGCTGGGCAAGGCGACGAGACGGATCTCTGCGGCTGGACGCGGTCGTGGGAACTGAACCTCAGCGCTCCCAGGGTGCGGGGATCGGGTAGTAGTCAGCCAGGAAGTCGGCCAGCAGTGCATCGACCTGGGTCTTCTCCATCGCGTACTCCTCGTGGTCGCCGATGCACAGCACGTCGTGGCTGCGACTCGACAGCAGGTCCAAGATCTTGTCCACCCTGGCGGTGCTGAGATCGATGAAGGCACTGTCGATCGACCCCTCCACGGCGGTCCCGGTCAGCAGACCGTAGTGCTGCGCCAGCGACGAGACCATGGAGATGTCGCTCGGTGACCGGAAGGGCGACCGTGCGGTCCGCTGGACCGCCTCGCTGAGGCGATCGCTGATCTCGGTCAGCACCGAGACCCGCAGCGGGTACGGCGCGTGCGTCAGGTGGTGCGTCAGTTGCCGGCCGAAGCTGGCCGCCAGCAGCGAGCGGTTGTTCAACGCCGCGCTGATGTAGGCGGGTAACGCGGTGTCGGGGTCCTGGGTGTCCCGGGTGTCCTGGGCGCCTTGGCCCGAAGTATCGCCGTCGGGGGTGCCGACCAGGTGGCCCGAGGTGAAGACGCTGGATCGGCCGGCGGCATCGAAGAACTGCTCGGGACCCACTGGGCGGCCCAGCAGCATGTCGTCGTTGAAGTAGACGAAGTGCTCGGCCAGTCCCGGGATCCGGTGCAGGGCGGTCTCGATGGCGTGCGAGTTGAAGGTCGGCAAGGCCTCGGCGGGCAGGATGTCGCGGTGGTCGACCAGGTGGATCTTGGGATGGTCGGGATCCAACCAGTCGGGGATCTGGCGGTCGGTCACGATGTGGATGGTGCGCACCCACGGCGCGAACAGGTGCAGGCCGCGCAGCGAGTAGCGCAGCTCGTCACGACTCTCGAAGCGGGCGCGGCCGGCCGATGAGGCCCCGATCCCACCCGGCCCGCCGCTCTGGGTCGACCACTGGGCCGACCACTGGGCCGACCACTGGGCCGACCACTGGGCCAACCGCTGCTGCTGGAGCTCGAACCAGGCCGGATCGGCGCCGTCCACCCAGGTGTAGACCACGTCGATGCTCAGGTCGGTGGCACCGATCGTCGGCAGCGACATCAGCGGCAGGGTGGGCACCTCGAGTCCGTGCACGTGCGCGGTCGCCAACGAGGTGTCCTCGGCCACCTGGGCGAGGTAGGGATTGGGCAACGGTGCGACCAGTTGGCCGTCCACCGACCGGTCCCAGAACTGCACCCCGACCGCACACCCTTGACCGAGGGCGGTCGAGCTCGACTCGTCGTCCGGCCAGGGCTCCACGAGGATCCGCGGTGTCATCGTGCTCAGCAGTCGCCGGGCCGACTCGGGCACCGGGCCGCGATGCTCGGGCCAGCCGAAGTCTCCGGGGTCGAGCAGGCTCAGGTAGTCGGGCGCCGAACCGTCGGCAAGGGCCCGCAGGAAGTCAGCACGCCAGCGCGCCGGTACGACGACCTGCGCCGCCGTACCGCGGAAAGGCGGGAGCACGAACCAGCGGGCGCCGACCGCGTCTGCTGCCGCGGCGACGAGCGCCAGGGCTTGCCTCCTGGCCTGGGCCGGGGTGGTCGAGCCGGTCTCGGCGGCCGGCTCAGGTGCCGGACCGACCGGGTTCCGGTCCACGTTTTCTAGGGCCAGCAGATGACGACGAGTCAGGCGGCGTACGCCGGACTGGGCGTGGTGAGCCAGGGCATCGGCGAAGACCTGCTCCCACCGTGTTGCCAGCGCGGCGGGGTCCCAGGCCTCGGCACGCCGGGCGGCGGCCGCTCCGAGCCGGTGTCGCAGCTCAGCGTCGTCGGCCAACCCGAAGAGCGCGGCCGCCAGGGCCGGCTCCGACCCCGGCGTCACCAACAGTCCGTCCACGTCGTGGGTGATGATCTCGCGGGGTCCCGAGGGGCAGTCGTAGCTGACCACGGGTACGCCGGCGGCCATGGCCTCCTGGATGACCAGCGGGTAGCCCTCGGCCCGGGACGTGAGCGCGCTGATCGATGCCTTCGCCCATTCGCCGGGCATGTCGCGCGAGACGCCGGGCAGCTCGAGCCGATCGTAGAGACCGGTCTTGCGTGCCATCGTCAGCAACGGGTGCCGGATAAGGCCCTGGCCGAAGATGCGCAACCGCCAGTGCGGGATCCGATCGGCGATCGTGGCGAAAGCCCGCACCAGGTGGATGAACTGCTTCTCCAGCACCAGGCGCCCGGCGGCCACGATCACCGGCTGGTCCAGACGCGAGCGGGGGGCGAAGTCCTGGGGGAGCGGGTTGGGCAGCACCACGAGTGGGGGAGTCGCCGCGCCGAGTTTGCCGCCCAGCCAGGTCGCGGTGGACTCGGTCAGGAGCGCCACGGTGTCGGCACGCGGTCCGTAGGTGAGCAGCGGTTCCAAGCCCGACACCCGGTCCGAGGACGACCGGTGCTCCTGGTGCACCAGCGCCACGCTGTCGGCGACGAGCTGCTCGGCGGCTGCGAGCAGCCCCGGAGTGACGGTGACGAGCACATCAACGGCCAAGTGCGGGAGGTAGCGCTCGAGCGCCACGTCGCACAACGCGTTGAACTGGGTATCCCAACGCGGTGGCACCAGCAGGGAGGGCGCCTGTAGCCAGCGCCGGGCCTGGTCCTGCGTGACGCCGGGTGCCGACGCACAGTCTGGGTCCCGGACGTCGACCAGGTAGTCGACCCGGAGCCGTGGATCCAACGAGTAGTGCGGCGTGTCGGCGGTACGGGTCACACTGACCATCACCACGTCGTGCCGGCCGGCATCGATCAGAGCATTGGCCTGGGTGATGGCTGATCGCGAGGTGCCACCCATGCCGTCGAGGTTGAAGACCAGGAACCCGATCTTCACGAGTCGTCCCCATCGTCGTCGGAACCGGTCGACCGGCCGATGCCCGGGGCCGGTGGCCGGGTGACCCGCAACCGGCCTTCCGGCTGCCACTCGAACCGGACCAGCGAGACGTCGGGCGCCTGACCGGTCCACAGCATCGGCAGCACCGTGGACCGTCCCGGCGCGGCACTGTCGTTGCGCGCTCTGCGCAGCGGCAGCTCATGGTCGCTGTCGGCAACGGCCAGGAACCAGTGGTGCCCCTGCTCTGCGGGGATGTCGTCGGGGGTCACGACACCAACCGACAGACCCTCTTCGTCGGTCACCGAGACAGTGGAGACGGTCCTGCCCTCGACATCGAGGAGTAAGAGGCTCGGATCCACCAGGCCCGCAGGCTCGAACGCGAGCCGGACTCCGGCGTCGGTCAGCGCGACCGCGACAACCCGGGCGTGCGCCGACACCGACTCACGGCGGATCATCAGGGCCCCGGTCTCGCGGCGACGTAGCTCGAGCTGGGTCCGTCCATCGGGCGAGAGCGGAGTACGCATCGGTGCCGACTGGGCGAGTGGGTCGCCGTGCAGTGGTTCCAACCCGGGCAGGGTGACCAACTCGTAGACCTCCGGTCCGCCAGCAGGCGATGGCAGGGCCTCGTCGAGCTGCCAGCGGATCGAGAGGAGTCCGGCGACCGGCGGTGCGTCGTTGGTCGGGTGGATCAGATCGCTGGTCCCCTCGCGGCGCAGGGCCACTCCCTCAACCGTCCCGCGTACCGCCATCCAGAGCGATGCGCCGTCGAGGATGCGGGCGTACTCGGCTCTAGGCCCCGGTGGGTCCGGTGACGAAGAGGTCGACGATCCGTCGAGCTCGGGAGGGGGTTCGGGTGCGGGCTGCTCGACCCGGCGCCGACCCAACCTCATGCTCGGTGCTTCGCTGCATTGGATGGTGCGCTCGGTTGCTCGCTCGTGCGCCCAGATGGTGCGCTCGGTCGCTCGCTCGTCCCTCGTTCGACTCCGTCGCTCACAGGCCGGAGATACCTTCGCCTGCACCCGCCTGCTCATCGAAGTTCTCGTGCTCGATCAGGTGCAGGATGGGCACTCCGATCTTGCGTCGGGCCCTGGAGGACCAGTCGAGACCGAAGAACTCCGCCACCACGTGCGGGCGGGTCAGGATGATCGCCTCACGAGCGTCTAACTGCTGCACCGCAGCGACCAGCGCATCGATCGGGGGGTCCGCCACGATCTCGCCGGTCGCGGTCACGCCGGCCGCAGTCAGGGCGGCCAGCGTGTCTGTGAGCGCCTGCTGCGACTCGGTCGCGCAGTCGCGACGCAACGCCTCGAGGTCGGTCTCCCGCATCGCTATCGCCGGTCCGGCCAACACTTCGCCAGAGCCCAGGGAGCCCAGAGAGGCCTCGATCCGGGCGGCGGCATCCTCCAACGGCAACAGTGCGTGGTAGGTCACCGATTGGTCCAGACTCTCGTGCAGCGAACGCACCTGGACGGCATCGGAGGCCGACAATGCCTGTTCGATCAACAACACGACCGGGTAGGTCTCCACGGCGTCGTTCATGGTGCGCACCACCTTCTTCGAGGGTGTGAGGATCCTAGCCCCGCTCGGGCCGGCGCGGTCCGGCCCGGGGGTGGGACAGGAGACGCCATGGTGGCCGCGGACAGCGTGCGCCGCTGCGCTGCGCTGGATCCTCAGGGTCGGCGGGTTCCCTAGAGGTCGGGGGCTTGCCACCCCAGCCGGTGGGCGACACCTACCGCGGCGATCTGGGACGACACCGACAGCTTGGACAGGATGGACTTCACCTGGGTGCGTACCGTGGCCTCCGAGACCACTCCGTGGTTCGCGATCTCGCGCACCGTGCGCCCGTGCACCAGGTGGCCCAACACCTGGCGCTCGCGTGCGGTCAAGTCATCGATCCGGCTGCGCAGCTCGTGGTGCTTGGCCCGGTGCTGCGCCCAGATGGCGACCAGTTCCTCACGCTCTTCGCGGTCCATGACTGTCAGACCCTGACTGATCCGCCGAACCGTGGCCCGGATGTCGTTGAGGGGCCCGGACTTGGCCAGCACCTTGCGGGCGCCGGCGCGGACGGCCTCTCCCCAGCGAGCCCGATCGGTGGAGGCGGTGACCACCACGACGTTGGCTCCGGCCCGCGCGAGCGGATCGATCAGGCGTACGCCGTCTCCGAAGCCACCCAGGTCGAGGTCCAGCAGCACGATGCGCGGGCGTTGCCTGATGATGGCCGCTGCGACCGCAGCCGGCGTCTGGGTCTGGGTCGGCACTGCGACTCGGCGTACGTCATAGCCCTCGACCGAGAGCACCAGCTCGAGTGACTCGGCAAAAAGGACATGGTCCTCCACGATGAGGACCCGGACGCTAGCTCGCGAACTGGCGGGCTGAGTCATGATCACCACTGATGACTGAACGGACGCGAGGAAGCTGCACCCGGAAGGTGGCCCCCCGGACCACGGACTCGTCGAGTCTCAAGTCGCCGCCGAGGTCTTCGACGAGCTGGCGGGCGATGTGCAGGCCGATGCCCTGACCGGGCGAGGAGGCCCGGCTGGCCTCCCACTCGAACAGGCGCGGCAGCACCTCCCGGGCGACGCCGGGTCCGGCGTCGGCAACAACGACCTCGATTGCGTTGTCGCACGCCGCGATCGACACTCGGGTGCCTTCGCCGCCGCCGTGGCGAGCGGCGTTCTCCAGCAGGATGTTGACCACTTCGGCCACGTCATCGGGCTTGCCGATCCCACGAAGTCCGTCGGTCGGCTGCCAAGTAACGTGGTGGCCGCGGGCTTCCTGGCTAACCACCAGCGGGCGAATAGTCTCGTCCAGATCGAAGGTGTGCAGGCCTGCGTCTGCGGGTTGGAGCAACCGCTGAAGTCGAGCGAGCTCTGCGCTCAGCATCGACTCGAGCGCAGCTCGTCGCTCGGGGCACAAGCCTGCGGCGGTGCGGACCAGGTCCGAGGCCGAGCTGATGCCCGCCACCGTCGACCCGACCTCATGCATCAGCGCGCGATCGGCACGAAGCAGGGCCTGCGCTTCGCGCAACTCCACGACGATGGCCTCGGAATCGTCATCGGCCGACTCAATGGTGGGCTGTGCCGATCGTGCGGCCCACCAAAATCTGTAGCCGACGAGCCCAGCGGCCAGAACGAGCAGCTGGATGACCAGCAGGTTGCCGCTGGTGCCAGCGCCCGGCTTACCTGCATAGAGCGCAACCACGATCGCCACGGCGATCGGCGCGGCGGCGATCGTGGAGATGACCGCCAGTCTCCGCTGATCGTGGCGCAGGGCTGGTTCGTTGAAAAGTGAACTATCAAAATGCATCTGTGTAGTCATGTTGACCCCCCCCGAGGTCGATGCCGACGATGTGGCTCCGTCGGCGGAGCAATTGCTCTGGAACGATTGAAGCGGCGACGAGCGTTGTCGTCAAGGAGCGGTCTAGACCAACCGAGGGGAGAAAGTTTAGCCACTCCTGGTGGTTTTATGTCACATACCTATCGTTCTCACCAAATCGATGGTATCTCCGCGCCTGGGAGTCCAACGGCCGCCCCCCTTCGAGGCGAGTGACCAGTCCCCAAATTGAGGGCTGTCGGGGACAGGACTAGACAAGTTGTGTGTGCTGACCCACATGCTGTGCACCATGTCTTCTTCAAGCCGGCACCGGATCGCAGTCACCGCCGACCACCCTCTGGTGGCCGAGGCCATCGGTGCTGCCCTTGCCGACCGTGGCGTCGAGTCGGTCGAGGTTGCCTGGCCGACCAGCCGAACCGCCCCCACGGGTCGACCGGAGCGGCTGAGTCTCGAGCAGGCCGCCGATCCTGGCGTCGGTCTGGCGGCAGGCCTGATGGTGATCGACGTCAATCGGGTGGACCGGTTGCACGACGCGATCGCGACGATGCGGGTGAAAATCCCGTGGGTGGTGCTGGTGGACGCCGAGGCTGCCCCCGTGTGGCACTCGCTCTACGGACACGGCGCGGCGGCCGTGGTGCCGACCACCTCCACGTTGGACGAGGTCGAATCGTTGCTCACCAAGGCCGCGGCCGGTGAGGTTCTGGTGGCCGAGGAACAGCAGCCGCACGGGGTCGGCGTACGCCGTCGTGCCACCCGCCGTCGCGCCGAGGCGGAGAAGAAGATGGCCAAAATGACCCCGCGCGAGCACGAGGTTCTGACCCTGCTGTGGACCGGGGAGTCGGTGCGCACCATCGCGACCCACCTGCGGGTCGGCGAGGCGACCGTGCGCAGTCAGGTCAAGACGGTGCTGCGCAAGCTCGACGTGAACTCTCAGCTGGCGGCCGTCGCCGTGCTGAACGCCACCCGGACCCCGTTTCGATCGTCTGGGTCTGAGGGCGCTCGATCCCAGTTCTATGCCTGCGCACCGCCGAGGATCTCGGCCAAGTCGTAGGACAGCGGCTCCTCGAGCTGGGTGTAGGCGCACGACAGCGGTTCGCGATCTGGACGCCAACGTTTGAAGTGCGCGGTGTGCCGGAACCGTCGGCCCTCCATATGGTCGTACTTCACCTCCAGCACCCGGTCGGGTCGCAGCGGGATGAACGACAGGTTCTTGCCCTGGCTCCACCGGCTCTGGGTGCCCGGCACCCGGTCCGGGTTGGCGGTCAGGAACTCTGACCAGCGGCCCCACGGGTGGTCGGTGATCGGCACCACCAACTCGGCCAACTCGTCGATCAGCTCGGCGCGGCGGACGGCGGTGAAACTCGCGCTGACGCCGATGTGCTGGAGCTCGCCATCGGCGTACAGACCGAGCAGCAGGCTGCCGAGCAGTGGGTGCTCGGCAGTGGACGACTTGTGCTCGCGATAACCGGCGACCACGACGTCCGCGGTGCGCTCGTGCTTGATCTTCAGCATCGTGCGGCCGTTGGGCGTGTAGGGCTGGGTCAGCGGTTTGGCGATCACCCCGTCCAACCCGGCACCCTCGAACCGGGTGAACCAGGCCTGCGCTTCGACGGGGTCGCGGGTGGTCTTGGTCAGGTAACACGGGCCACCGCGACCAGTGGGGCCCGCGAGCCCCTCGAGGGCTTGCTCCAACGCTGTACGGCGCTCGGCGAACGGCCGATCGAGGTAGGAGGTGTCGCCCAGTGCGAGCAGGTCGAAGGCCACGAACCCAGCCGGGGTCTTCTCGGCCAGCATCGTGACTCGCGATGCCGCCGGGTGGATCCGCTCCTGGAGCACCTCGAACTGGAGCCGATCCGCGCCGTCCTCACCGGTCAGGGCCACGAACAGCTCGCCGTCGAGCACACACCGCGGCGGCAGTTGCGCCCGCGCCGCATCGACGACCTCGGGGAAGTATCGGGTCAGCGACTTAGTGTTGCGACTGGTCAGCTCGACCTCGTCGCCGTCCTTGAAGATCAGACAGCGGAAGCCGTCCCACTTCGGTTCTATTTGTACGTAAGGGAGCAGGGCTATTGCCTTCTCCAGAGTCGTGGTCTTCGCCAGCATCGGACGGATTGGCGGCATCACCGGAAGGTCCACGATGCCAACGATAGGGCGTCGCACGAGCGGCAGTCCGAGTCTGCTGAGGAAGCGTGGAGGGTTTGTCGTGCAGATTGCGCCTTACTCATGCGCCGGTCCTCCCGTCTACCCCCTCGCGAAGCAGATCGAGGTGCCCGCAGTGCTCGGCGTACTCGGTAGTCATCCGGAGCATCAGCCAGCGCAGATCGACGTCCTCGTACCAATCCAGCGGGCGCGCGGGGTCGTCGAGGTCGTGTGCGGCGACGATCTCGCGGGAGACCGCACACTCCGCGCGCCAGGCCTCCAGGTCGGC
>JBBPYJ010000010.1:0-4877 GCA_038200025.1 Propionibacteriales bacterium | reverse complement strand
GGCCTGCGCCGCGATCTCGGCGTTCGCAGTCCGCGCGCCACCAGCGCCATGATCTCGGTCTCGCGGGTGTCAGATGGTCGAGCTCCGGCGGCCTTGGTCGAGCTGCCGGAGCAGGGGACTCGCCGCGACAAGGGTCGACCCCGCACCTCAAGGCTCGGGCTCGGGCGGGGGTTCGCAGATCACCGTGTCCGACGGGGTGTAGGTGGTCTCGAACTTCTCGGTCCGCTCCAGTTCGGACTGGCCGGGCTTGCGGAAGTAGCGCAAGACGTCGATGTCGAAGCCGCCGTACCCGGTGTTGGGGTAGCAGTCCTCGGTGTTCAGGGTCCGAGTGGCCGGCGAGGTGAAGTTGTAGCGCTCCCCGGTCGAGGTGGTGATGTCCCAGAACTTGGTCGAGTAGATCGAGACCGTCAGCGCACCCACACTCGATCCGGTCGCCGGGGTGAGCTTGGAGCTGATCAGGACGCCGTACGGCGTGTCGTTGCGAAACTTCAGATCGACCGACGGCCAGGCGACGGTCGCCTCACGACCCACCGGGTAGCGGTCGATGTAGAACGAGTGCGGCTTGTGCTCGACGTCCTCCAGGCCGGCGAAGAACGCGGCGTTGAAGGCGGTGGTGGCCATCTGCGAGACCCCGCCGCCCAGGTCCTCCTTGAAGATCCCGTTGGAGATGATGAAGCCCTCGGTGAAGCCGTTCTCGCGGGTCCGCTCGCCGACGATGCCGTTCAACGAGAACGTCTCCCCCGGCTTCAGCACCGTGCCGTCGACGAGCTCGGCGGCCCGGCCGATGTTGATGTTGCGGTATTCGGCGTAGGGGAAGTTGGTGGTGAACGTCGACACCTGGCTACGGATCTTCAGTGCCTTGGCGTCCTTGGTGGTGAAGTCGGGCTGGACGACCGTGGCCGCGACCTTCAGGCTTCGCTCGTTCTCGGACGCGACGATCAGGTCCAGGAAGGCGTCGTGGACGGGCTGCGGCTGATAGCTGACGCCCGGCTTGGACCGGATCACCTGGGGCTTGCCGTCTTCCAGCACGATCCGGGCAGCCACCGGCGCACCTTGGGTGTCGGCGGTCTGCCTGCCGACCAGCTTGTCCAGCCGCTTGGTGTCCAGCACGGGCACCAGCTTGCCGTCCTGGGGTTGCATGGACAACGCCTTGACGTAGTTGCGCGGCTTCAGCAGCACCCGCGCCTTGCCGAACTTCAAGGTCACCGGCCCGGACAGCGCCGGGTTGGCGAAGCTGTCGGTCGCCTCGCGCAGATCACCGGCATCGATGTCCGGCTGGACGGCCACCAGCGGCAGGGTCACTGCCTGATCTGCGGAGAGGTACGCCGCGCCGAGCGCTGCTGCGGAGCCCTCGGCGTCGAGGCTCTCACCGGCCATCGCCGGCGTGGTCTTGAAGCCGCCCTGGGTGAACTTCAGCGTGCCCTCCTGGGGCTCGGACTGCACCTCGGCGGCCAGTTCGTCGAGGAAGGCCGCCTGGACGGCCGGGTCGACGGCCGCGACCGGGTCCACGTCGTCGCCGCCGGTGAAGTAGTCCCACAACCAGGCCGGCTGCCAGCTGCGCTGGGCACCGGCCTCGGCGATGGTGGCGTCGTAGTCCACCGAGAGACCGGCGTCGCTCGGGGACACGGTCTGGCTCAGGTCGCCGACGGAGACCTCCAGGGACTCATCGGCCCGCTCGGCCAGCCCGTCGCGAAGTGTCTGAGTCGCCGCGGCTTCCGAACGGCCGCCGATCTCGATGCTTGCGACGGTCGTGCCGCGCGGCACCTTGTCGACGGCCGTGTAGTACGCCGCCGCGTAGCCGCCGGCCACCAGGACCAACAGCCCGAACAGCACGAAGATGACTGCCCGCCCGCCCGCTTTCTCCCGCTTGTCGGGTTCGCGCCACAGGCTCTCATCAGTCACTGGGCCAACCCTACGGGCGGGGAATGTCTGCGCCGGGCACCCCCTGCACGCGCGGCGGAAGCAACCCGGTGAGCCCGACGAACATCAGCGCCATCCCGGCCAGCAACAGGGCGTAGCCGGCCAGGTCCGTCCCGATCAGATAGGAGCCGTCAGAGCGCGCGGGGGTCAGCCACAGCACGGTGCCGGTCCAAGCACCGCAGAACGGCACCCGGGCCCACCAGACCCGCGGCAACCAGACGGCAGTGGCGAACCCCGCGCCGATGCCCAGGATCCAGCCCCACCACAGGGTGTGGACCAGCACTGCCGCGCCCGCGGCGGCCACCCCCAGGACCAGGCACCCGATCGCGACACCGAGTCGGCCCATCAACCTCAACGGAGCCGTCTCACAGCCCGGCGAAGAGATCCGTCTCGAGTCCTTGCCCGTCGACCTCACCCTGAGCGCCCTTGACGATCCGGAAGAACTCGATCCCCCAAACCGAGTCGCCTTGGTTGTTGGACAGTGCGAAGAACGGCCCGTCCAACGTGATCTGGGAGGCGTGGGCCCGCATCGCCGCCATCTTGGCCTCGACCAGCACCCCGGCGTCCACCGAGGCCGACAGGTCGTCGTCGTCCACCGCGAAGCGGGGCAGCGGCCCGTCGGGGTCCATCCCCTCGAAGGCGGTGGTGTTGCCCGCGTCGCGCAGCGCGCGCAGCCCGGCTCTCATCCGCCTCTCCGACATCGCCCCCCAATAGATCTTGGCGATGTCCCACGCCTCGCCGAGGTCGCGGCGGTGGGACGGGACTGCGGCCAGCATCGCGGCGTACATCGCCACCCGGTGCGCCTGGATGTGATCGGGGTGCCCGTAGCCGCCGAACTCGTCGTAGGTGACCAGCACCTGCGGACGGACCTCGCGGATGACCTCGACCAGCAGGTCGGCGGCCTCGATGAGGTCGGCGTTGGCAAAAGCCTTCTCGTCGGTCTCGTCCATGGCGACGGCGTGGCCGTCCTCGTGCCACTTCATGCCCGAGTCGCGGAACCGGCCGAACCCGCCGAGGAAGCGGTGGTCGGCGACCCCGAGCTCCTTCATCGCCGCCGCCAGCTCCTCGCGGCGGTGCTCGCCGAGCCCGCCATCGCGATCGGCGGCCAGGTGCTCGATCTCGGGGATCAGGATCTCGCCCATCTCTCCGGCGGTGCAGGTCACCAGGGTCACCCCGCGGCCGTCGGCGGCGTACTTCGCCATCGTCGCGCCCTGGCCGATCGACTCGTCGTCGGGATGGGCGTGGACCAGCAGCAACCGCTGCTCGGGGAGGTGGCTCATAAAGCCCCATGTTAGTTCGACTGCCCAGGCGTCGGCAGCCCGGCGACGGATGACCCCAACAGTCCCTCACGCGCCCAGTGGCGCTAGGTCTGTGAACTTCGCGAGATGGCCGACAAGATCATCGGTGGTCACCAGGAACTACCTCTGTGACGTCCCGCAAGCCGATGGTGAGCTCAGTCGGTCGTGGCCGAGGTGGCGACCTGCTCGTTCTCAGGTGCCGTTTCGCTCGCGGTGGGTGCATCCTGGCCAGCAGCAGGGGCGGCGTTGGCCTTCTTCGAGCTCTTCCTGGGTTCGGCGAATACGGCGTTCGCGGGTTTTTGCCTGCTTGGCGTCCTCTACCCAACAGATGAATTCGTTGCGCGCTAGGGGTGTGATGTCGTTCCAGGCGTCGAGTGCTGGGGTGTTTTCGGTCAGAGCGGAGCGGAGGTCGTCAGGCATTTCGTGCACGACCCCTCCCGGTACCTTGGCGGATGTCATTGCGGTCTCCTCGCTGAGTGGTCCGTCTCGGGTCTATCCGGCCCCATGGTCCTCGGGAAGTTCAGCGAACGCCCTCTTGGTGCCGAAGTACCAATCCAGTGACTTCTTGGGATGCTTCCAGCGACCTTTCATGTCGTCGCGGGCCGGTTGGTGGGTGGTGTCACCGGCCTCGACTGCCTCCTTAAGGTGACGATCCTGGGCTTGGATGACCTCATCGGCGTTCTCCCCGGTCAGCTCAAGGTCGCAGGGACCGCCCAGTTCTCGGCAGGTCATGGTCTTCATCGGATTCGTGTCCTTCCAGTCGTTGGCGTCACCCGTGGCCGGGGTTCATGTTTATGACGAACGAGGTGGCAGAAGTGTGACCTGTTGGTACCCCCGGAACTTCGTGTTCTGCTGCTTCAGCCTCGCCGGTCGGGACCGCGACGGCGACTGAGGTCCGCCACCACCGCGGGGTCAGCGCGAAAATCGATGCGGTCGACGACCCCGTCGATGACGGTGAAGTCGAAGACCACCCGGGCTTGCCCGCGATCGAACCAAGCAGCCCCGGGTCGGTCCCCGACGAAAACCGATAGTGCCGCGGCTGCGGCGCCATTGAAGAAGGTCGCCACCTCGTGCTGGCCGGCGATTTCTGCTGGTGTCCCGGTGAGGATCGCAGCCTCATCGCCGGCGATGACAGCGTCCGGAGCGAGCAGCTCCAGGAGTCGGGTGAAGTCACCTGCTCGGGCAGCGGCCAGGAAAGCGTCGACGACTTCCCATTCGGCCAACCGGTCCTCGGGTGCCGGTTGGGCTACTTTGCTGCGAGCTCGGGAGGCCAGCTTCCGCGCCGCGCTCGAGCTGGTGTCGAGCACTTGGGCGATGATCTCGAAGCCGAACCCGAAGCTGTCGTGAAGAACGAAGGCGATTCGCTCTTTGGGGGTCATACGGTCGAGCACCACGTGCAGGGCGGCCCCGACGGCGTCGGCCAAGATCACGTCTTCGACAGGATCCGGAACCGTCCCGAGGATCTCGATCTCGGCCTGGGGCACAGGCGTGCGAGAGCGCAATCGATCCAGACACAAACGAGAGGTCACCGTCGTCAACCACCCCGGCAGGTTCTCGATCTCGGCTGTTGACCTGTGCAATCGGAGCCATGTCTGTTGGACGACGTCCTCGGCCTCGACCGGATCGGCGAGCATCCGCGAGGCCAAGCCCAGCAGCCGC
>JBBPYJ010000009.1:0-6792 GCA_038200025.1 Propionibacteriales bacterium | reverse complement strand
GTGCATCGACGCGTTGAACCGACGCGAGTCGTGTGGCGGCCACTTCCGCGCCGAGTCCCAGACCGAGGAGGGCGAGGCACTGAGACACGACGACGAGTACGCCTACGTCGCGGCCTGGGCGTGGGCCGGTGACGGTGAGGACCCGGTGCTGCACAAGGAGAACCTGACCTACGAGTTCGTCGAGATGAAGCAGCGGAGTTACAAGTGAACCTCACCCTGAAGATCTGGCGCCAGGCCGATCGCGCCGCCGAGGGTGCGATGCACACCTACCAGGTGGCCGATATCTCCCCCGACATGTCCTTTCTGGAGATGCTGGACATCCTCAACGAGCAGTTGCAGGCCCAGGACGAGGAGCCGATCGCCTTCGACTCCGACTGCCGCGAGGGCATCTGCGGGATGTGCGGGCTGATGATCAATGGCGACGCCCACGGCTCCGAGGTGACCACCACCTGTCAGCTCCACATGCGCTCCTTCAGCGATGGCGAGACCATCACGATCGAGCCGTGGCGCGCCGACGCCTTCCCGGTGCTCAAGGACCTGTGCGTGGACCGGCAGGCCTTCGACCGGATCATCGCCGCTGGCGGCTACGTGTCGGTCAACACCGGCGCCGCCCCCGACGCCCACTCCACCCCGGTGCCCAAGGACAACGCCGATCGGGCGTTCGACATGGCCACCTGTATCGGCTGCGGTGCCTGTGTGGCGTCCTGCCCCAACGGCTCGGCGTCACTGTTCCTGGGGGCCAAGGTGACCCACCTCGGCGAGCTGCCCCAGGGGCAGGCCGAGCGCGACAGCCGGGTCGTCGCGATGGTCTCCCAGCACGACCACGAGGGCTTCGGCGGCTGCACCAACATCGGCCAGTGCACCGCCGCGTGCCCCAAGGAGATCCCCCTCGACGTGATCTCCCAGCTCAACAAGGACCTGCGGATCGCGATCAAGCACGGCCACTGACCCACCCCAAACCGGGTGACCAGGCACATGTGCTCACACCAAACCGGGTGAGCGGGCACTTGTGTGCACACCAAACCGGGTGAGCGGGCAATCAGCCCAACGCGAATTCCCGCGCGGCCTGCCACCCCTGCTCGGGGTCATGGACGAAGAGGTGGAAGCACTCGCTCGTGAACACGCAGCCGAAGTCGGCGAGCTCCTCGAAGGCGCGATCCATCGTCGCCTCGTCCAGGTGTTGGGCGACGGTGACGTGCGGGTGATAGGGGAACACCAGGTCGAGCTCGAGCGGCCCCCGGCGTACGACGTCCTGGAGCGCCTCGCAGTCCGAGATGCCCTCGGCGAGACTGACGAAGACCACCGGTGACACCGGTCGGAACGTGCCGGTGCCGCGAAGGCGCACCCGGAACGGCTCGACCTCCGCCGCGGCGGCCGCGAGGTGTCGTTCGATGGCGGGAAGCGCCTCGTCGGTGACTGCCAGCGGCGGCAGCAGGGTGATATGAGTCGGGATCTGCTCGGCTTCGGCGTCGCCGATGGAGGTGCGGTAGTCACGCAACTGCTGACCCCAGGGCTCCGGGATCGACAGAGCTACGCCGATGTAGGGCATGAGGCCGATGCTATCGGGCGCGCCGCGGCAGGAATCCGACCCGGTCCAGGACGTCGGCCAGGGTGGCTTCGGCGATGGCAGCTGCTCGGTCGGTGCCGTCGGCGATGATGGCATCCAACGCCGCGGGGTCGTCGAGAAGCTCGAGGGTCCGATCGCGGAACGGGGTGACGAACTCGACGACGACGTCGGCCAGATCGCCCTTGAGGCGGCCATAGCCGGTCGTGGCGTAGTCGCCGACCAGGTCCTCGATGCCGCGTCCTGTCAGTGCGGCGAAGATCGTCAGCAGGTTGGCAATGCCGGGTTTGCTCTCGGGATCGAAGCGCACCTCGGTCTCGGAGTCCGTCACGGCCGAGCGGATCTTCTTGGCCGACCTCTTGGGATCCTCCAGCAGCTCCACGATGCCGGTCGGCGACGAGGCGGACTTCGACATCTTGGCCGTCGGATCCTGGAGGTCGGCGATCTTGGCCGTGGATTTCAAGATGTAGGGCTCGGGCAGCCGGAAGGTCTTGGAGTAGCGGTGGTTGAAGCGCTGGGCCAGGTCGCGGGTCAGCTCCAGGTGCTGGCGCTGGTCCTCACCCACCGGCACGTAGTGGGGGCGGTAGATCAAGATGTCCGCGGCCTGCAGGACCGGATAGGTGAACAGTCCGACCGAGGCCGACCCCTCTCCACCCTTGCTCGACTTGTCCTTGAACTGGGTCATCCGTCGGGCCTCACCGAAACCGGTCAGGCACTGCAGCACCCAGCTCAACTCGGCGTGCGCGGGGATCTGACTCTGCACGAAGATCGCCGACCGCATCGGATCGATGCCCATCGCCACGAGCTGGGCAGCGGCCCTACGAGTGCGATCGCGCAGTACCTTCGGGTCCTGCTCGACGGTGATCGCGTGCAGGTCGGCGATGAAGAAGAACGGCTCGTAGTCGGCCTGCAGATCCACCCACTGACGCAGCGCACCCAGGTAGTTGCCGAAGTGGAAGGAATCCGCGGTCGGCTGGATTCCCGAGAGCACCCGCGGACGTGAGACACCTGCGGTCGAACTGGGCGCCGGCTCGAAGGGGCTGGCTGACTGTTCGGTCGACATGGCCAGGATTGTGTCAAAGAGCGGCTCGGTCGCCGCATTCGCCCGCCCGACTGCCCCGTCGTACCCAAGACCTAAACGGTGAGGATGAGGTTGATGTCGGTGGAGTAGAACTCCCCGATGGCCCGCGGGGCCGGGTGGTGGGAGTGATTCGTAGTCGTGTCCGGGGGGGTGCTGGTGTTGATAGCGTGCCGCCGTCGGCCGGTGACGGGGCTGACCCGCCACCCCGGTGCCTGTTTGGCGTGGTTGCGCGACACGCAAAGGCCCTGCCCGTTGGTCAGCGACGTCGGACCCTGGTCGGCTGCGCCCACGATGTGGTCGGTGTGCCGGATCGCGCTGTCGCACCACGGGGTCCGACAGCGTTGGTCCCGGAACCGCCGTCCGGCAGGCGAGTGCAAGGCCTGACTGGAGGAAGACGTCCGGTTTTGAGCAACAGACTCCCGAAGCCGACACGATGACGAATCGCCAATGTGGGTGTGCAGCGGCGGATGCGCGCGTGACGTTCGCAGGTTGTCTTACGGGACCGACGTGCTCACCGGTAAACCGGGCGACAGCGCCATCAACCGCAGAGGCATCTGTTGTCCACTCAAGAGTCGGACGACGGCGCCGTGGCTTAGACGAGCTTCAGGTTGACCTAAAACGCAACGAGTTCAACTTGTCGTCAAGAAACTCAACGTCGCTGCATCTCGTAATACCGCTCACTGCCGAGCGGAGGTCGTTACGATCCGTGGCTATTGCCTCGGGTTGTGATGACGTCCGGTTGCCGATCTGCAGGTACGGCGTCCCGGTTGGTGCGCAACTGCAGTGCGGCCGAGGCCAGCAAGATCCCGAAACCGATCACCGACAGGCCGGCGCCGACCAGCGCGGTGGCGCGGTAACCCAGCTCGGCCGAGATCACCAGCCCACCGAGCCAGGCCCCGAGAGCGTTGGCGACGTTGATGGACGCGTGGTTCATGGCAGCACCCAGGGTTTCGGCCTCCCCCGCGACCTGCATCAGCCGCAACTGCAGGTTGACGACCACCACCGAGCCGAGCGTGGTGATCAAGAAGCACGCCGGCAGCGCCCACCAACCGAAGCCGATAAGTCCGGCGAACGCCAGGAGCGCCACCCCGGAGGCGATCGAGGACGCGAGCAGGGACCGCATGATCGACCAGTCGGCGAGTTCGCCGGCAAACCAGGTGCCGGCAACCATCCCCAGACCGAGCACTAGCAAGAACACCGGCACCGCGCCCCGCGGGAGGCCGCCGACCTCGGTGACCAGCGGCGCGATGTAGGAGAAGACTGCGAACATGCCGCCGAAGCCGATCGCCCCGGCCAGCAGCGTCAGCCACACCTGCGCCTTGGCGAAGAAGCCCAGTTCGCGACGTCCACTGGCCGAGGCGTTGCCCGGGACGCTCGGCACGAAGGCGAGCGTGAGTGCAACGGTGGTCAGGGCCAGCACGACTGCGGTCCAGTACGCCGCTCGCCAGCCGAGGGTCTGGCCGAGCCAGGTCGTCGCCGGGACCCCGACCACGTTGGCGATCGAGAGACCCAGCATGACCATCGCCACCGCTCGGCCCTTGCGCTCGCGCGGCGCGAGGCTGGCCGCGATCAGGGAGGCCACCCCGAAGTAGCCCCCGTGCGGCAGACCGTCCAGGAAGCGCGCCAGGGCGAGCAGGTGGAAGCTCGACACTAGCGCACTGAGCGCGTTGAAGACGGCGTACACCACCATCAGCGCCACCAGCAGCCCCCGTCGCGGCAGTCGAGCGCCGAGGGTGGCCAACAGTGGGGCTCCCACGACGACCCCGAGCGCGTACGCCGAGATCACGTGCCCCGCGGCGGGGATCGAGACGTTCACCCCAGCGGCGATCTCCGGAAGCAATCCCATCGTGACGAACTCGGTGGTCCCGATCGCGAAGCCACCCATCGCCAGCGCGAAGACAGCGAGGCCGAAGTGCACGGGTTTGATCGGCCGATCGCCCGGAGCAACTCTTGGATCCGAGGCGGGGGGCTCCGCAGGGACGGTGGTGGTCACAGACACGATCGTCCAACCGACCGCCCCCGTTCGGTTATTCCGCGCCCAAACACGATTCAGGGTTTGCGGGAGGCTAGAGAGATTCCAGGGCCTCGTTGAACGTCTTCGAGGGGCGCATCACCGCGGCGGCCAACTCTGGATCGGGGCGGTAGTAGCCGCCGATCTCGGCTGGCGACCCCTGGACGGCCAGCAGCTCCTCGTTGATGGTCGACTCCTGCGAGCGCAGGCGGTCGGCCAGCGCACCGAAGGCCTCGGCCAGCTCGGCGTCGTCGGTCTGGCCCGCCAGCTCCTCGGCCCAATACAGTGCCAGGTAGAAGTGCGAGCCTCGGTTGTCGATCTGTCCTATCTGACGGGCCGGCGACTTGTTCTCATTCAGAAACGTCTCGGTAGCCCGGTCCAGGGCTGCTCCCAGGACTCGCGCGGACGCATTGCCGGTGGTGTCGGCGAAGTGGTCGAGACTGACCGCCAGCGCCAAGAACTCGCCCAGCGAGTCCCACCGCAGGTAGTTCTCATTGACCAGCTGCTGCACGTGCTTGGGTGCCGACCCACCGGCACCGGTCTCGAAAAGTCCGCCACCGTTGATCAGCGGCACGACCGACAGCAGCTTCGCGGAGGTGCCGAGCTCCAGGATCGGGAACAGGTCGGTCAGGTAGTCGCGCAGCACGTTGCCGGTGACCGAGATGGTGTCCTCACCTCGCCGGATCCGGCCCAGGGTCAGCGCGATCGCCTCGACGGGCGACAGGATCTGCAGGTCCAGGCCCTCGGTGTCATGGTCGCTGAGGTAGGTCCGCACCTTCTCGATCAGCTGCGCGTCGTGGGGACGATCCCCGTCCAGCCAGAAGATCGCCGGGGTACGGCTCGCGCGGGCGCGGGTCACCGCCAGCTTGACCCAGTCCCGCACCGGCACGTCCTTGGTCTGGCACATCCGCCAGATGTCCCCGGCAGCGACCGCGTGCTCGAGCACGACGGTCCCGTTGTCGTCGACGACCCGAACGGTGCCGGTGGTGGGGATCTCGAAGGTCTTGTCGTGCGAGCCGTACTCCTCGGCTGCCTGGGCCATCAGCCCCACGTTGGGCACCGAGCCCATGGTGGCCGGATCGTAGGCGCCGTGCTCACGACAGTCGTCGATCACCACCTGAAAGATCTCGGCGTACGACGAGTCAGGGATCACCGCGAGGGTGTCGCCCTGCTCGCCGTCGGGACCCCACATCTGCCCCGAGGTCCGGATCATCGCCGGCATCGACGCATCGACGATCACGTCGGACGGTACGTGCAGGTTGGTGATGCCCTTGTCGGAGTCGACCATCGCCAGCTCGGGGCCGCGGGCCAACCGCTCCTGGACGGCCGCCTCGATAGCCGACCCGTCGGGCGTCGACTCGATCCCGGACAGCAGTCCACCGAGGCCGTCGTTGGGTGACAGCCCGGCGGCGGCGAGCTGCTCGCCGTACTCGGCGAAGAGCTCGGGAAAGAACGCCCGCACCACATGACCGAAGATGATCGGGTCCGAGACCTTCATCATGGTCGCCTTCAGGTGCACCGAGAAGAGCACGCCCTCAGCGCGCGCCTGCTCGATGGCCGCGGTGAGGAACTCGCGCAGCGAAGCGACCTGCATCGCGGTAACGTCGACGATCTCGTCGGCCAGCACCGGAACCTCCTCGCGCAGCACCTGCGTAGTATCGTCGTCGCCGAGCAGCTCGATGCGCAGCGTGGTGTCGTCCTGGATCACTACCGACTTCTCGGTGTGCCGGAAGTCGCCGTCCTCCATGGTGGCCACGTTGGTCTTGGAGTCCGGAGACCAGGCACCCATCGAGTGCGGGTGCGAGCGGGCATAGTTCTTCACCGACGCCGGCGCCCGACGGTCGGAGTTGCCCTCGCGCAGGACCGGGTTCACCGCCGACCCCTTGACCGCGTCGTACGCCGCTCGCGCCTCGCGCTCCTCGTCGGTGCTGGGCGCCTCGGGGTAGTCGGGCAGGTCATAGCCCTGGCCCTGGAGTTCGGTGATCGCAGCCTTCAGCTGCGGGATCGAGGCGCTGATGTTGGGCAGCTTGATGATGTTGGCCTCCAGCGTCCTGGCCAGCGCGCCCAGTTCACCCAGCGCGTCGTCGACTCGCTGCTCATCGGTGAGGCCGTCGCCGAGCTGGTCACCGATTCGGG
>JBBPYJ010000008.1:0-14811 GCA_038200025.1 Propionibacteriales bacterium | reverse complement strand
GGGGCCGCGACCTGGCCGGGCACCGTGGTGTCGGCCTTCTCCGCAGCCGCCACCTCCGCGGCGATCGACCGGTCGCGCACCGACACCGGGCGCATGTGCCCGTTCATCGTGCACATCACCGTCCGGAAGCCGCGCTCGTCGGGCTTGCTGATCGCGTCCAGACCTAGCAGGAGCGTCAGCCCCTCCGCCAACTCGACCGAGTGCTCCTCACCCTGCTGGAGTCCGTAGAGGTAGTCCATCGTCGGCAGCACCGAGATGTCCCCGTAGGTCTGTCGGGACTCGTTGAACGCCGCCGTCGGGGCGGGGAACAGCAGCTCGTTGAGCGTTGCCCGCCGAGAGGAGGCCAGCCCGGCCCGCTGCTCTTCGGTGATCGACACCGCGGCCGGCTTGAAGGTCCGCCCGGCCAGCGCCTTAGTCCGGAACGGCTCGGGCCATCCACCGGGCGGGTCACCGAGCTCGCCGTTGAGGAAGCCGATCACCGAGTCGGGGATGTCGAAGGAACCGGGATCGGCGGCGAACTCGGCAGGATCGGCGCCGACCGCGACCAGGTGCAGCGCCAGGTCGCCGACCACTTTCGACGACGGGGTCACCTTGACCACGTTGCCGAGAATGTCGTTGGCCGCGGCATACATGTCCTCGATCTGCTCGAACTTCTCACCCAGCCCGAGCGCGAGCGCCTGCTGGCGCAGGTTGGATAACTGACCGCCGGGGATCTCGTGGGTGTAGACGCGTCCGGTCGGCGAGGCCAGCCCGGACTCGAAGGGCGCGTAGACCCGCCGGGTCGCCTCCCAGTAGGGCTCCAGCGCGCAGACCGCCGCCAGGTCGAGCCCGGTCTCGCGGGGCGAGTGATCAGTGGCCGCGACCAGCGCCGAGAGCGCCGGTTGCGACGTCGTCCCCGCCATCGAGGCCGTTGCGGCGTCCACCGCGTCGACCCCGGCGTCGATCGCCGCGAGCAGCGTCGCCAACTGCCCGCCCGGGGTGTCGTGGGTGTGCAGGTGGACGGGCAGGTCGAAGCGCTCCCGCAGCGCGGTCACCAACGTGCGAGCCGCGGGTGCCCGCAGCAGCCCGGCCATGTCCTTGATCGCCAGCACGTGCGCCCCGGCGTCGACGATCCGCTCGGCCAGCCCGAGGTAGTAGTCCAGCGTGTACAGATTCTCGGTGGGGTCCGACAGATCGCCGGTGTAGCACAACGCCACCTCGGCGACGGTGGTGTTGGTGGCGCGCACCGCGTCGATCGCGGGCCGCATCTGCTCGACGTCGTTGAGCGCGTCGAAGATTCGGAACACGTCGATCCCGGTCTCGGCGGCCTCGGCGACGAAGGCGTCGGTGACCTCGGTGGGGTAGGGCGTGTAGCCGACCGTGTTGCGCCCGCGCAGCAGCATCTGCAGACAGATGTTCGGCACCGCCTGCCGCAACGAGGCGAGCCGCTCCCACGGGTCCTCAGACAAGAACCGCAGCGCCACGTCGTACGTCGCACCGCCCCAGGCCTCCACCGACCACAGCTGCGGGGTGGTCCGGCTGACGTGACCGGCCACCGCGAGCAGGTCGCGGGTCCGCACCCGGGTAGCCAGCAGCGACTGGTGAGCGTCGCGGAAAGTGGTGTCGGTGACCGCGACCCGGTCCTGGGCGCGCAGCGCACGGGCGAACTCGGTGGGACCGACCTTCAGCAACTGCTGCCGGGTGCCGTCGGGCGCGGGCACGCCTCGATTCAGCGCAGGCAGCTTGCTGACCGGATCGACCGACACCGGCGCCGGACCGTGCGGTTGGTTGACGGTGACGTCGGCCAGGTAGGACAGCAGCTTGCTGCCCCGGTCGCCCGACGCCCGGGCGACCAGCAGCTGCGGGTGGGTCTCGATGAACGAGGTGGTGACCCGCCCGGCCGCGAAGTCCGGGTCCTCCAGCACCGCCTGGAGGAAGGCGATGTTCGTGGACACCCCCCGGATCCGGAACTCCGCCACCGCCCGACGTGCCCGGTCGACCGCTAGTTCGAAGGTGCGGCCGCGACAGGTCAGCTTAGCCAGCATCGAGTCGAAGTGCGCGCTGACCTCGGCGCCGGTGTACGTCGTACCGCCGTCCAGGCGCACCCCCGCGCCGCCGGGCGAGCGGTAGGTGGTGATCCGGCCGGTGTCGGGGCGGAAGCCGTTGGCCGGGTCCTCGGTGGTGATCCGGCACTGCAGCGCCGCGCCGCGCAGCACGATGGACTCCTGGGTGAGCCCCAGGTCGGCCAGCGTCTCGCCGGCGGCGATCCGCATCTGGGACTGCACCAGGTCGACGTCGGTGACCTCCTCGGTCACGGTGTGCTCGACCTGGATCCGCGGGTTCATCTCGATGAAGTGGTAGTTGCCGTCGGGGTCGAGTAGGAACTCCACGGTTCCGGCGTTGCGGTAGCCGATCTCGGTCGCGAACCGGACCGCGTGCGCGCACATCTCGTCGCGCAGCGCCGGGTCCAGGTTGGGCGCGGGGGCGATCTCGACGACCTTCTGGTGCCGCCGCTGCACCGAGCAATCCCGCTCGAACAGGTGGAGGACGTTCCCCTCGCCATCGGCCAGGATCTGCACCTCGATGTGTCGTGGGTCCACGACGGCCTGCTCGATGAACACCGTCGGGTCGCCGAAGGCGGCCTCGGCCTCGCGCATGCAGGTCTCGATCGCCTCGCGCAGCGCGTTCTGTGGGTCGAGCCCCGTCGGGGCCTCGACCTTGCGCATCCCCCGTCCGCCGCCACCGGCAACGGCCTTGACGAACAACGGGTAGGGGATCGCCTCCGAGGCCGCGATCAGGGCCTCGACGTCGGTGCCGGGGTCCACACTGGCCAGCGTGGGTACGCCCGCCGCCTTGGCCGCGGCGATCGCGCGCGCCTTGTTGCCGGTCAGGGTCAGCACCCGCGAGCCCGGACCGATGAAGGTGATTCCGGCGTTCGCGCAGGCTTCGGGCAGCGCCGGGTTCTCGCTGAGGAAGCCGTAACCGGGGTAGATCGCGTCAGCCCCTGACCGCACGGCCACGGCCACGATCGCGTCGGCGTCCAGGTAGGCCCGCACGGGGTGTCCGCGCTCGCCGATCTCGTAGGCCTCGTCGGCCTTCAGCCGGTGCTCGGACCAGCGGTCCTCGTAGGGGAACACCGCGACCGTGCGCATCCCGAGCTCATAGCTGGCCCGGAAGGCACGGATGGCGATCTCGCCACGGTTGGCGACCAGGATCTTGGAGAACACGTGGGCTCGCTCCTAGGCGATGGGGAATCGTCGGCACCACTTTAGGTCAGCCACGGCCTCCCGGGGCCACGGTCCGACGGGTGGTTGACGGACTGTCAGGTGAGGGCCGCAAGGCCGGTCAGCAACCGATCCACGTCGTCGTCGTTGCTGCACGCAGACAGCCCGATCCGCACCCCGCCCTGATCTCCCAGCCCCAGGTGCCGCGACGCCTCCAGGGCGTAGAAGCTCCCAGCCGGCGCGATCACTCCGCGCTCGGCCAGCGCTTTGGAGACCTCGGCAGGCGAGTGGTCGCGATGAGTGAGCAGCAGCGTCGGCGTCCGAGCCTCCGGACTGCCGTGGACACGCACATCGGGCAGCCCGTTGTCACCAGCCAGCCCGTCGAGCAGCCGTTCCAAAAGTCTTGTCTCGTGAGACTCCACCGCCGCCATTCCGCCGAGGTCGTCATCGATGAAGCTCGCCGCCGCACTCACCCCGGCGAGCAGCTCGTAGGGAAGGGTGCCCAGCTCGAACCGCTCGGGCACCTGGTCGCTCGACGGCAACAGCTTGTCCGGCGACAGCGTCTCCAAGAACGCCGGGTCTGCGGCCAGCACACCGAGGTGGGGTCCGAAGAACTTGTACGGCGAGCAAGCCACCACGTCGGCCCCGAGCGCACCGAGGTCCACCGGTGCGTGCGCGGCCAGGTGCACCGCGTCGACGTACACCAGCGCGCCCACCTCGTGCGCCGCTGCGGCGATCGCTGGTACGTCGGTCCGGGTTCCGAGTAGGTTCGAGGCCGCAGTGACCGCCACGACCTTGGTGCGCTCGGACAACTGCGGACCTACGTCGTCGAGCTCCGTGGTTTCGGGATCGAACTCCAGCCAACGCACCGTGGCGCCGGCCCGCTCGGCCGCGATCACCCACGGTCGGATGTTGGCGTCGTGGTCCAGCCGGGTCACTAACACCTCGTCGCCGGGACCCCAACTGGCCGACAGCGTGCGCGACATCTCGAAGGTCAGCGCGGTCATCGACCGTCCGAGGATGATCCCGCGCGGGTCCGCGCCGAGCAGCCACCCCATCGAGTCCCGCGCGTCCGCGGTCGTCGCCTCGGCGGCCCGCTCGGGCGCGGTCAGGGTGCCGCGCTGACACATCCCGAGCCGCATCGCCTCGGCGATCGCCCGGGACACCTGCTCGGGCACCAGAGAGCCGCCCGGCGCATCGAATCGCGCCAACCCACCCGCGGGCCCTTCGGCCAACGCTGGGAACCAGCGGCGTACGTCTGTTCTGGTGGTGTCCATCTAGTCATCCTCAACGCCCTGCTGCAGTTTCGCCAGTTCAACAATCCAGCCGCCGCTCTCGACCGATTCGCCACGGCTCCATACGGTGTGACAGGGAACACGTCTTGACCCCGCGCCGCCCCCCTGCTATTTTCACCATGCGGAACCGCCTATCCACATCGTGGAATTCGGCCCAACCGGGAGGCCTTAGCCATGACCGACGTGAAACCCACCGAGACCCATCCGATGGATGAGGTGCTGCCGATCCCTCAGATGGTGCTCTACGGCCTGCAGCACGTGCTCAGCATGTATGCCGGCGTCGTAGCGGTTCCACTGATCGTCGGCAACGCACTCGGCCTGACAGGTGTCGAGATTACCTACCTGGTCAGCGCCGGACTCTTCATCTCCGGGCTCGCCACCCTCCTTCAGACCATCGGGGTCTGGAAGATCGGCGCCCGCCAGCCGATCGTCCAAGGCACGTCCTTCGCCGCGGTCTCAACGATCCTGGCGATCGGCACCGCCGAGGGTGGCACCGACGGGCTGCGCGCCATCTTCGGTGCCCTCATCGTCGCCGGCGCCGCTGCCTTCCTGCTGGCCCCGGTCTTCACCCAGCTCCTGCGATTCTTCCCCGAGGTCGTCACCGGCACCGTGATCACCGTGATCGGGATCAGCCTGATGCCGGTCGCGATCCGCTGGTCGGCTGGTGGCGCGGGTTCTGAGGACTTCGGTGCGCAGAAGAACCTGATGCTGGCCTTGATCACGGTGGCAATCATCGTGGTGATCTATCGTTTCCTGCCCGGCTTCTTCAGTCGGGTCGCCATCCTGCTCGGCCTGGTGCTCGGCACCCTCGTCGCGTTCCCGCTAGGAATGACCGACTTCGCCCGGATCTCCGACGCCTCGGTCTTCCAGATCACCACGCCGTTCCACTTCGGGATGCCTACCTTCGCCATCGGCGCCAGCATCTCGATGTTCATCGTGATGCTGGTGATCATGACCGAGACGACCGCAGACATCCTGGCCATCGGCGAGGTGGTCGGCAAGCCGGCCGACCGCGACACCGTCACCAACGGTCTTCGTGCGGACATGCTGTCGACCTCCCTGGCTGCGGTCTTCAACGGCTTCTCGGTCAGCGCCTTCGCCCAGAACGTCGGCCTGGTCGCGATCACCGGCATCAAGAGCCGCTTCGTGGTGGCCACCGGCGGAGTGATCCTGGTGCTCCTGGGTCTCTTCCCGGTCCTCGGCGCCTTCATCGCCCTCGTCCCGCTCCCGGTCCTCGGTGGCGCCGGCCTCGCACTGTTCGGCACCGTCGCGGCCAGCGGCATCCGCACCCTGAGCACCGTGAAATACGACGGCAACGCCAACCTGGTGATCGTCGCTCTCTCACTTGGCATGGGCATCATCCCCATCTCGGTGCCCGAGTTCTACGACGAGTTCCCGACCTGGTTCACCGTCATCTTCGACTCCGGCATCACCGCCGCCGCGCTGACCGCAGTGCTGCTCAACTTCATCTTCAACATCGTGGGTCGCACCGATGACAGCGAGGGCCCGATCTTCTCCGAGGCCCCGCCTCTCTCCACGATCAGCGATGAGGACGAGGACCGGATGACCCAACGCCGCGAACCCCGCGCGCCGCGAGAGCCGCGAGAGCCGCGCGAGCCCCGCAAGGGCCGTTCGCCCGAGACCGAAGACCCCCAGTAGGTTCGTACCTACCAAATCTGTGAAGGGAACCTCCTGATGGCTGACAGCCGCGCCGACAACCTGCGCCGTGACCCCGAAGAGATCGCCGAGTGGGTCGAGTCGTTCGACCAGATGGTCGCCTTCGGCGGTCGCAGCCAGGCCAGCGCGGTGCTGCAGGCCCTGGCTCGGCGCGCTGCGGTGGCCGGAGTGCCCGCCGAGACCTCGATCACCACCGACTACATCAACACCATCGGGGTCGAGGACGAGCCGCCGTTCGCCGGCGACGAGGACATGGAGCGCCGGTTCCGTCGACTCGTGCGTTGGAACGCGGCCGTCCTCGTGCACCGGGCCCAGCGTCCGGAGATCGGCGTCGGCGGGCATATCTCCACGTACGCCGGGGCCTCGACGCTCTACGAAGTCGGGCTCAACCACTTCTTCCGCGGTCCCGACCACCCCGGCGGCGGAGACCAGGTCTTCTTCCAGGGCCACGCGGCGCCCGGGATGTATGCCCGCGCCTACCTCGAGGGTCGTCTCGGCGAGGCCGATCTCGACGGGTTCCGCCAGGAGAAGTCCAAGGCACCGCACGGACTGTCGTCCTACCCGCACCCGCGGCTGATGCCGAAGTTCTGGCAGTTCCCGACCGTGTCGATGGGGATCGGCCCGATGAACGCGATCTACCAGGCGCAGTTCAACCGCTACCTGCGCGATCGCGGCGTCAAGGACACCTCCGACCAGCACGTCTGGGCCTTCCTCGGCGACGGCGAGATGGATGAGCCCGAGTCGCGCGGTCTGCTCCAGCTGGCCGCCAACGACGGCCTGGACAACCTGACCTTCGTGGTCAACTGCAACCTGCAGCGCCTGGACGGACCGGTGCGCGGCAACAGCAAGATCGTCCAGGAGCTCGAGGCCTTCTTCCGCGGTGCCGGCTGGAACGTCGTCAAGGTGTTGTGGGGCCGCGAGTGGGACGGGCTGCTCGAGCGCGACCAGTCCGGCGAACTCGTGCGGATCATGAACGAGACCCTCGACGGCGACTACCAGACCTACAAGGGCGAGTCCGGCGGCTATATCCGGGAGAACTTCTTCGGCCGCTCGGTGCCGACCAAACGCCTGGTCGAGGATCTCACCGACGACCAGATCTGGGGCCTCAAGCGCGGCGGGCACGACTACCGCAAGGTGTACGCCGCCTACCACGCCGCGATGATCCGCAACGGTCGTCCGACCGTGGTGCTGGCCAAGACCGTCAAGGGCTACGGCCTGGGCGCGAACTTCGAGGCCCGCAACGCCACCCACCAGATGAAGAAGCTCACCGTCGAGGACTTCAAAGGCTTCCGGGATCTGCTGGAGGTGCCGGTCACCGACGCCCAGCTCGAGGGCGACCCCTACGACACGCCGTACTACCACCCGGGGGCGGACTCCGACGAGATCGCCTACATGCTCGAGCGCCGCAAGAAGCTCGGCGGCTTCGTGCCCGAACGCCGCAACAGCCCACGCAAGCTCAACCTGCCCGGCAAGGACGCCTACAAGTCGGCCCGACGAGGGGGCGACAAGCAGGCCGCCACCACGATGGCCTTCGTCCGGGTGCTGCGCGACCTGATGCGCGACTCCGAGATCGGTCATCGGATCGTGCCGATCATCCCCGACGAGGCCCGCACCTTCGGGATGGACTCGTTCTTCCCCAGCGCCCGGATCTACAACCCCCGCGGCCAGCAGTACACCTCCGTGGACCGCGCGCTGTTTTTGGCCTACAAGGAGTCCGAACACGGCCAGCTGCTGCACACCGGCATCAACGAGGCGGGCTCGTTCGCCGCCTTCACCGCGGTCGGCACCAGCTATGCCACCCACGGCGAGCCGATGATCCCGGTCTACGTCTTCTACTCGATGTTCGGGTTCCAGCGCACCGGCGACGCGATGTGGGCGGCGATGGACCAGATGGCGCGCGGCTTCATCATCGGCGCCACGGCCGGCCGTACGACGCTGACCGGCGAGGGCCTGCAGCACGCGGACGGCCACAGCCCGGTGCTGGCGGCGACCAACCCGGCGATGAAGATCTACGACCCGGCCTTCTCCTACGAGATCGGGCACATCGTGCGCGCCGGTCTCGAGCAGATGTACGGCGAGGGCTCCACCGATCCCAACGTCATGTACTACCTGACGGTCTACAACGAGCCGATCACCCAGCCCACCGAACCCGAGGACGTCGATGTCGACGGCATCCTGCGCGGCCTCCACCTGGTCTCCGCGCGCCGCGGCGAGGGGACGCCGGTGCAGCTGTTCGGCTCCGGGGTCTCGGTCCCGTGGGCGCTGGAGGCCCAGTCGATCCTGCGTGAGGAGTGGGGTGTGGACGCCGACGTCTGGTCGGTGACCTCGTGGGAGGAGTTGCGTCGCGACGGGCTGCGCTGCGAGGAGCAGGCGCTGACCAGTCCCGGCGAGCAGGCCCCGAAGCCGTACCTCGCCGACAAGCTCGCCGACCACCCCGGTCCGGTCGTGGCGACCACCGACTTCTCCAGCGCGGTGCCGGACTCGGTGCGTCAGTTCCTGGATCGTCCCTTCGCCACCCTGGGTGCTGACGGTCACGGCTTCTCCGACACCCGGGCCGCCGCGCGTCGCTTCTTCCTCATCGACACCCACTCGATGGTGGTGCGGGCGTTGCAGATGCTGGCCGCCGACGGGTCGGTGCCCGAGGAGGCAGCAGCGCAGGCTTCCGAGCGCTACCACCTCGACGATGTGACCGCCGGGATGACCGGCAACGCGGGCGGCGACGCCTGACGGGGGCCTTGGGCACCGCTCGGGACGTCATCACAACCGGAGCCAATAGCGTCGGATTGTGATGACGTCCCGGCGATCTGCCCCTCCCCCCTGCGCACCATCGGGCGCGTGGGGTTTCATAGGCGCCATGATTACCACCCGGCGCGATCCAGTCAGGCTGATTCGATAGTGGCCTGGTTCTCCGGTTCCGGGAAGCACCGGGAGACCGAGTCACGGCGGCTGCCGCCGCTCCCGTCGAAGACCCGGCCGAGGTCCCGCGAGCTGGTCATCGGCACCGGGCTGGACTGGTCGGCCCGCTGGGTACTGCGCTGGGTCGCCCTCGGCCTCGGGGCCTACCTGATCGCCTGGACGATCGGCAAGACCTGGAGCATCGTGCTCCCGATCGTGCTGGCCTTGATCCTGACGACCATCCTCCAGCCGCCGGCGCGCTGGCTCCAGCAGCGCGCACGCCTGCCCGGCGGGATCGCCGCCCTGGTCGTCATCGTCACTGGTCTGGGGCTGGTCACGGGCATCGCCGTGCTGCTGGCACCCACCGTCAGCAGCCAGGCGATCGAGGTAGCCGACAGTACGTCGATAGGTCTGGACCGCATCCGCGAGTGGGTTGCCAACAGTCGCCTCGACGTCACCCAGGCCCAGGTCGACAGTGTGGTGACCGCAGCCCAGGACCGGCTCCGCGCTGGTGCCAGCGAAATCGCGACCGGGGTGCTCGTCGGGGTGAGCGCGGTGACGTCGGCGCTGATCACCTTCTTGCTGACCCTGGTCCTGTCGTTCTTCTTCATCAAGGACGGCCACCGGTTCCTCCCCTGGTTGGCCGGCCTGACCGGCGCCAAGGTCGGCGGTCACCTTAGCGAGGTCGGGTCCCGGGCGTGGGACACCCTGGGTGGCTTCGTGCGGACCCAGGCCCTGGTCGGATTGATCGACGCCGTACTCATCGGAGCCGGACTGCTGGTGCTGGGCGTCCCGTTGGCCCTGCCGCTGGCAGTGCTGACCTTCTTCGCGGCCTTCGCTCCGGTCATCGGAGCGGTCGCCATCGGCGGCCTTGCCGTGCTGGTCGCGCTGGTAGCCAACGGTCCGGCCACCGCGCTGGGGGTGCTCGCGATCGTCCTGGTCGTGCAGCAACTGGAGGGCAACGTCTTCCTACCCTGGCTTCAGGGACGCAGCCTGAATCTGCACGCGGGGGTGGTGCTGCTCTCCATCACGCTGGGTTCCACGCTTTTCGGCATCGCCGGCGCCTTCCTGAGCGTTCCCTTCGTGGCGGTGGCGGCGGTGGTACTTCGCTACGTCGACGAGCGCGTCGACGACCAGGTGGACGGGGAGGTCGAAACCAAGGGGACGGTGGGTCGCCCCGCGGACCACTAGCATCGGCCCCATGCCCTCGGCCGCGCAGTCCGTGGGCCGCAGAGGGCGCCTGGCCTGGCGCCTGGTCACCACCTGGCGCCCGACCTGGGCATGGTCGATCGGCTCGATCCGGTCGTTCGTCACCTCCTTCGTCGCGCTGACGATTGCGCTGTGGCTGCTGCCCGGCACCCAGGTCACCGACGGGACAGTCTCTGTCGCCACCTTGGCCGTGGTCGTCCTCGTGATCGCCGCCCTGCTCCGGCCGTTGCTGATCTCGGCGACCGTGGTCACCGGAGCGACCGGGCTGCTGATCGCCGGCTTGCTCAGCCAGGCCCTGGTCCTCGGCCTCGCACTGGCCCTGGTGCCAACCGTGGAGCCCTTCACCCTGACCCAGATCGTGGTCGCCTCCTGGGCCGCCACGATCGTCTCGGCGGTCGTGAACTGGCTGTTCGACGCCAGCACCGACGAGGCGTTCTTCGGCCAGGTGCTCGGGCGCACCGTCAGCACCGCCCTCCGCGAGCAGATCACCGGCCCCGGGCTCTTGATCATCCAGCTCGACGGAGTCAGTCATCCGCTGCTGCGCCAGGCCGTGACCTCCGGCGCGACCCCGCACCTGGCGCGGTGGCTGGCCTCGGGTAGCCACCAACTGCGCGAATGGGACACCGGGTTGCCGGCCACGACCCCCGCCGGGCAGGCCGCGCTGCTGCACGGGGACGTCCACGCCGTACCGGGTTTTCGTTGGTACGACAAGGACCTCCAGCGCGTGATGGTCAGCAGCCGGCCCGCCGACCTGACCCTTGTCGAGAGCGGGCTGAGCACCGGCCGCGGCCTGCTCTCCGACGGCGGGGTCAGCGTCTCGAACCTCCTCTCCGGGGACGCCCCGACCCGGGTGCTGACGCTGAGCGACGCCCGGCTGCCGTCCGAGCAACGCGGGGTGGCGTCGTTCATGAACACCCGCACCGGCTTCGTCCGCTCGATCGTGCTGGTCGTCGGGCAGATGATCGCCGAGTTGCACCAGGGCCGTCGGCAGCGGCTGCGGCAGGTGACTCCCCGCGTACGCCGCGGCGGCAGGTTCGTCTTCCTGCGCGGCCTGACGACCGTGGTGCTGCGCGACCTGAGCGTCTCGGTGGTGGCCGACCAGATGGCCCGCGGGGCACCGGTACTGTTCTGCGACTTCGTCGACTACGACGAGGTCGCCCACCACGCTGGGCCGAGCCGCCCGGAGGCGATGCGGACCCTGGAGAGCCTGGACCGGATCATCTCGTTCTTCGAGCAGATCGCCGGCGAGGTCAGTCGGGACTACGAGATCGCGGTGGTCTCCGATCACGGTCAGGCCCAGGGCAGCACCTTCGAGCAGCTGGCCGGGCGCACCCTGAGCCAGGTGGTCGCCGACCTGTGCGACGCGACTGACCTGGGGGCCGCGCCGCCCGTCGATGAGACGCCCGCGGAGAACGCCATACCCGTCAATCTGCTGCGGCAGGCCGGCTCGGGGGCCGGGCTGGTCCTCGGTCGAGGTGAGCGGGCCCGGGACAGGACACCGCCGGCGCCGGTGAATGCAGCCTCCGACGCGCCGCTCGTGCTCTCGTCCGGCAGCCTGGCGCACCTCTACCTCACCGCCGAGCCCGGGCGGGTGACCCGCGAGCGGATCGACGAGCTGCACCCCGAGCTGGTGCTGGGACTGGCCCGGCAACCGCACGTCGGGGTGGTGCTCACCCGGCATGCGGACGGCGTACTGCGCGTAGACGGGCCCCTGGGTTGGCGGCTGTTGCGCGACGGTCACTCGGTCGGCGGGGAGGGGGACGACCCGCTGACGATCTTCGGCGAGGGCGCAGCCGCCGCCCTGATCGGTCTGGACGCCCGGGCGCACGTGGGTGACCTCGTGGTGCTCGGTGCGGTGGATGCCACCCTGGGCGGGGTTGCGGCGTTCGAGAATCTCGTCGGCTCGCACGGCGGTCTCGGCGGCTGGCAGAACCGGGCGCTGCTGATCCACCCGCACGCCTGGGCCGTCCCGGCGCGACCGTTGGACGGACCGGGTGTTCATCGAGTGCTGGTCGAGCGGTTGGAGCAGCTCGGGTTGCGCGAAGAACCGCTCGAGCGCGACTCGGATCCCGGTTCCGAATCCGGCCCCCGCTCGCTCGCGAGCACCCCGCGCGCGGGACCGGGCGCGCTGCACGTCACCTGGTGGGGGCACTCCACCGCGACGGTCGAGATCGGGGCCACCCGGATCGTCACGGACCCGCTGCTGGTCGACCGGTTGGCACATCTGCGGCGTACGGCGCCCGCACCTGCTGCCTCGGCGACCGCGGCGGACCTGGTGCTGATCTCGCACCTGCATCACGACCATCTGCACGTGGCCTCTCTGGAGCGGTTCGAACGCGAGATCCCGGTCGTGGTCCCGCGCGGGGCCCTGGCGGCGGTCCCAGCGCTGCGGCTGCGGCACTGTGTGGAGGTCGAGCCCGGGGATACCTTGGAGGTGGCCGGGGTCTGGTTGGAGGTCCTCCCCGCGGCCCACGACGGCCGCCGGCATCCGTGGTCGCGGACGGTGGCTCCGGCCCTTGGATTCCGGGTCGCGGGCGAGGGCCGCAGCTGGTGGTATCCCGGCGACACCGGGCTCGCCGATCCCCTCCACGCCGTCGCTCGGGTCGACCTAGCCCTGGTCCCCATCGGCGGCTGGGGACCCACGCTGGGCGACGACCATCTCGACCCCTCCCAGGCCGCCGCCGCCGTCGCGCGGGTCGGCGCAACCTGGGCGCTCGGCGTGCACTACGGCACCTTCTGGCCGATCGGACTGCGACGGCTCGCGCCCGGGACCCACTACCGACGCTTCGAAACTCCCGGGGACCGGTTCAACACCGCCCTGCGCGATCACCGGATCGCCACCGCGCTGCTGCGCCCGGCCTTCGGCGAGCGACTCGAACTGCCCCTCGAGCCTGGAGATACGCGGTGAGCACCGCCCTGGCTGTGTTGATCCTGGTAGCCGTGGTCGCCTTCGGGGCCGTCATTCCGATCGTCCCGACGGGTGCGGCGGTGAGCGCGGCGGCGGTGCTGGCGCGCGCCGACCAGCCGTGGCACCTGATCCTGGTCGTCGCCGGTGGCGCCCTGGGCGCCTACCTGGGAGACGTGGTCGTCTACGCCGGGCTGCGCAGGTTGGGTGCGCCGTTCGCCCAGCGGGTCGGCTGGCTGCAACGCGAGGACCCACAGGCCGCCCTCCAGCGGATCCGCGCACGCATCGAGGCGCACGAGCTGCGCACCCTGCTGATCTCGCGCCTGGTCCCGGGCGGCCGGGTCCCGGTACTGCTGGCCGCCGCGCTGGGTGGGTACCCGTTGCGTCGCTTCGCCACCGCCGCGATCGCGGCCGCACTTCTGTGGTCCACGGCGTACTCCGCCATCGGCCTGCTCGGTGACACCATGTTCGCCGACGATCGGGTGGCCCTGGTCGCGGTGATCGTGGCCGCGATCGCGATCAGCGTGGGAATGGCTCTGTGGCAGCGGACTCGGCCCGATCCCGATTCGTCGGCAGCGCCCTGAGCTGAGACTAGTGCCCCTCGGGACGTCATCAGGATAAGACGCGATAGGCGCTGATCGTGATGACGTCCCGCGTGAATCAACCGTTGTCGGCGGCGTCGACGGCAGTCTTCTTGACGTAGAGCATCCGCTTGTTGACGAACTCGTCCATCCCCAGCGGGCCGAGCTCGCGACCGAAGCCGCTGCGCTTGACCCCGCCGAAGGGGATCTCGGCACCCTCACCGGCCGGGGTGTTCACGTTGGCCATTCCGACATCGAGCTGGGTCGCTAGGGCCAGAGCCCGGTCGGAGTCCTCGCTGAAGACCGCGCCACCGAGGCCGTAGTCGCTGTCGTTGGCCAGCTTGAGCGCCGACTCGGCCGAGTCGACCGAGTAGACGACCGCGACCGGCCCGAAGAGCTCCTCGCGATAGGCCCGCATCGCCGGCGTGACCCCGGTCAGCACCCCCGGGGAGTAATACGCCCCAGGCCCCGAACCGGGCTCGCCACCGGCGTGGAGGGTCGCGCCCTTGCCGACCGCATCCTCGACAACCTCGTTCAACAGGTCCACCGCAGCCTGCGACGACAGCGGACCGTAGGTGTCCTCGCCGCCCTCCTGCGGATCGCCGGCGGACAACCCCGAGGCCAGCTCGGTCAGCTTCTCCACGAACGGCTGGTAGAGATCCTCCATCACGATCATCCGCTTGTTGGAGTTGCAGGCCTGTCCGGTGTTGTAGATCCGGGTCTCCCAAGCCGTGGTCGCGGCCGACGCGACGTCCTTGGTGTCGAGCACGATGTAGGGGTCGGAGCCACCCAGCTCGAGCACGCACTTCTTCAGGTGCTGGCCCGCGAGCGAGGCGACCACGGCGCCGGCTCGCTCGGACCCGGTCAACGAGACACCCTGCACCCGGGGGTCGCCGATGATGTCGGCGACCTGCGCGTGGCTGGCGAAGACGTTCTGGTAGACCCCGGTGGGGACTCCGGCATCGGCCAGCAGCTCGGCGATCGCCTCGGCACACTGCGGCACCGACTCGGCGTGCTTGAGCAGCATCGTGTTGCCCAGCACCAGG
>JBBPYJ010000007.1:0-4970 GCA_038200025.1 Propionibacteriales bacterium | reverse complement strand
TCGGAGAAATTCATCGCACCCTGGGCAGCAGAGTGAGGTGTTGGGCCATGGAAGCGTGCATGGAAGCCAGCAGCCGAGCGAACTCCCCGCTGGCCGCCGCCAGGGAGGCGTCGGCCAGCGGTTGTTGCAGCCGGGGTTCACGGCGCTCCAGGGACACCACAGCCGACCTGACGTCTGTGCCGGACGGTGACCGCACAGTTGACGGCTCGTCAGCAGTCAGGTCCTTCTCGGTGCGGCTGATCGTGTCGGGGTCGGCACTGTCGAGCGCGCCGAGGTGCGCCTGGTGCATGTCCTGCAACCGCCGCAGCGGTCCGCGCAGGGTGGGCTTTGCCCGCCGGGTGGCCACGACGACTTCGAGCATCGTCGCGATCGCCTCCCGGGTCTGGTCGAGCAGCAGCAGGTCTGCGTCGGGTGACGCGGCCCCCGTCCCTGCCGCCGCGGTCTGGGTCGGCGTGCTCGGGGTCGCAGTGCTGGAGGCGGAAGCGGGACCGGCCTCGCTGGGGGGCGGCCGCGACGACTCGGCGTTCAGATCGCAACCCGTCGCTGCCAGCAACACCGCGGCCCCGAGGGCGGCCCGGCGCGAGAGCGCGGGCTGACTGCCTGATCCCCCGGACGCGAGCACAGCTGCGACCCTATCTCCGGGGTCCGGCCCCTGGGGGTGGGCCGGGTCCGGGAGCGCTATCGTGTGCACCCACAACAGCACACAGGAGGTCGGTGACCATCGTGAGCGCAGCCGCAGCAGCGGACGCCGTACGGGCTCGTATCGAGCAGGAGCTGATCGAACCCCTGGGGACGTTGGGTCTAGACATCGAGGCCATCGTGGTGACCCCCGTGGGCAACTACCGGGTGCTGCGCATCGCGGTCGATGGCGACGACGGGGTCACCCTGGACGCGATCGCCGACGCCACGCGAGTAGTCGGCGAGGCCCTGGACGGATCCGACGCGATGGGCGAACGGCCGTACACGCTCGAGGTGACCTCGCGGGGGGTGGACAGCCCGCTCACGCTGCCGCGGCACTGGCGGCGCAACCCCGACCGGTTGGTCAAGGTGGTGACCACCGATGGCGAGACCGTCTCCGGTCGGATCCTGGACAGCACTGACACCTCGGTCCGACTCGACGTCGACGGCACCCATCGAGAGGTCGCCTACGCCGACGTCGAGAAGGCTGTCATCCAGATCGAGTTCAACCGTCGTCCCAAGGAGGACTCCTGATGGATATCGACCTGAGTGTGCTGCGGATGCTCGAGCGCGAGAAGGAGATCTCCTTCGAGGTGCTCGTCCTGGCCATCGAGCAGGCGCTGCACACCGCCTATCTGAGGAGTCCCGGAGCCCAGGACCAGGCGAGGGTGCTGTTGGACCGCAAGACCGGGCACGTCACCGTTTTCGCCGCCGAACTCGACGACGAGGGCAACCAGATCGCGGAGTACGACGACACCCCGGCCGGCTTCGGTCGGATTGCGGCCACCACGGCCAAGCAGATCATGCTGCAGCGGCTGCGCGACGCCGAGGACGACATCAAGTTCGGCGAGTTCCTCGGCAAGGAGGGCGACCTGATCTCCGGCGTCATCCAGCAGGGACGCAACCCTGACGACGTGCTGGTCGACCTGGGCAAGCTGGAGGCGATCCTGCCGCTGAGCGAGCGGGTTCCGGGGGAGAACTACGCCCACGGGGAGCGGATCAAGACCCTGGTGATCTCGGTCCGCAAGGGCATGCGCGGTCCGCAGATCACGCTGTCGCGCTCGCACCCCAACCTGGTCCGCAAGCTCTTCGCCCTCGAGGTCCCTGAGATCGCCGACGGCACCGTGGAGATCGCGGCGATCGCCCGCGAGGCCGGCCATCGCACCAAGATCGCGGTGCACTCGACCAGGCCAGGGGTCAACGCCAAGGGGGCCTGCATCGGCCCGATGGGTCAGCGCGTGCGCAACGTGATGGCCGAGTTGCACGGCGAGAAGATCGATATCGTGGACTGGCACGCAGAACCCGCCCGGTTCGTCGGCAACTCGCTGTCCCCGGCCCGGGTCAACGCGGTCGAGGTCGTCGATGCCGCGGCCCGATCGGCGCGGGTGATCATGCCGGACTTCCAGCTGTCGCTGGCGATCGGCAAGGAAGGTCAAAACGCCCGGCTGGCGGCTCGGCTGACCGGCTGGCGCATCGACATCAAGTCCGATGACGAGCCGACCAGCGCGGAGTGAGGAACCCGGTGAGAGGCTCACGACCCCGGCCGAGACGGCGTACCAACGTCGTCCCACCCGCGTCGGTTGGCCGAACCACCCCGTCGTGCGGGTAGACTGCGGGTAGTGGTCTCTTCCTCGACAGTCGCTGCGCCCAGTCCCGTGCGGACGTGCATCGGATGTCGGGAGCGGGCCACTAAAGTTGAGTTGATGCGCGTGGTCGCCGGCTCGGATGCGCTCGGCCGGCCGGTCGTCGTACTCGATCCGAAGTCCACCGCGACCGGACGGGGAGCGCACCTGCATCCCAACGTCAGGTGTTTCGACCTCGCGGTGCGCAAGCGAGCATTCGGTCGGGCCCTGCGGTCCGGAGCGGGGCTGGCCACCACATCGCTGGGCGAACAGATCGCCTCGCTGCCTGATAGCGACAAGCAGAACCACTTGAAAGCTTCACCCACCAGAGACTGGAGCAGCAGCTCATGAGCCGTCGATGAAATCTCAACGATGAGTTTGCAAAACCACTAACGGCCCTCGAGAAAACACACCGGTGAACCGGGACTCGAGGCCAGAAGGAGAAACGTGGCTAAGACCCGAGTTCACGAACTCGCCAAAGAGTTCGGTGTAGAGAGCAAGTTCGTTCTCGAGAAGTTCAAGGAGATGGGGGAGTTCGTCAAGTCGGCGAGCTCGACCATCGAGCTGCCTGCGGAGATGCGGTTCCGCAAAGACTATGGCGCCGCCCTGAAGGAGAAGGCGCCAGCGCCCGAGCCGGCACCCGCGAAGAACCCAGCTTCCTCGTCCCCGACCCCGGCCGTGGTGACGACCTCCCAGCCGTCGACCCCAGCTGCACCAGCTGCGGACGTCGCAACGCCGGAGCCCGCAGCGCCCGCCAGCCCCGGACCCGCGATGCCCAAGCCCGGCCCCAAGGCCAAGGCCGCACCCGAGCCCGATGCCCAGCCGGCTCCGGTCGAGCAGACCGTGGCCGACCCGGTGGCTCCGGCTGCCGAGTCCGGTGGTCCCGATAGCCCCGGCAGCGCACCCGCTGTGCCTCGTCCCGCCGCCAAGCCCGGAGCTCGACCGACCGCCAAGCCCGGTGCTCCGAGCGCCAAGCCCGGTGGGGCGCCCAGGCCCGGCAACAACCCCTTCGCTCCGGCGCAGGGGATGGGTCGTCGGCCCGCCCCGGCTCCGGGATCGGACCCCGCACCGGCCGACGATCAGCGGATGCCCCGGCCTCCGGCCGCGCGTGACGGCGGCGCCCCCGGTCGTCCGGGGATGCCTCGCCCGAACCCGGCGATGATGCCCAAGAACCCAGCGGCCTTCGGTCCCGGCGGTGCTGCCGGTCGCGGTGGGCCCCCCGGTCGTCCCGGCGCCCCCGCCCGCGGCGGTGCTCCGGCTCGTCCCGGCGGCGCTCCCGGTCGCCCCGGTGGTGCTCCCGGTGCTGGTGCGCCGGGTCGCAGCGGACCCGGCTTCGGTGGACCCGGTGGTCGCGGCCGTCCAGGACAGCGCGGCACCACCCAGGGGGCCTTCGGTCGTCCCGGTGGTCCGTCGCGTCGTGGGCGCAAGTCCAAGCGGGCGCGCCGTCAAGAGTTCGAGCAGATGGATGCCCCCACCCTCGGTGGCGTGCGTGTCCGCAAGGGCAACGGCGAGACCGTCCGGGTGCCTCGCGGCGCATCGCTGACCGACTTCGCCGAGAAGATCGGTGTCGACGCGGCTGCGCTGGTGCAGATGCTGTTCTCCTTGGGCGAGATGGTCACCGCGACCGAATCGGTCAACGACGAGACGCTGGAGATGGTCGGCGAGGAGCTCAACTACACCATCGAGGTCGTCTCCCCCGAGGACGAGGACCGCGAGCTGTTGGGATCCTTCGACCTGGAGTTCGGTCAGGACGAGGGTCAGGACGCCGACCTGGTGATCCGGCCGCCGGTCGTGACCGTGATGGGCCACGTCGACCACGGAAAGACCAAGCTGCTCGACGCCCTGCGCAACGCCAATGTGGTGGCCAAGGAGGCCGGTGGGATCACCCAGCACATCGGTGCCTACCAGGTTCACGTCGACGTCGATGGTCAGGACCGGGCGATTACCTTCATCGACACCCCGGGTCACCAGGCGTTCACCGCCATGCGTGCTCGTGGCGCGCAGGCGACCGACATCGCCGTGCTGGTCGTTGCGGCCGACGACGGTGTGATGCCGCAGACGGTCGAGGCGCTCAACCACGCCAAGGCTGCCGGCGTACCGATCGTGGTCGCGGTGAACAAGATCGACAAACCCGACGCCGACCCGACCAAGGTGCGCGGCCAGCTCACCGAATACGGTCTGGTGCCCGAGGAGTACGGCGGTGAGGCGATGTTCGTCGATGTCTCGGCCAAGTCCGAGCTCAACCTGGACAGGCTGCTCGAGTCGATCATCCTGACCGCCGATGCGTCCTTGGACCTGCGGGCCAACCCGACCCAGGACGCCCAGGCACTGGTCGTCGAGGCTCATCTGGACCGCGGTCGCGGCCCGGTGGCCACGGTGCTGGTCCAGCGCGGCACGCTGCGGGTCGGGGACACAGTCGTTGCCGGTCCGACGTACGGCCGGGTGCGCGCCATGCTCGACGAGCACGGCGAAGAGATCCTCGAGGCCGACCCGTCGCGTCCGGCGATGGTGTTGGGTCTGAGCACGGTGCCCGGTGCGGGTCAGAACTTCCTCGTCGTCGACGACGACAGGATGGCCCGCCAGATCGCTGAGAAGCGTGAGGCCCGCGAGCGTGCGGCCATGCAGGCCAAGCGTCGCGTGCGTCGTACGCTCGAGGACTTCATGGCTTCC
>JBBPYJ010000006.1:0-18739 GCA_038200025.1 Propionibacteriales bacterium | reverse complement strand
CGACCCCGGGTTCCGCTCCAGCAAGGGGCTGCTGATCGGCTACAAGGACCCCGACGAGCTCTCCAATAGGCAGAAGCGCGAGGTCAAGGAGGCGATCGACGAGTTCGAGAGGGTCCTCTACGGCAAGCGCTTCGCCGATCCCGAGCGTGGCTACGCGTCGTACATCGATGTCGACACCGCCGTGGACTGGTATCTGGTCCAGGAGTTCTTCCGCAACCAGGACTCCAACTTCTACTCCAGCGTCTACTTCTCCTGGAGCCCCGGTGAGAAGATCGCGATGGGCCCGGTCTGGGACTTCGACCTCAGTGCCGGGACCAAGTGGAAATATCAGACCTCACCCCAGGGGTGGCACGTCAGACTCGGCGAGCACTGGATCTCGCGGATGTTCGAGGACCCGGCGTTCGCGGCGCTGGTGAAGCAGCGGTGGGCCGAGCTCGCGCCGGTCGCAGACCGTGCCATCAACCAGCTTCCTGCTGCTGCTGAGCGTATCGACGCCTCCGCCGCCGCCGATTGGTCGGTGTGGCGCCAGGAGTCCCAGGCCGTCGTAGGCAGCGTGCACGGCAGCACGTTTGGCGACGAGGTGGACTTCCTGGGGAAGTGGCTGCGGCAGCGCCGGGCCTGGATGAGCCAGACCGAGGTGACCTTCGGGCGCCCCTCGTGGAACGTCACCGAGCGCAGTCAGGTCGTCTACGTCCCGGTGAATCTGCTCGGCCGCGATCCCGCCCAGGGGCCGGTCACGGTGGACTACGCCCTGGAACTCGGGCACCGCGACCCGGGCCGAGGACTTCACGGTGCCCGACGGCCGGCTCGTCTTCGCGCCCGGTGAGACCCGAAGACCATCGCGCTGACGATCGTCGCCGATGACCTGGCCGAGGGGTCGGAGACCATCGGTTTGGTGCTGAACGCGGTCGACAACGCGATCCTCGGAAGCCCGACGGCGGTCACCGTCACCGTGCGACCCAGCGACCAGCGCGTGGATGCCCAGATCGCGGTACGAGGCAAGAACGGCTTCGTGGGCAAGGGGGTCTCCAACAGGTCCGCCAAGAACCAAACCCAGCAGACCCGTGCCCGCGCCGGGCAGCACCGGATCTTCCGGGTCCGCCTCGACAACTCGGGGCAGGCGCGCAACAAGGCCGTCGTCAGCGCCAAGGATCGTCCGCGCGGGGCGAAGGTGCGCTACTACGTCGGTGGTCGTGACATCACCAAGGCGGTCGGTTCCGACCGTGGGTGGAAGACGAGGATCGACCCCGGCAAGACCCAGAAGCTCAGAGCCGTCGTCCGGCCCGGCGCCCGGATGCCTGCGGGCTCTCGCGTGGTGACCAAGCTGAAGGCCACCTGGCGCGGCGACGTCGACCAGGTTGACGCCGTCAAGGGTGTGGTCCGGGTCCGAGGTTGAGCCCCTGCTGAGCCCCTGCTCTAACCTTGAGCGGTGTCGAAGTTGGTGTCGGGGGCTGGGTCGGAGGTTGGCGACGTGGATGCGCCGATCGGCATCTTCGACTCCGGCTTCGGTGGGCTGACCGTGGCTCGCGCGGTGCTGGACCAACTGCCGCACGAGTCGGTGGTCTATCTGGGTGACACCGCTCGCCAGCCCTACGGGCCCCGGCCGATCGGTGAGGTCCGTGGGTTTGCCCTGGAGTGCTTGGACCGGCTGGTCGAGCACGGTGTCAAGGCGCTGGTGATCGCCTGCAACTCGGCCTCGGCTGCGGTGCTGCGCGATGCGCGTGAGCGGTACGAGGTGCCGGTGATCGAGGTGATCCTGCCGGCGACCCGACGGGCCGTGGCCGCCACCCGAAGTGGACGAATCGGGGTGATCGGGACCCGGGCCACCGTGGACTCGCTGGCCTACGAGGACGCGTTTGCCGCGGCTCCCCACGTCGAGCTGGTCACTCGCGCCTGTCCCCGGCTGGTGACCTTCGTCGAGCGTGGTGAGACCTCAGGCGACGAACTGGTCGCGGTCGCCCACGAATATCTCGACCCGTTGGTCGCTGCCGGTGTGGACACCCTGGTGCTGGGCTGCACCCACTACCCACTGCTGACCGGGGTGATCTCGCTGGTGATGGGCGACCAGGTGACGTTGGTCTCGAGTGCCGAGGAGTGCGCCAAGGACGTCTACCGGCTGCTGGCCCGCGAGGGGCTGACCCGCCCGCAGGGCGAGCCTTCCTACGAATTCTTGACCACCGGTTCGGCCGAGGAGTTCGCCCGGCTGGGAAGACGGTTCCTGGGTCCCGAGCTGAGTCGAGCCCACCAGGTTTCGTCGTCCACCACAGTGGGTGCGATCCGATGAGGCTGACCGTAGTCGGCTGCTCGGGGTCCTATCCCGGGCCGGACTCCCCGGCGAGCTGCTACCTGCTGGAGGCGGCGGACCCCGATGACCCCGACGGACGCACCTGGCGGATCCTGCTGGATCTGGGCAGTGGCGCACTCGGTGCCCTCCAACGCCACGTCGACCCGCTATCGATCGACGCGGTCCTGCTCAGCCACCTGCATGCCGACCACTGCCTGGACCTGTGCGGCTACTACGTGCTGCGCAGATATCACCCCGCGGGCCCGCATCGCTCGATCCCGGTCTGGGGTCCCGAGGGTGCCGCGGAGCGGATGGCTCGCGCCTACGACCTGCCGGCGGACCCGGGAATGAGGGCGGAGTTCGACTTCGCCGTCTTCGATGGAGCGTTCACGATCGGACCGTTCCAGATCCATCCCTATCCGGTCTCGCACCCGGTCCCGGCGTACGCCCTGCGGGTGACCTCGGCCGGCCGCACAGTGACCTACTCCGGGGACACCGGTGTCTGCACGGGGTTGGTCAGCGCTGCCACCGCGGCCGACCTGTTCCTGGTCGAGGCCTCCTTCGTGCACGGTGCGACCAATCCTCCCGAGATCCATCTGACCGGGCGGGAAGCCGGCGAGGCCGCCACCAGGGCCGGGGCCCGGCGGGTGCTGCTGACCCATATCCCTCCCTGGCACGGCCGCGACCGGGCACTACGCGAGGCCGAGGCTACCTATTCGGGCCCGCTGGGCCTGGCCGAGTGCGGGGAGACCTACGAGGTCTGAGTCACAGCAGACCAGTCACAGCAGGCCGGCGTCGGACAGTCCGTGCCCCAGGGCCAGCCCGACCTCGGCCTCACGAGGACGAGATGGATGCGCGGGCTGCTCAAGGGGTACGCCGACCGCGGGGGCACGGTGCTGTTGTCCAGTCACCTGCTCAACGAGGTGGAGCTGATCGCCGACGAGATGGTGCTGATCGGACGGGGCAAGAGCGTCGCCCAGGGGGACAAGAAGTCGCTGCTGGCCGACCGGTCCGTGACCATCAACGTCTGCTCGCTCGACAACGAGCGGTTGGCGTCGGCGTTGCGCGACAGGGGCTTCGACGTCACGGTTGCCGGTGAGGGCCTCAGCGTCACAGTCGCACCGGTCGAGGTCGGTCACGTCGCCGCCGAGCAGGGCCTTGGTGCTGACCGACCTTCGGGCCCCACCGCCGGCCTCGAGGATCTCTTCTCGCCCGCACCTGCGACACCCAGTGCGAGAACGTATCCGAAGGAGCCATGGCATGAGTACGACCGCATTCGAGACACGTTTCCCCACGGTGGCTATCGACATCTCCTGGACCCCGCGGGTGCCGATGAGCCGGCTGGCGCGCAGTGAGCTGCGCAAGGCACTGGACACCCGCGCCGGCCGCTGGGTGGCGATCGGGGTGATCGGCCTGTTGGTGGTCGTCGAGGTGATCTACGCCCTCGCCGCCGATGACGCGGACAAGAACTTCGGCGACTTCCTGCCGATCGCCGGGGGCGTACTCGGCTACTTCCTGCCGGTGCTGATCATCATGCTGGTGACCAGCGAGACCAGCCAGCGCACGGCCTGGTGACCTTCACCCTCGAGCCGAAGCGGTGTCGAGTCGTGGTCGCCAAGTTCATCACCGGCTTCGCGCTGGTAATCGGGTGATGGTGCTCGGCGTGCTGGTGGCCGCCCTGCGCACGCTGCTCGGGAGTGTCACCGGAGCCAGCCCGACCTGGTCGGTCGACTGGAACCTGTTCTTCAACGGCTTCATCCTGGCCAATGCGATCGGGGTGCTGATCGTCTTCGCCATCGCGATGTTGGTGATGAACACCCCGGCGCGATAGTGACCTACTTCGCCTACAGCCTGATCTTGCCGATCGCGGTGAGAATCTTAGCCCAGCTGAGCACCAACTTGGAGAAGGTGGCGCCGTGGGTCCAGTTCAACACCGCCCAGACCCCGTTGTTCCAAGGCGACTACACCCCGACCGGGGAGCAGTGGCTCCAGATCCTGGTGACCGCGTTGATCTGGTTGGTCCCGCCGCTGGTGCTGGGGATCTTCAGGCTGTCTCGCACCGAGTTCAAGTAGGCCCCGAGCCGGTGAACCCTGATCATGTCCCCGAGCCCTAGGCTCGGGGCCATGACTGACTCCACCAACATCGCGCTCCGCGCGGATGGCCGTGCCGACGATGAGCTGCGCCCGATCACCATCACCCGCAACTGGCTCGACCACGCCGCCGGCTCGGTGCTGGTCGAGTTCGGCCGGACCCGGGTGCTGTGTGCGGCGTCGGCGTCCCCGGGGGTGCCGCGCTGGCGCAAGGGCTCCGGGCTCGGCTGGGTGACCGCCGAGTACGCCATGCTGCCCGCGGCCACCAACACCCGCTCGGACCGCGAGTCGGTCAAGGGCCGGATCGGGGGACGCACCCACGAGATCTCCCGGCTGATCGGCCGCTCGCTGCGGGCCGTGATCGACTACCGGGCCCTGGGCGAGAACACCATCCAGCTCGACTGCGACGTCCTCCAGGCCGACGGCGGCACCCGTACTGCGGCGATCACCGGAGCGTACGTCGCCCTGGCCGATGCCGTCGCTCACCTTCGCTCCACCGGCGCCCTGAAGGGCGAGCCGTTGACGGGCTCGGTGGCCGCAGTGTCGGTGGGGATCATCGACAGTGTGCCGCGGCTGGACCTGCCCTACGAGGAAGACGTTCGGGCCGAGACCGACATGAACGTCGTGATGACCGGCGAGGGCAGTTTTGTGGAGGTGCAGGGCACCGCCGAAGGGGCGCCCTTCGACCGGGCCGAGCTCGACGCCCTGCTGGGACTGGCCGAGAAGGGCTGCGCGGACCTCACCCGGATGCAGCGCGAGGCGCTCGCCGGTGGGTGACTCTGCGGTGGGTGACCCTGGGGTGGGTGAAGGGCTCGGGCGGGCGGTCTTCCTGGCCACTCGCAACCCAGGCAAGATCACCGAGATGCAGCGGATCCTCGCCGAGCACGCACCCGACCTGCGGGTGCTCGGCCTCGACGACGTCGCGGCGTACGACGAATCGGTCGAGGACCAGCCGACCTTCGAGGGCAACGCTTTAGTCAAGGCGCGGGCCGGGCTGGCCGCAACCGGACTGCCCACGCTGGCCGACGACAGCGGGCTCTGTGTGGACGCGCTGAACCAGATGCCCGGGGTGCTGTCCGCGCGCTGGGGAGGAACCCCGAAGAGCGATGCGGCCAATAACCAGCTGCTGCTGAGTCAGCTGGCCGACGTGCCCGACGATCGACGCGGCGCGCACTTCCGGTGCGCGGTCGCCTTCGCCCACCCCGATGGCTCCGAGACCGTCGAGCACGGACGGATGGATGGTGCCATCATCCGGACTGCTCGCGGGTCCGGCGGATTCGGCTACGACGTCATCTTCGTCGCCGATGAGTACGCCGGGACCGGACTCACCACCGCCGAGCTCGGCCCGGGGGAGAAGGACCGGATCTCGCACCGCGGTCGGGCCCTACGGGCGATTGCAACCCTGGTCGTCTCCCGGCTTCACCACGACTGACGGCCACGCGCCCGAAAGTTTCTCGGGGGTGAGGTGACCGTAGCGTGCCGGGGTGTGATGGTCGTAGGCTGCTACTGGTCGTCGTCGGTGGCTACTTGGTCTTGACCGTGTCCGGACGCTGGCTGTCGGTGGCTACCTCACTCCGCCCAGCGGTGCGTATGAAGACCGACTCGGCCCGAGGAGCAGGAGCCAGGTGGTTGGCGCAGCCGGCCGTTGGCGATCTCCTAGGTCCGCGCGGTGATCAACCCTGTGCACGGCGCACGCGACGGCCGCAGACGAATGGGTGCCGAAGGGGGGACTTGAACCCCCACGCCCTAGAGCACGGCATCCTAAGTGCCGCGTGTCTGCCAATTCCACCACTTCGGCTCGGCGGGAAGTCTAGGCGTACGCCGCAGATGCCAACCACCTGACCGCGCTCGGGATCCGATAGTCCCTAGCAATCAGCACCATTCCGGGGGCTCAACACCGTGCCAAACGCTAGGGACTATCCAAGGTCGGCGTGATCCTGACTCCGCTCGTGCCTCGCTGCGTCAGTCGACGCTGTTTTGTCTGCGGCGCCGACCTGACTCCGCTCGTGCCTCGCTGCGTCAGTCGACGCTGTTTTGTCTGCGGCGCCGACCTGACTCCGCTCGTGCCTCGCTGCGTCAGTCGACGCCGAGCTCCCTGCGGAGCTTGCTCACGTGCCCCGTCGCCTGGACGTTGTACTGCGCCTGCTCGACCAGGCCCTGCTCATCCACGACCACGGTGGACCGGATCACGCCGACGACGGTCTTGCCGTTGAGGGACTTCTCGCCGAAGGCGCCGTACGCGTTCAGTACCGATTTGTCGGGGTCCGACAGCATCGTGATCGTCAGGTGGTCGTTCTTGCGGAACTCCGCCAGCTTCTCGGGAGAGTCCGGGGAGATGCCGACCACCTCGAACCCTCGTGCCTTCAGCGAATCCAGAGAGTCGGTGAAGTCGCAAGCCTCGGTGGTGCATCCCGGCGTCATCGCGGCGGGGTAGAAGTAAGCGATCACCTTGCTGCCGCGCAGGTCGGACATGGTGACCTGGCCGCCCTTGTCGTCGGGCAGGGTGAAGTCGGGTGCGGTGTCGCCGGGGGAGAGGCGGACGGCAGCTGTGTTGGTGGACTCGTTCATGCCCACGATGCTCCCACAGGGACACCCGATAGGGACACCCGATGCGGACGGCCCGGGCGGTGACAGCTCAAAGGTTGATACCCTGACCGGTGTGACCAGCGAACTGTCGTCTTTGGAGCGTGACATCGAGGAAACTCGTGTGCGCTTGGCTTCCACCATCGACCAGCTGACCTATCGGGCCAGCCCCAAGACCATCATCAATCGCGAGATCACCTCCATCAAGGCGTTCTTCATCGCCCAAGACGGGTCGCCGCGGACCGACAACATCCTCAAGGTCGTCGGTGGCGTGGTAGGCGTGGTCGCGGTGTTCGTCACCCTGCGCAAGATCACCAACTGATCGGTGAGCGCCGCGCCCGGCCTGACGGCCACCGAGAAGATCCCGATCAGGATGCTGGGGGACCGGTTGCTGGTCGAGGTGGACCGGGAATCGGGCGAACGGCACTCCTCCGGCGGCATCGTGATCCCGGCGACCGCAGCCATGGGTGCGCGTCGCCTCGCCTGGTCACGGGTGGTCGCCGTCGGACCGCACGCACGCTCGGTCGAGTCCGGTGACAAGGTGCTCTTCGACCCCGAGGACAAGGCCGAGGTCGAGGTGCACGGGGACGTCTACGTGGTGCTTCGCGAGCGCGACGTGCACGCGGTGGCGGCGGACCGTCTCGGTGACTCCCAACACGGTCTCTACCTCTAGGAGCTAGATAGATGCGGGGAGAGGTCAAGCGCAAGGGCTTCTGGCACGAGCCCGACGCCGCCCCGACGTCGAAGACGATCGCCATGCAGGCCTGGGTCAGTGCGGCCCATGACCTGCTGACCGCCCGCGCCGGTCAGCCCATGACCCAGACCGAGCTCGCCGATCTCGTGCAGGCGCGCACCCTGATCCACACCAGCCACCCGGTAGCCAACTGGGTGCCCGAGGCTCTCGCCCTGGTCGACAAGATCTGCGAGCGCGACGGGGAGCGCCCGCTGAGTCGGCTGGTGTCGCTGCGGCCGCCATCGCGTGCGGCCACCCGATCCACCCGTGGATCTGCAGAGCGGGCAGGAGCCCCGCGGCGTACGGCGACGAGCCCGCGTCCCGCACCCGCGCCCCGCAAGGTCGCCAAGAGCGACCGTCCGGTGACGCTGTGCCCCACCTGCTTCATGGCCCTGCCGTCGACCGGGGTGTGCGACACCTGCGGGTGAGCCGTAGACGGGCGTTCGAAGGTTAACGATCCTTAACCTCAGGCGGGTATGGTCGAGGCCATGTCCCTGGGTTTCGAGTTGTCCCGAGAGCACGAAGAGTTCCGGCGCGTCGTCCGCGGCTTCGCCGAGCAGCAGATCGCGCCGTACGCCGCCCAGTGGGATCGCGACCACGAGTTCCCAGTCGAGGTCGTCGGTCAGATGGGCAAGCTCGGACTGATGGGGCTGACCGCTCCCGAGGAGTACGGCGGCGCCGGCCTGAGCGGCGAGGACGGCGGGTTCACCAGCCTGTGCGTGGCGATCGAGGAGATCGGCCGCGTCGACCAGTCGATGGGGATCACCCTGGAGGCCGCGGTAGGGCTCGGGATCAACCCGATCCTGACCTACGGCACCGACGAGCAGAAGCAGTGCTGGCTGCCCGATCTGGTGGCCGGTGAGGCGCTGGCCGGCTTCGGGCTGACCGAACCCGGTGCCGGTTCGGATGCCGGGGCTTCGCAGACCAAGGCCGAGCTGGTCGACGGCCAGTGGGTCGTCAACGGCGCCAAGCAGTTCATCACCAACTCCGGTTCCACGATCACCAGCCTGGTGACGGTCACCGCCAAGACCGGCTCCGACCCCGACCGTCCAGACCGTCCGGAGATCTCGACCATCGTGGTGCCCAACGGCACCCCCGGATTCACCGTCGAGAAGGCCTACGACAAGCTCGGGTGGCACGCCTCGGACACCCACCCGTTGAGCTTCGCCGACGCCCGAGTGCCCGAGGATCACCTGCTTGGCACCCGGGGGCGTGGCTACCCGCAGTTCCTGGCCATCCTGGACGACGGACGGGTGGCGATCGCGGCCCTGGCCGTCGGCTGCATCCAGGCGATGCTGGACGCCAGCGTCGCCTACGCCGGCGAGCGCCAGACCTCGGGGGCGCCGATCGGCGCCAAGCAGGGAGTCGCCTTCCAGATCGCGGACCTCCAGGTGATGCTCGACGCCTCCCGGATGCTCACCTACCGCGCCGCCGCGATGCGCGACGCCATGGACGCCGGACGCGATGTGGCGATGAAGGACTTCAAGCAGGCCGCGGCGGTGGCCAAGCTCTACGCCACCGAGTCAGCAGTCACCTCGACCCGGATCGCGACGCAGATCTTCGGCGGCTACGGCTTCATGGAGGAATACCCCGTGGCGCGGTTCTACCGCGACGCCAAGGTCCTCGAGATCGGCGAGGGCACCTCGGAGGTACAGCGGATGCTGATCGCGCGGGGTCTGGGCCTGCCGGTCACCTAGGTCGCGGGCTGGTAGGGCACCCTCGTGCCATGGATCTGCCGTACGTCGCCATGGGCGACTCTTACTCGGCCGGGGTCGGTGCCGGCGGCGGCACCGGCTGGTGCCTCCGTGGCCCACAGGGTTATCCGCTGACCCTGGCCCGCGAGCTCGGCCTCGATGTGGCCTACGTGTCCTGCAACGGTGCGCTCATCGACGACCTCCTGGTCCGTCAGCTGCCGTGGCTCGGCGAGTCCACCGGGTTGGTGACGCTCACCATCGGCGGGGACGACGCCGGGTTCGCGACCGTCCTCCGGACGGCCGCGGCGCCATGGTGGCTGGGCAACGGGGTCGCCGCGGTGGATCGTGCTGAACGCTACATCCGCGAGGTGCTCCCGAACCGGCTGCGCAGCACCTACACCTTGGTGCAGGCGGCCGCGCCGAACGCCCAGGTGCTGGTGGCGACCTATCCGCGGCTGTTCGGCGATCCCGACCGCCCTGGCGGTGGGGACTGTCAGCTGCTGACCTTCTTCACCGACACCGAGCTGCGCCGGCTCAACGAGGCAGCCGATCTGCTGGCCGACGTTGTCGTGGCCGCAGCAGAGGCGGCTGGGGTGGAGTCGGTCGACGTGCGTGAGCGGTTCACCGGGCACGAGATCTGCGACCCCGAGCCGTTCGTCAACGGCCTGGTCCTGCCGATCGTCGAGTCCTTCCACCCCCGCGCCGAGGGGCACGACGCCTACGCTGTGGCACTGGCCGAGCCGGTGCTGTGGACCGAGAGGACCCGGGGTCCGGGCGAGACTCCGGTCGAGCCGCGTGTCGAGACGGGGCCCGACGCAGACCGCGAAGGACCGGTGCTGTGGCTGCCCCGACTCGACAGCAAGCCGAGCCTGAGGGCCGCACGGGCCGCCGGTCTCGACATCGAGCGGGTCCGTGTCCTGGGCGCCGCTCTGGGCCGGTGGTGGTCGGGGCCGTTCGCGCTCGACGGTGCTGAGGTGCTGGTGGGCGGGTCGGGTGCCGACAGCGCGCCCACCCCGGCCGAGGTAGCGGCGGCTGCCGAGCTGCGCGAGCTCAGTGATCGGGCGTTGGCGCCACGGTGACGTGCCCAGCAATCGACGTTGCGGATCTGGGCGACCCCAAGGTCTAGCCTGGGCTCGTGGGACAACGGTGGCAGCGGTTCGCCGCCGAGGTGACCCGGTTCCTTGCCGTGGGGCTGGTGGCGACGGCGGTCGCGTTGGTTCTGTTCAACTTCTTGGTCCACGGCTTCTTCTTCGACGGGTTCGCGCCGCTCAACGCCAGCCCCGAGATGGCCTACGTACTCGCCAACTGCGTCGGCATGTTGATCAGTTATCGCGGCACGAAATCCTTTGCTTTCAAACACCGCGAGGCACGGCACTCCGACGGCGGCTTCACCGCCTTCGTGGTGATCAACCTGGCGACCATGTTGATCCCGATCACCTGTCTGTGGATCAGCCGCAACGGCTTCGGGCTGGACGACCCGGTCTCGGACAACATCTCGGCCAACGTGATCGGTCTGGGGATGGCCAACGCGGCGCGGTTCTTCCTGTTCCGGACGTTGGTCTTCCGACGTCCGCTGCTCGCGGAGCACGAGGAACCCGAGCACCTGCAGGCAGTCGACCCGGCGGCTTGAGCGTCGTGGCCCCCGGCTGATCGGGCCTCACGAAGGGCCGACCACGCTCCACAGGTCGGTCCAGGAGTGACCCAGCTCGGCGACCAGATCGCGCAGCAGCGGCAGGCTGAGTCCCACCACGTTGTGGTGGTCGCCCTCGATCCGGGTCACGAACGCTCCACCCAGACCGTCGACGGTGAACGCCCCCGCGACCTGCAGCGGCTCGCCGGTGGCGACGTACGCCGCGATCTCGTCGTCGCTGAGATCCGCGAAGTGGACCGTGGTCGAGGCGACCGCCGCGGCGACGCGCCCCGACGCCAGGTCGCGCAGGCAGTGCCCGGTGTGCAGCTGACCCGACCTGCCGCGCATCGTCCGCCACCGGGTCGTCGCCTCGTCGGCATCGGCAGGCTTGCCGCAGGCCTCGCCGTCCAGCTCGAGCACCGAGTCGCAGCCCAGCACCAGCTCGGCGGCGGGCAGGTCCGCACGCTGAGCGACCGCGGCGCACTTGAGCTCGGCCAGTTGCAGCGCCAGCTCAGCCGGCGGCAGGTCGGTCAGTACCGACTCGTCCACGCCGGAGACCACCACCGTCGGCTCGACGCCGGCCGACCGCAGCGTGGCGAGTCGGGCGGGGGAGGCGGAGGCGAGAATCAGCGTGGTCACCGGCCGAGCCTAGCGAGGTCAAGCGGGCGGCTCAGGGGGTGAGCCGGTGGTCATCAGCGAACACGGTCGGCCCTCGTTCGTCCTGATGACCTACGCCGAGTACGAGCGCCTTCACCAAGTGTCGGCCAACCTCGGGACTGGCTGAAGATGAGCGACTCCGAGGCAGGAGACGACGAAATAGACTTTGACCCTGTTGGCATCGAGATCGGATCCGACGAACTGTTCGGTATCTGCTTGACACCAATGTCATCAGTGAACTCCGCAAGAGCCGCCGCGACCCCGGCGTAAACGCGTAAATCGCAGACCACGCTTCGACCGACCTGGCGATCAGCTTCGTCACCGTAGTGGAGATCGAGGTCGCCACCTTCGGCATCGCTCGCGCCGATCAAGCCCAGGCAGACCGTCCCGCTGGTTCGAAGACAGGGTGCTCTCCGGATTCGACGGGCGCATTCTGCCCCTCGACCTAGCGGCAGGGCGACGTGTCGCACCGCTTCACGTCCCCGACCGGGCGCCCAGTCACGACGCCCTCATCGCCGGTACCGCCTTGGCACGATCGCTGACCGTGGTGACGCGCAACACCTGGGACTTCGAACGCACCGGCGTGACCCTGGTGAACCCTTGGTCGTGACGCTACTGCCGGCGAGGCAGACCGCTGGCCCGCCAGGCCCCCCGACCGGGCAGATGGGGACCCCGCAGACGCGGGCCCGGGGCGGCCCAGGCGCTGTGATCGGCCCCCAGGAGTGCCTCGGCGCAGGCCCGGGCCCGGGCGGCGGCTCGGGCGTCGGCGTCCAACGACGCGATCACCGTGACCAGCGCGGCCAGCTCGGCCGGCGTCGGTTCGCCTTTGATGACGCGGAGGTAGGGCTCGGGTTCGTCGGTCATAGCGGGATGTTTCCATGTTTCTTGGCCGGCAGGGTCTCGCGCTTGGTGCGCAGCACGCGCAGCGCTCGGACGATCTTGCTGCGGGTCTCGTGCGGTGCGATGACCGCGTCGACGTACCCCCGCTCGGCGGCGACGTAGGGGTTCGCCAGCGTCTCCTCGTAGCGGGCGGTGAACTCCGCACGGGCGGCGTCCGGGTCCTCCGCGGTGGCGAGCTCCGTGCGGTAGAGGATGCTCACCGCTCCCTGGGCACCCATCACCGCGATCTGGGCCGTCGGCCAGGCCAGGTTCAGGTCGGCCCCCAGGTGCTTGGAGCCCATCACGTCGTAGGCGCCGCCGTAGGCCTTGCGGGTGATCACGGTGATCAGCGGCACGGTGGCCTCGGCGTACGCATAGATCAGCTTGGCGCCGCGGCGGATGATGCCGTTCCACTCCTGGTCGGTGCCGGGCAGGAAGCCGGGCACGTCCACGAACGACAGCACCGCGATGTTGAAGGCATCGCAGAAACGGACGAACCGGGCGGCCTTCTCCGAGGCGTCGATATCCAAGGTGCCCGCTAGCGACAGTGGCTGATTGGCGACCACGCCGACCGGGTGCCCCTCGACCCGACCGAAACCGACCACGATGTTGGGGGCGAACAGGGCCTGGACCTCGAGGAAGTCCTGGTTGTCGAGGATCGCGGTGATCACCTCGGTCATGTCGTAGGGCTGGTTGGGACTGTCGGGGATCACCACGTCAAGATCTCGGTCGGTGTCGGAGACCGCCAGGTCCGCGGACGCACTGCCCGCAGGGACGGGATAGATCGGCGCCGGGTCGAGGTTGTTCGGCGGCAGGTAGGACAACAGCGTCCTGACGTAGTCGAGCGCGTCGTCCTCGTCGCTGGCCAGGTAGTGGGCGTTCCCGGACGTGGAGTTGTGGGTCCGGGCGCCGCCGAGGTCCTCCATCGAGACGTCCTCGCCGGTGACGGTCTTGATAACGTCGGGTCCGGTGATGAACATGTGGGAGGTGCCGTCGACCATCACGGTGAAGTCGGTGATCGCGGGGGAGTAGACGTGCCCACCGGCGCACGCCCCCATGATCAGCGAGATCTGGGGGATCACCCCCGAGGCGTGCACGTTGCGACGGAAGATCTCGCCGTACAGCCCCAGCGAGACCACACCCTCCTGGATGCGCGCCCCGGCACCCTCGTTGATACCGATGATCGGACAGCCGGTCTTCATCGCCAGGTCCATCACCTTGGTGATCTTCTCGCCGTAGACCTGGCCCAGGGAGCCGCCGAAGACGGTGAAGTCCTGGGAGAACACGCACACGGCTCGGCCGTCGACCGCGCCGTAGCCGGTCACCACCCCGTCGCCGTACGGCCGGTTCTCCTCCATCCCGAACCCGGTCGCTCGATGCCGCGCCAACTCGTCAAGCTCGACGAACGACCCCTCGTCGAAGAGCAGCTCGATTCGCTCGCGAGCCGACTTGCGGCCCTTCGCGTGCTGCTTCTCCAGCGCCCTGGCCGACCCGGCGTGCACCGCTTCGTCGAGTCGTTGCTCCAGCTCGACCAACTTGGTGGCGGTGCTGTGGACGTCTGGGGGCTCATCGTGGCTCACCTGGGTCAATCTAGTCGTGCCCCCGATGGGGAGAATGGGTGCCGTGAGCGATCCCCCGACGAATCCACCAGCGCGTCCACCCCTCGACCTCGACCGGCTGCGGGCAGGTGTTGGGCCGTCGTACGACGTAGAGGTGGTCCAGGCGGCGCCCTCGACGAACGCGCTGGTCGTCGAGAGGGCCCGGCAGGGTGCCGCGGCCGGCCTGGTGATCGTCGCCGAGCATCAGACCTGCGGACGTGGACGACTCGACCGGGTCTGGACGACCCCGGCGCGGGCGGCGCTGACCTGGTCGGTGCTGCTGCGGCCGACCGTCCCCCAACCCCAGTGGCCGTGGCTGCCGCTGCTGACCGGGGTGGCGGTCGTCGAGGCGTTGCGAGCGGCCGGGGCGAGGACCGCGGGCCTGAAGTGGCCCAACGACGTGCTGCTCGACGACCTGAAGGTTGCCGGGCTGCTGGTGGAGGCGATCAGCACTCCGATCGGGCCCGCCGCGGTGCTCGGCATCGGTCTCAACGTCTCGAGCACAGCGGCCGAGCTGCCGGTGGAGACGGCGACCTCGCTGGGGATGGCCGGGCTCGAGGTCGACCGCACCGAGCTGTTGGTCAGTCTGCTCGGCTCGCTTCGTCACCGGTACGATTCCTGGAGCGACGCCGACGGCGATCCCGAGCGCAGCGGCCTGGCGGCGGCGTACACCTCGGTCTGCAGCACGGTCGGTCGCCAGGTGCGCGTGGACCTGCCCGGCGGGAGGTCGGTGACCGGTGAGGCGGTGGAGATCTCCGACCGCGGCGGACTCGTGGTCGCCCGGAGCGGCACGTCGGTGACGATCGGTGCCGGGGATGTGGTGCACGTGCGCCCGGCGCGGTGAGAGAATCAGGGCGTGGCGTTCCCAGCAAAACTCCTCAACCAGGGCGAGACGGTGGTGGTCTCCACCCGCACCCATCCCAAGGCGCTCATCTTCCCCGTGCTCATCGGCATCGTGGTGGTGGCCGCGGCGATCCTGCTGAGCATCCTCAGCGGCGAGATCCTGGCCCTGCAGATCGGCATCTGGGTGATCGCTGCCGGCGCCGTCTTCTGGTGGGTTGCCAAGTCCGGTCGGACCATCCCGCTCAACCGGATCAGCGGGGTCGACTTCGAGCTTGGTGTGATCGATCGGGTCTTCGGCTGTGGCACCCTGGTCGTCTCCGACCAGCTGCACCGGCTGTCCGCCGGCGAGCGTGATCACCGAGACGATGGCAGCTGAGGAAACCCCCGGCTCCGAGCCGAACCCCGAGGCTCATCGGGCCCGCATCTTCACCAGGGAGGGGCTCGAGCGGGCCATCTTGGGGGAGGACTTCGTCAGCCCGGCCGAGGAGGATCTCGAAGAGACCGGCCTGAGCGTGGAGGAGACGGCTCGGCTGTGGCGGGCCCTGGGTTTCCCCGAGCGGGTCCCTGGCATGGTGTTCACCAAAGCCGACTCGGCCGCCGTAGGCACCGTCGCCAAGGTGGTGGGCAGCGGGGCGATCAACTTCGACACCGCGGTCAACCTGACCCGCGCCGTCGGCCAGACGATGGCTCGGTTGGCCGACTGGGAGGTCGCCACCCTGGTCAGCCGGGTCGAGGAGCTCGAGGCAGGCGAGGAGGCGACCGGGAGCCGTCTGGGATCGGCACTGCGACTGGTCGACGCGGTGAACGTGCCGTTCGAGGAGCTGCTCGGCTACGCCTGGCGCCGACATCTGGCCGCAGCGGTCGCCCGCGTGGAGGCGTTGGGGGCCAACGAGGAGGACCTGCACAGCACGGTGGTCACCGTGGGGTTCGCCGACATCGTGGCCTTCACCGAACTCTCCAACCGCTTGGACGAGGACCGGCTCGGCGACCTGATCGAGGTCTTCGAGACGCGCTGTCATGACGTGATCGCTGCGCACGGGGGACGAGCGATCAAGAGCCTGGGTGACTCCGTGCTCTTCATCAACGAGGACGTCGAGGCCGCCCTGGACACCGCAGAGGCGATCATCTCGGTGATCGGTCGCGACAAGCGGATGCCCGATGTCCGCGTCGGACTGGCCAGTGGCTCGGTGCTGATGCGGCTCGGCGACGTGTTCGGCCCCCCGGTCAACATGGCGTCTCGACTGACCGCCGTCGCACGACGCAACCGGTTGATCATCGACGACGCCACCGCCGCGCTGCTGCCGAGCGACCGCTACTCGACCCGGCGGCTGCCCGCTCGTCCGGTGCGCGGGTTCGGCCTCGTCGAGCCGATCACCGTCAGCCGGATCTAGCCCGGTTGGTCGGGTTTGGCAAAACCGCCACGCCACCCCAGGTTCATACCTACATTTAGCACGTGAGAATCGTGCAGGACGTGAGCGTCGAACCCACCAGTCGCCGGGTCTGGCGAGCCGGCGAAGAGATCAGGCTGGCCCGCAAGGAGTTCGACCTCCTGTGGCTGCTGATCAGCAACCCAGGGGAGATCGTGTCCCGCGAACGGCTGATGCGCGAGGTCTGGCATGCCAACTTCTGGACCTCCTCGAAGACCATCGATGTCCACCTGGGTTGGCTGCGGCGCAAGCTCGGCGACCCGCCGCGGCGACCCTCGCTGATCACCACGCACCGTGGCAAGGGTCTGCGTTTCGAGTTGCACGACGCGCGGGCCGCCGAGCTGGACCAGCGGCGAGCGGCCAGCACCGCCCCCGCCGAGGTGGCTGCGACCGGCTAGCCTTTGGGCCGTGTCAGCTGCCCCGTCCGCTATGGCCCCCGTCGTCGCCGTCATCGGAGGCGGGCAGCTCGCCCGGATGATGGCGCAACCCGCGGTCGCCCTGGGCCTGCCGCTGCGGTTGTTGGCCGAGGCCGAAGGAGTGTCGGCGGCTCAGGTGATCCCCGACCAGCTGGTCGGCGACTACCGAGACCTTTCGATGCTGCGGGAGATCACCCGGGGTTGTGCCGTGGTGACCTTCGACCACGAGCACGTGCCGGCGGAGCACCTCCGCGCCCTCGAGGCCGACGGCCTGGCCGTGCGACCCGGTCCAGATGCCCTGCTGCACGCCCAGGACAAGGCGGTCATGCGCGCAGCGCTGAGCGACCTCGGTATCCCGTGCCCGCGTAACCGCGTGGTCACCACACCCGAGGAGGTGGTCGACTTCGGCTTCCCGGCCGTCTTGAAGACCACCCGCGGCGGGTACGACGGCAAGGGTGTGTGGGTGGTGTCCTCGGTCGCGGACTGCTCGGCGTCCTTCGAGGCCGCCGAAGCGGCCGGGGTGCAGGTGTTGGCCGAGGAACTGGTCGACTTCAGGCGCGAGCTGTCGGCCCTGGTGGCACGGGCCCCCAGTGGTCAGGCCGCGGCGTACCCGATCGTGGCCAGCACCCAGGTCGACGGCGTCTGCCGTGAGGTGATCGCGCCGGCCCCGGACCTCTCGACGGAACTGGCCGGCCGGGCGCAGCAAATCGCGCTGACCATCGCCGGCGCCCTGGACGCCACCGGCATCCTGGCCGTAGAGCTCTTCGAGACCACCGACGGACGGATCCTGGTCAACGAGCTGGCGATGCGCCCACACAACACTGGCCACTGGACTCAGGACGGTGCGGTCACCTCACAGTTCGAGAACCACCTGCGGGCCGTGCTCGATCTGCCCTTGGGATCGCCCGCAGCTCGAGTTCGGTGGACGGTGATGGTCAACATCCTCGGCGGCGACCCCGCGACCGGTCGGCTGTGGGACGGCTACCGGCACGCGTTCGCCCGGGACCCCGCATTGCGGGTGCACCTGTACGGCAAGGGTTTGCGCCCCGGCCGCAAGGTGGGACACGTCAACGCCTACGGCGACGACCTCGATGATTGTCTGGAACGCGCGCGGCACGCGGCTGCGTGGTTCGCCGGTGAGTTGGGAGACCACAGTGAGTGAGCCACGCGTCGGGGTAGTGATGGGATCGGACTCGGACTGGCCGGTTATGAAGGCGGCCGGGGAGGCGTTGGCGGAGTTCGACATCGCCTACGAGGCCGATGTGCTCTCCGCGCACCGGATGCCAGAGGAGATGCTCGACTACGGCCGGACCGCGGCGTCGCGCGGCCTCTCGGTGATCATCGCCGGTGCCGGGGGAGCAGCGCACCTGCCCGGGATGCTCGCCGCCGTCACCGCGTTGCCGGTGATCGGCGTCCCGGTGCCGCTGGCGAACCTCGACGGCCTGGACTCGCTGCTCTCGATCGTGCAGATGCCGGCCGGGGTGCCGGTCGCGACCGTGTCCATCGGCAACGCGCGCAACGCCGGACTGCTGGCCGCGCGCATTCTCGGCACCTCGGACGAAGCGCTTCGCGAGCGGCTGGTGGCCTTCGCCGAGACGCTGCGCAACAGCGCTTACTCCAAGGGCGAGGCGGTGCGCTCGGCGTCGGGAGCCAGCCGCAAGATCGGGTTCTGAGCAGCCTGGACGCGCTCCCTGCCGTCCGATGCGTGCCGAACCGTGCACGAGGCACGGGTTGGTACGGCTGAGGCGTCGGAAAGTGTTCCGAACCGTTCATGGTGCATGACTTGGTCCGCGGCGCCGTTGACGGATCGTGCACCCAGAGATGGACGACGCTCGGCGTCGTCGGCAATGCGGGCACCGGCATCTAGTACGCCGCACTGGAAGGTCTCCTGTGACATCTGCATT
>JBBPYJ010000005.1:0-13500 GCA_038200025.1 Propionibacteriales bacterium | reverse complement strand
CTGCGCCCTTCCGGTCCGGCACGACCGGATGGCCAGCCAACGCAAGCGGACGCAGAACAGGCCGGGTGCGACACCACGTCGTACCCGGCCTGTCGGCGTTCTTTCCCTCCGAACCAGCAGAACTCAGGCGTCGGTCATCATCCGCACGTCGGGTGCACCCAGGCGCGCGGCATCCGCGGTCAGGTCGTCGGGCTGGTGCTGGGACTCCCGTTCGGCTTCGACCCGGGTCTTGTAGTGCTCGACTTCGCGCTCCTTGGTCTCGTCGCTCCAGCCCAGGATCGCAGCCACGATGTCGGCCACCTCGGCGGCAGAATCCACGCCGCGGTCGGGGACCTCGATCGAGATCCGGGTCCGTCGGGTAAGGATGTCGTCCAGGTGCAGCGCGCCCTCGTGGCTGGCGGCATAGTAGATCTCGGCCTTGAGGTATTCCGGCGCCCCCGCCAGCGGCTCGGCGAGCTCGGGGTTCTCCTCGATCAGGTCGAGCAGCTCGGTGTAGAGCGTGCCGTAGCGACCGAGAAGGTGCTCGAACTGCGACAGGTGCAGGTTGGCGCGGTCGGCGAGCAGTTGACGCGAGTTGAAGACACCGTGGTAGCCCTCGGCGCCGACCAGCGGCACGTCCTCGGTGCACGAGTCGGGCACCCTGCGCTCCATCCCGTGGATCGCGGCCTTGACGGCGTCCTCGGCCATCACCCTGTACGTCGTGTACTTGCCGCCGGCGATCACCGTCAGGCCCTTGACCGGGCTGGACACCGCGTGCTCGCGCGACAGCTTGCTGGTGGAGTCGGACTCACCGGACAGCAGCGGACGCAGGCCGGCGTACACACCAACAACGTCCTCACGGGTCAGCGGGTCCTCCAACAGCGCGTTGGCGTGCTCGAGGATGTAGTCGATGTCGCTCTGGCTGGCCGCGGGGTGCGCCAGGTCGAGATCCCAGTCGGTGTCGGTCGTGCCGAGGATCCAGTGGCTGCCCCACGGGATGACGAACAGCAGGCTCTTCTCGGTCCGGGTGATGATCCCCGTCTTGGAGTTGATCCGGTTGCGCGGCACGACCAGGTGGACGCCCTTGGAGGCGCGCACCTGGAACTGGCCACGACCGCCGACCATCTCCTGGATCTCATCGGTCCAGACCCCGGCCGCGTTGATGACCTCTTTCGCCCGGATCTCGTGCACGTTGCCGGTCTCCAGGTCGGTGACCTTGACCCCGACGACCCGGTCGCCGCTGCGCAGGAAGTCGGTCACCCGGGTGCTGTTGACGCACAGCGCGCCGTAGCTGGCGGCGGTCCGGGCGATCATCATCGTGTGCCGGGCGTCGTCGACCTGACCCTCGTAGAACTTGATGGCACCGCGGATGGCACCGCACTTGGCCGAGGGGAAGGACTCCAAGGTTGCGCGTCGGCTCAGGTGCTTAAGATGCGAGGGGACGCCGCGTCCGGCGCCCATCACGTCGTACACGCCGATCCCCAGGCCGACGTAGGCCCGGTCGATCCGCTTCTCCAACGGGTAGATGAACGCCACCGGCTTGGCCAGGTGGGGGCACAGCTTGTTCAGCACCAACCCGCGCTCCTTCAGCGCCTCGAAGACCAGGTGGAAGTTGAACTGCTCGAGGTAGCGCAAGCCGCCGTGGAAGAGCTTGCTCGAGCGGCTGGAGGTCCCGGCCGCGTAGTCCCTGGCCTCCACCAGGCCGACCTCGAGGCCTCGGGTGACTGCGTCGAGCGCGCAGCCGGCGCCGACCACCCCACCACCGATGACGAGGACATCGAGCTCGGTCTCGCTGAGCTTTGCCAGGGACTCTTCCCGGCTGTCCGGGCTGAGGGCTTGCGTTTCCATTGATCGAACCTTGCCTTCACTTCATCGGTGGTTGGGGGGTCTGACTCGAGCACTGTGTCGATCAGGGGCCGATCAGGTTCGATCGGCTCAGGTCGTGCTGGGTCTCGATGTTGCGCACCGCCCCGGATCGAGATCTCATCGAGAGCGACGAGGTGGTGACATGCCCTGGCTCGAACCTAACTCCGCGGAGCAAAGCGCCGTCGGTCACCCCGGTCGCGGCGAAGAACACGTTGTCGCCCCAGACGAGATCGGTGGTGGTCAGCACCCGGTCGAGGTCGTGGCCGAAGTCGCGCGCAGCGTCAGCCTCGGCCTTGTCGCGGGGGGTGAGCCGACCGAAGATGGCCGCTCCCATGCAACGCAGTGCGCAGGCGGCGATCACTCCCTCGGGTGTGCCGCCGACGCCCATCAACATGTCCACGCCCGAGATCGCCTTGCCCACCGCGATCGCCCCGGCGACGTCGCCGTCGCCGAGGAACTTCACCGCCGCACCGCTCGCGCGGATCTTGGCGACCACGTCGTCGTGACGAGGTCGGTCCAAGACAGCAACCGTGATCCGCTCGACGTCCTTGCCCAGCGCGCGGGCGACGGCGGCGATGACGTCGGACACCGGGGCTTCGTAGTCCACCGAGTCCGCCGCCACCGCCGGTACGACGAGCTTGTCCATGTAGACGCAGGGTCCGGGGTCGAACATCGTGCCGCGTTCGGAGAGTCCGACCACGGCCACCGCATCGGAGAGTGCCTTGGCCGCGGCGGTGGTGCCGTCGACGGGGTCGACAGCGATGTCGACCTCGGGATCGGAGCCGTTCCCGACCTCCTCACCGTTGAACAGCATCGGCGCGTCGTCCTTCTCGCCCTCACCGATGACCACCACTCCGCGCATCCCGACCGAGCCGAGCACGGGACGCATGGCGTCCACGGCGGCCTGGTCGACCTGGTTCTTGTCCCCGAAGCCGACGAACCGGGCCGAGGCGATGGCCGCGGCTTCGGTCGCGCGGACGAGTTCCAGCGCCAGGTTGCGGTCAAGATCCGGCGGCATCCCCGGGCCCGCGGGGGTCACGTCACGTCCACCCAATCAAACGTCCGGGTGACTGCCTTGCGCCAGCCCTTGACGCCCTCGGCACGCTGCTCGTCGTCCCACTCGGGAGTCCAGCGCTTGGACTCGTTCCAGTTGGCCCGCAGCTCTTCGGGGTCCTCCCAGAAGCCCACGGCCAGGCCAGCGGCGTACGCCGCTCCGAGCGCGGTGGTCTCGGCCACCACCGGTCGGCTGACCGGGACGCCCAGGACGTCGGCCTGGATCTGCATGCACAGGTCGTTGGCGGTGACCCCGCCGTCGACCTTGAGGACGTCCAGCTTGACTCCGGAGTCCTTCTCCATCGCCTCGGCCACGTCGAGGCTCTGGTAGCAGATCGACTCCAACGTCGCCCGGGCGATGTGGGCCTTGGTGTTGAACCGAGACAGGCCCACGAGGGCGCCGCGCGCGTCCGAGCGCCAGTGGGGCGCGAACAGCCCGGAGAAGGCGGGCACGAAGTAGATGCCACCGTTGTCGGGCACCTCACTGGCCAGGCTCTCGCTCTCCGACGCATCCGAGATCAGACCGACCTGGTCGCGCAGCCACTGCACGGCCGAGCCGGTGACCGCGATCGAGCCTTCCAGCGCGTAGATCGGCTTGGCATCGCCGAACTGGTAGCACACCGTGGTCAACAGACCGTTCTCGGAACGGACCAGCTCCTCGCCGGTGTTGAGCAGCAGGAAGTTGCCGGTGCCGTAGGTGTTCTTGGCCTCGCCGGGAGCAAGGCACACCTGGCCGACCATCGCGGCCTGCTGGTCACCCAGCGCCGCGGTGATGGCCACCTCGCCGCCGAGAGGCCCGCTGGCCAGTGTCTTGCCATAGCCGCCCGGGTCGGACGACGGCCGGATCTCCGGCAGCATCTTGCGCGGGATGTCGAACAGGGCCAGCAGCTCGTCGTCCCACGACAGCGACTCCAGGTCCATCAGCATGGTCCGGCTGGCGTTGGTCACGTCGGTGATGTGCACGCCACCGTCGGTGCCGCCGGTCAGGTTCCACACCAGCCACGAGTCGGTAGTGCCGAAGATCGCGTCGCCGGCCTCGGCCGCCTCACGCACCCCGTCGACATTCTCCAGGATCCACTGGATCTTGCCGCCGGCGAAGTAGGTGGCCGGGGGAAGTCCCGCCTTGCGGCGGATCAGGTCCCCGGCGTCGGTCTCGTCCAGCGCCGAGGCGATCTTGTCGGTGCGGGTGTCCTGCCACACGATCGCGTTGTAGTAGGGGTCACCGGTCTTGCGGTTCCACACCACCGTGGTCTCGCGCTGGTTGGTGATGCCCAGGGCGGCCAGGTCCGAGGCGTCCAGGTCGAGCTTGCTCATCGCGCCCTCGAGAACCTCGCTGGTGCGCTCCCAGATCTCGACCGGGTCGTGCTCGACCCAGCCCGCCTTCGGCAGGATCTGCTCGTGCTCGAGCTGGTGCCGGCCCACCTCGTTGCCGCCGTGGTCGAAGACCATGAAGCGGGTGCTGGTGGTGCCCTGGTCGATTGCGCCGACGTACTTAGCCATTGATGCACTCCTCGTTGGTGTGGCGATTTCTTTGGTGTAGTCGTGTTTCGGTGGAGCGGGTCTGACCGGGTGGATCAGCTGCGGGCCTCGTTGCTCGGGAGCTCCCCGACCTCCTGCGGGGTCGCCTCGGGGGGCAGGAAGCGGCCGATCATCGCCTTGTAGAGGCCGGCACCGAGAACGCCACCGATGAGCGGGGCGATGATGGGCACCCAGAAGTACAAGCTGTCTCGTTGATCCCTGAATGCGGTGTCATACCCGGTGACGAAGGAGGCCAGCCGGGGGCCCAAGTCGCGGGCCGGGTTGATCGCGTAACCGGCGTTGGTGCCCCAGGCCATCCCGATCGCGACCACGATGAGACCGATGATGAAGGGGGCCATCCAGGCCACGGGGGCGCTGTTCTTGGGATCGGTGACCGCCAGGATCAGGAACAGCAGGATCGCGGTGCCGACGATCTGGTCGAAGAACGCTGAGGTGGTGCTGATGTCCAGGGCACCGTTGCCGGGCATGGTGGAGAAGATGAACTGGGTGGCGACGGTGTGGTCCGGGTCGACGAGCGCGATGGCATCAGCATAGGCGAATCGGATGATCAGCGCAGCCACGAAAGCACCCGCGGTCTGGGCCAGAGCGTAGGGAAGGACCTTGCGCCACTCGAAGCCTTCGAAGACGGCCAGGGCCAAGGTGACGGCGGGATTCAGGTGGGCGCCGCTGATCCGGCCAGCGGTGTAGACGCCGAAGGTCACGCCCAGGCCCCAGGCCCAGGCGATGGAGTCGTGGTCGCCGAGGGTGCCTTCGGAGGTGACCACCTGGGCCACCACCCCGACCCCGAAGATGATCAGGATAAAGGTCCCGGCGAACTCGGCGGCGAGCTCGCCGATCAACGTGGGTTTGCTGGAATCTGCCATCGGTGTGCTCCTCAAGGATTGACAGTGACGTAATGCCCCGAACCTATTGGCGAGGTGATCCGGCTCACAAGGGGAGGGGTTCGGCATTGCCGAACAATCCAACGTCGGCGATACCGAACGACCTGGGATGGAACGCCGATTGCGCAGGGCGCGTAGCGTCGCAGCCGTGGCAGCACTGGTGCAGTCGGTCGAGCGGGCCGCGGCGATCCTGCAGGTGCTGGCGGCTCAACAGGAGCCGATGGCGCTGACCCAGTTGGCGAACTCCCTCGGACTAGCCAAGGGCACCGCCCACGGACTGGTGCGCACCCTGGTCGACGTCGGTTTCGTGGACCAGGACGCCACCTCGGGTCTGTACGGCGTGGGCTCGGGGCTGCTGCTCCTCGGCTCGGCCGGCCTGGACCCCCACGAGCTGCGCACCCAGGCCCTGAACTGGTGCGACGCGCTGGCTGCCCGGTCCGGCCAGGCCGTGCTGGTCGCGGCGATCGAGGGCGACGAGGCGGTCATCGCCCACCACGTGTTCCGACCCGACGCCAGCGACCAGACGTCGTCGACGGGCCGGGTCGTCGTCCTGCACTCCACCGCCGTCGGCAAGATCCTGCTCGCCCACGATCCGCGAGCGATGCGGACCCTGAGTTTGCGGGGCATGGAGAGCAGGACCTATCGCACCATCACCCAGCGCGCCGCGCTGCTGCGCGAGCTCGCCGACGTACGCGATCAGGGGTGGGCCGCCAGCGTCGAGGAGGACGAGCCCGGGGTCGCCCAGGTCGCGGCTCCGATCCGGGACAAGGGCGGTTACGTGATCGCAGCGGTGGGCTTGCATGGGCCGGTGGAGAAGATCTGCGACGGCCGGTCGCGGCCGCGATCGGAGTTGATCCAGCACGTGGTCAGGGCGGGGCGTTCGATCTCGCGACAGCTCGGGCACGGGCGAGAATTGTGAGCGACCGAGTGAACGGTCCAGATTGTGAGCGACAGAGCCGAGCGAAGCATGAGCGAGCGACCGAGTGAACGGTCCAGAACGTGAGCGGTAAATACGTCGCTGCGCTCGACCAGGGCACCGCCTCCACCCGCTGCGTGCTCTTCGATCACGGTGGGCGGATGGTCTCGGTCGCTCAACGCGAGCACGGCCAGCACTACCCGCGGCCCGGTTGGGTCGAGCACGACGCGAGCCGGATCTGGGAGCTCTCGTGCGAGATGATCCTCCAGGCGTTGAAGGACGTGGACGCCTCCCCTGCGCAGATTGCGGCGCTGGGAGTGACCAACCAGCGTGAGACCACGGTGGTGTGGGATCGCACCACCGGCAGGGCGACCGGACCGGCGATCGTGTGGCAGGACACCCGGACCTCCGCGATGCTGGAGGCGCTGACCAGCGGCATGGATCCCGAGGAGATCCGCCGCCGAACCGGGCTGCCGCGGGCGTCGTACTTCTCGGGGCCCAAGCTGCGCTGGATGCTCGATGCGGACCCTGGCCTGCGCCGGCGGGCCGAGGCGGGGGAGCTTGCTTTCGGCAACATCGACAGCTGGCTGGTCTGGAACCTCACCGGTGGTGTCGACGGCGGGGTGCACGTCACCGACGTCACCAATGCCAGCCGGACGATGCTGATGGATCTTGAGACCCTGGAGTGGGACGACGAGTTGCTGTCGGCCATGGATATCCCACGCCAGATGCTGCCCCAGATCCGGGACTCGATGGGATTGCTGGGACACACGGTCGCGCCGGTCAGGGGCATCCCGATCGCCGCCGCGATCGGGGACCAGCAGGCGTCGCTGTTCGGGCAGACCGCCTTCGATCCGGGGGAGGCCAAGTGCACGTTCGGCACCGGCAGCTTCCTGCTGATGAACACCGGCACCCGACGGGTGCACTCGAGCCACGGACTGGTGAGCACCGTGGCCCACAAGGTGGAGGGTGAGCCGGCCGTCTTCGCTCTCGAGGGATCCAATGCGATCGCCGGCGCCCTGGTCCAGTGGTGCCGTGACAACCTGGGGCTGATCCGCTCGGCGGCCGAGATCGAGTCGCTGTCGCTGACCGTCCAGGACAACGGAGGCTGCTACTTCGTGCCGGCGTTCTCGGGTCTCTACGCACCCTATTGGCGCGAACGGGCCCAGGGGATGATGCTCGGGCTGACCGCCTATGTCACCAAGGGACACCTGGCCCGAGCGGTCCTGGAGGCCACCGCCTGGCAAACCGCGGAGATGGTGGAGGCGATGGCCCACGATGCCGACGTCGCGATGACCAGGCTCGCCGTCGACGGCGGGATGACGGCCAACAACCTGCTCATGCAGACGGTGTCGGACAGCGTGGGGGTGCCGGTGGTGCGGCCGATGATGGCCGAGACCGTCGCGCTGGGAGCGGCGTACGCCGCCGGGCTCGCCGTGGGCTACTGGAGTGACCGGGCCCAGCTCAAGGCCAACTGGCACCGAGCCGCAGAGTGGACCCCGCAGATCGACGCCGGGCAGCGCGCCGCGGAGCTGGCCCGCTGGAAATACGCAGTGGACCTGGCCAGTCAGTGGGGCTCCAGGCCGAAGGCACCGTGGGAGTAGGGGTCACACGACGTCGAGCAGATCTCCCCAGCAGCAGCCGCAGTGCGGGTGTCGCAGCCATCGTCGGGTGCTGATCTCCAGGGTCTCGTCGAGGGTCACGGTCGTGGACCAGGTGGCCGGGCGGTCGCCCTGGACGAAGCTGACGATGTCCCTTGCGGCCCAGCCCAGCGCTATCGTGGTCAGGGCGGGGTCGCTGGCCGCGGGGAGTGCGGCGATCGGCTCGCCTGCGCCGGTGACCTGGCTCAGGACCACGCTGCGACGCTCGTCGTGCTCCTCGAGATGGGCATCGACGCAGCGTAGACAGGCGGTGTGCCCGGGCAGGACGAAGGGTCCGATCCGGACGCTGCCGCCGAGGACGGCCACCACCAGATGCGGCTCGCCGGTGCCCATCGCCAGGTTGAGCAGGTCGCGATCGGGCTCCCCGACCGAGACAAGGATGGACGCGTCGACCCCGACCTGGCGCTGGGTCTCGGCCCGGCCGATGCCGCTGGAGTGGAGCAGATCGATCAAGGTGTCCGACCACGTCGCTGCGATCGGGTCGCGGCCACTCATCTGCACCGAGACCGAGCTCTCGGCCCTGGCCCGCAGTGCCTCGCCAGACCCGGGTCCGCGTTGTGCGAAGAGTGCCGTGGTCGCCGATCGGGTCGCAGCGTCCGGGAGCGTCGTCAGGGCCGCGGCCACCTCCCCACGGTCGATCACCAACCCCTGCCTGCTCAGGCTCGCCAATGCCCGTACGGCCGTCGGGTGCGCGAAGTCGGCATCGGGATCAGCGACCGGTCCCGGGATCAGGCTGGCCAGCGTGCGGCGCATCGTTGGGCTGTCCGGCAGGCACGCGCGGCGGCCGGGTTCGAGCCCGACCTGCAGGGTCGTTACATCGCGGCGTACGACGGCAAGTCCCGGCAGCAGCATCGGGTTCGTTACGGTCGCTCCGCCCGTCGTCGTGTCCATCGGTCGACCCTGGCACAGCCCGCGATCTGCTGACGTCGGCCATCCACAGGCCCTGAAGTACCACTCGAAATGCCGAAGGCGGCGCCCCAGGAGGGGACGCCGCCACGGTTGCCGCTTGCGCGGCGTCAGACGTGGTTTCTACTGGTCGGTCGCTGCGGCCTTGCCGAGGATCCGGTTGAGGTTGGTCGAGCAGACGGGGCAGACGGCCTTGGCCATCCGGGTGCCCTTGTCGTTGACCCTGACCTCGCCTTCAGCCTCGCGCTTCTCCTTGCACTTGACGCAGTAGAACTCGCCGCTCCAGGTCTCCGCCATGACGGCCTCCTTGATGTTGTCTGTATTGGTCGTCGCGACGGGGATATGTAGGAAAGCCCGCCGGCAACTCGTGGCGCACGCCGTTGAGTCGGTTTGAACCCTACGCCACGCCTACGGGGGCTGCACTTCTGCGCCCCGCGTGGCGCGGGATGGTCGTCGCCGGATCTCGGAGCTCGTTGGGCGATGATGGGTCGGTGAGCGACGAGGACGCGGGCGTGCTGGGGCCGGTGGCAGCGCTGCGCCGGATCGCGTTCCTTCTCGAGCGCGGGCGCGAGGACACCTACAAGGTGCAAGCCTTCCGCAAGGCGGCGGCGGCCATCCTCGAGCTGGGCGACGAAGAGGTTCGTCGCCGGGTCGAGGCCGGCACCCTGACCGACCTGCCCGGCATCGGGGCGAGCTCGGGCAAGGTGATCGCGGAGGCCGCGCGCGGCGGAGTACCGTCTCGGCTGGTGGCGCTGGAGGCCGAGCACCAGGGTCCGCTGATGCCCGGGGGTCGGGCGATCCGGGCGGCGCTGCGCGGGGATCTGCACTCGCATTCGGACTGGTCCGACGGCGGTTCGCCGATCGAGGAGATGGCCTTCACCGCGGTCGAGCTGGGGCACGAATACCTGGTGCTGACCGACCACTCGCCGCGGCTGAAGATCGCGCACGGGCTCAGTGCCGAACGGCTGGCCCGCCAGCTCGACGTGGTGGATGCGGTCAACCAGCACCTGGGGGGCACCTTCACGCTGCTCAAGGGCATCGAGGTCGACATCCTCGACGACGGGTCGCTGGACCAGACCGATCAGATGCTTTCGCGGTTGGACCTACGGGTGGCCAGCGTGCACTCCAAGCTCAAGATGGAGCCGGCCGCGATGACCCGTCGGATGGTGGGTGCGGTCCGTCAGCCCTGGACCAACGTGCTGGGGCACTGCACGGGTCGGTTGGTGACCGGGGGCCGCGGCACCCGGCCCAGCAGCCAGTTCGACGCCGAGGCCGTCTTCACCGCCTGCGTCGAGAACGACGTCGCCGTCGAGATCAACTCCCGCCCCGAACGTCGCGACCCGCCGACCAAGCTGCTCGAGCTGGCCCGCGACCTGGGCTGCCTGTTCTCCATCGACTCCGACGCGCACGCGCCGGGGCAGCTGGACTTCCTCGATCACGGCTGCCACCGCGCCGAGGAGGCCGGCATCGAGGCGAAAAGGATCGTCAACACCTGGGAGCGGGACCGGCTGCTCACCTGGGCGGCCCCGGCGGGCGAGTCAGCGGGGGGTGCTGGTGACTAGCGTGGAACCGGTGATCGAGCCCGAGGTAGAGGTACGCCGCTCGGGTCGGCGCCGCCGTACGGTCTCGGCGTACCGCGACGGCGAGCGGATCGTGGTGCTGATCCCCGCCTCGATGTCGAAGGCGGCCGAGGCCGAGTGGGTGGCAACGATGGTCGCGAAGATCGTCAAGTCCGAGGCGCGCGGCAAACCCAGCGACACCGAGCTGGAGCAGCGGGCGGCGAAGCTGAACGACGACTACTTCGGCGGGATGGCCGTGCCGACCTCGGTGCGCTGGGTGGAGAACCAGCAGTCGCGGTGGGGTTCGTGCACGCCGGGTGACCGGTCGATCCGGCTGTCGGCGCGGCTGCAGTCGATGCCGACGTGGGTGGTCGACTACGTGCTGGTGCACGAGCTCGCGCACCTATTGGTGTCCGGGCACGACCAGAGCTTCTGGGCGTGGGTGGACCGCTATCCCAAGGCCGAGCGGGCCAAGGGCTACCTCAACGGATGGTCGGCCGCGGCCCGGCTCGAGCCGCCGCCGGGCACCGAGGACTGAGCTCTTGCTCGGGCCAGCCGGACCAGTTCGATCAGCTCCGGTTCGGGGTCGGGCAGCGAGTCGGCCGGCCACCAGGCGACGTCGAGCGATTCGTCGCTGACCGCGTGCGCGGCGTCGGTCGGCCCCACGGCCACGAACCGGACGTCGAGGTGGTGCACCCCGCCGCGTGGGTCGCAGAACGGCACCTCATGCTCACTGAGCTGGACAGGGGTCGGATCGAGGATCAGTCCGGGAATCCCGGACTCCTCGTGAGCCTCCCGGGTCGCCGCCGCCGCCAACGACGCGTCGCCGTCCTCGCAGGGCCCGCCGAACTGGAACCACCGGCGGGCCTTGGCGTGCAGGGTGAGCAGTACCTGACGGTGGTCGGGCGACAGCACCAGCGTGCTGGCGGTCAGGTGATCGGGGTACGCCGCCCGGCTGGCCCCGTCGGGCACCGCCCGCAGGTGCTCGACGTACCGCTGCCGGAGAGCTTCCTGGGGCCCGGTCGGTGCCGACCAGGTCGTCAGCGCTGCCAGCGCGTCGGCGTGCAGCGTCAGCTGATGCTGTGAGGTCACTTCGGGGCGGAGCCTGGCCCGTCCTCGCCCGGCAGGTCACCGGGAAGGGGCGGCTCGGGCGCGTGCCCGGTCTTGCCCTCGAGCAGGTCGCTCAACCCGGCGTCGAACTCGTCGGCGCTGAGCTCGTCGGGGGTCGAGGCACCCTCGCGGAAGCCCAGCGGGTCGTCGAGGTCGGCGGCCGTGGGCAGCAGGCCCGGGTGCATCCACACCCCGTCGCGGGCCTCGATGCCCTGCCGGGTCCGCAGCGAGCCCCACAGGGTGGAGGCGTCGCGCAGGCGGCGGGGGCGCAACTCCAACCCGACGAGGGACGCGAAGGTCTGCTCGGCGGGACCGCCGGCGGCGCGGCGGCGGCGGACGGCTTCCTGCAGGCTCGTCGCGGCGGGCATCCGCTTCTCGGTGGCCTCGCTGACGATCTCGTCGACCCAACCCTCGACCAGGGCGAGGGTGACCTCGAGTCGGGACAGCGCGGCCTGCTGGGCGGGGGACTTCTTCATGTCGAACAAGCCACCTTGGAAGGCTTCCTGGATGGAGCCGAGGTTGCTCGGGTCCAGACCCTTCAGCTGCTCTTCGATGGAGCTGAGGTTGATCTCGACGCCCTCGGCATAGTCGCGGACCGCGCCGATCAGGTGCTCGCGCAGCCAGCTGGCGCCGGCGAACAGCCGCTGGTGGGCGGCCTCGCGCAATGCGAGGTAGAGCAAGACGTCCTCGGTCGTGCTGTCCAGGCCGTCGGCGAAGGCCTCGACATTGGCCGGCACCAGCGCGGCGAGACCGATCGGGCCGAGCGGCAGCCCGATGTCGGAGGCGGTCAGCACCTCACCGGCGAGCGCTCCGAGCGCGTTGCCGACCTGGCCGGCGACCATCGCGCCACTGGCCTGACTGAGCATCCCGATCAGCGGCCCGGCCATCGCCCGGGCCTCCTCGGGAAGGGCGCTGGTCAGCGACTGGTTGGCCTGCGCGGCGACCGGCTCGACCAGCACCTTCCACACGTCGGTCGTGCCGACGATCCACTCCGCGCGCGACCAGGCCGCGGTCGTGGTGACCCCGGACGGGAAGGCGGTGGCCTCGTCGAGCCAGTGGTCGGCGAGGCGGACGGCGTCGGCGACCTGGCTCTTCTGCGCCGCGGTGACGCTCGGGTCGGGCTTGGCGGCGGCCTGCTTGCGCGCCATGTCGATCGCGGCCTCCCAGTTCACCGGGCCGTCGTGCGGCTTCATGAACGCCTGCATCTGACCGAGAATCTGGCTGAAGTCCATCCCGCCAGCACCACCAGCACCGGCGCTGCCGAAGAGGGCGGAGAGATCCGGCATCTGCCCGGGGGTGCCGCCGAAGAGCTTCGACAGGTCAGGCACCTGCCCCGGCGTACCGCCGAAGAGCGCCGAAAGGTCGGGCATCCCGCCCTGCGCGCCACCGAACAGTGCCTCGAACGGCGTGCCCTTGAAGGGGTTCGGCTGGTCGCCGGACCCATCGTCGGGACGGTCCTCGTCGTCGTCGCCAGAGTTCGATCCCGGGGTGTCATTCATGAGTCCAAACTACTCTGCGCGCCAACGGACGGCGTTAGGGTCGGGCCGTGACGAGTTCAGACCCGAAGACAGCTGCCGTGCGACTGACCGGCCTGCGCGAGACTCCCCTGGACGTGGCCGAGGTGATCGCAGCGCTCGACGACGAGGCAGCAGGCGGGCTGACCCTCTTCGTCGGCCGGGTCCGCGATCACGACGGCGGGCGGGATGTCACCGGCCTGGAGTATTCCGCGCACCCCAGCGCCGCCGACCGGTTGCGGGAGGTCTGCGAGCAGATCGCCGAGCAGTACGACGTGCACGGGGTGGCCGCCGTACACCGGGTCGGCACGCTGGCGATCGGGGACGCCGCAGTGATCGTGGCGACCACCGGCTCGCACCGCGGCTCGGCCTTCGAGGCCTCCCGCGCCCTGATCGACACCCTCAAGGCCGAGGTGCCAATCTGGAAGCACCAGCTCTTCACCGACGGTGACGAGGAGTGGGTCGGCTCGCCCTGAGCCGCTAGCCCGCCCCGCCCCAGCTAGCCCGCCCCCGTCG
>JBBPYJ010000004.1:0-6225 GCA_038200025.1 Propionibacteriales bacterium | reverse complement strand
TCCAGCTCGGTCCAGTTGGAGATCGGGAAGATCCGCATGTGCTCGCCGGAGTGGATGCGTCCGTTGTAGAGGCTCCACAGCTCGGGGCGCTGCATCTTGGGATCCCACTGTCCGAACTCGTCACGGTGGGAGTAGACGCGCTCCTTGGCACGGGCCTTCTCCTCGTCACGACGACCGCCACCGAAGGCGGCGGTGAAGCCGTTCTCCTCGAGCGCGTTGAGCAGGGTGCCGATCTGGTGCCGGTTGCGGCTGGTCTTGCCGTCGTCGACGACGATGCCCTTGGCCAGTGCCTCCTCGACACTCGCGACGATGATCCGCACACCGAGGCGGTCGACCCAGTTGTCCCGGGTGGCCAGTACCTCGGGGAAGTCGTAGCCGGTGTCGACCTGCAGCACGGGGAACGGGATCTTGGCGGGATAGAAGGCCTTCTCGGCCAACCGCAACATCACGATCGAGTCCTTGCCACCGGAGAACATCAGCACCGGCTTCTCGAACTCGGACGCAACCTCACGGAAGATATGGATCGACTCCGCCTCGAGCTGGTCGAGTTGACTCAGCTGGTAGTCGGCGTGGGTGGGTGGTGCACTCATCAGATTGGGATGCCTCTCCTCTGGACAGCGACCGTCATGCTATCGGTGCCGCACCCCCTGAAAAGAACTCGTACCCACGGTGGGGTACGTCGGGGCCGAAGCAGAGGCCCCGGCGAGTTGAATCGGTGCGCGGTCGCTCAGCGGCTTTCGACGCGCTTCATGCCGACCACGCCAGGCCGGTACGACGGGTCCTCGAGCTCAGCGACCGTGGGGGAGCCGAACATCGGCAGCCCCTGCGTACGCCGTACCAGACCCCACACCAGAGGCACCAGCACCACCATCACCAGGCCGACCAGCCCGACCAGCACCGGGTAGGTCTCATCCTCGCCGGCCCCCAGCGGCGCCCAGCCGGCCTTGTCGAGCAGCGCGACGCCCGACATCGTCAGCACCACCACGATCCCGCGGCGGATGATCGACTGCGGCACCCGCGGCGCGATCTTGGCGCCGATCAGCGTGCCGGGGACCGAGCCCAGGATCAGCGGGATGGTCAGCGACCAGTCCAGGCCGTGCAGGGTGATGTTGGAGATCGCCGCGGCCAGCACCAGGGGGACGGCCTGGACCAGGTCGGTGCCGACCAGTCGGACCGCGGAGAGCCCGGGGTAGAGCATCAGCAGGGCGATCATGATCACCGAGCCGGAGCCGACGCTGGTGATGCCGACCAACAGACCGCCGAGGGCGCCGACCAGCAGGGTGGGGACCACCCGGATCGTGGGGTCGTCGTTCTGCGTGTGGGTGCCCGCGCGGACCCGGCGCAGGTTGATGTATAGCCGCGCGGCGTAGGTGGCGGCGGCGAACAGCAGCGCGAACCCGATGCAGAGCTTGAGAATCCGGTCCAGGTCGCCAGGCGTGGCGACCCAGTTGATCAGGTAGGGCCCGAGCAGGGCCATCGGGACCGAGCCGATCATCAGCCACATAGCGAGCTGCATGTTGGGCGAGCCCTCGCGCTTGTGCACGATGGCGCCCCCGGTCTTGTACACCGCCGCCGCGGTCAGGTCCGCGGTCACCACCGCGGAGGCGCCACCGACACCGAGGAAGAGCAGTGCCGGGGTCATCAGGGCCCCGCCGCCCATCCCGGTGAGGCCGACGACGATCCCGACGAAGAAGCCAGCCGCGATGATGGAGAAGAACGCGAGGGTGATGAGGTCGCTCAAGGAACTGCCTTTGGTGCTCGTAGGGTGAGGTCGCGTAAGTCTACTGACTCACGCGAGATTAGCGAATCGCTGGAATGACGACACTCAGAAACCCATCGATCTGTGCGGCGCACGCCGCAGAGACCTTGGGACCCTGCCGGCCTAGCCCACGCCGAGCGCTCGTTCCTCGCTCTCGGCCGCCAGGCTTACATACCCCTCCTCGGCCAGCGCGACCAGCACGTCGTCCAGCGCGGCCTCGATCGTGCGTCCGGTGGTGTCGACGACGACGTTGGCGTCCTTGGGCACCTCGTAGGGACTGGAGATGCCGGTGAACTCGGGGATCTCGCCGCGTCGGGCCTTGGCGTACAGGCCCTTGCGGTCGCGCCGCTCGCACTCCTCGAGCGGAGTGGCGACGTGGACCAGGAAGAACGCCCCGCCGGCGTCCTCGACCATCTCGCGGACCTGCTGGCGGGTGGAGTCGAAGGGGGCGATCGGGCTGCAGACCGCGACTCCGCCGTGCCGCGAGATCTCGGCGGCGACCCACCCGATGCGGGCGATGTTGGTTTCCCGGTCGGCCTTGGAGAAGGTCAACCCGGCCGACAGCTGGCGGCGTACGACGTCGCCGTCCAGGCTGGTCACACTGCGCTGGCCGGCCTCGAGCAGTCGGTCCATCAGGGCCCGGGCCAGGGTCGACTTGCCGCTGCCGGACAGTCCGGTGAAGAACAGCACCAGACCCTGCTCGTCGGGGGCGGGCTGGTCCCGGTCGACGATGTCGGCGATCTCGGGCGGGAATTCGCCGCCCTCGACCAGTCCGCGGACCGCGTCGCCGGCAGCGTAGGTGCCCACCACCTGGGCGCCCAGGGCGTGGTCGGTGTCGACGTCCCCGTGGGCGGCCAAGGGCACCACGACGACGTCGGCGGCGGGCAGAATCGCGGCGGCTACGAGGGTCGCGCGGATCAGCGCCACGGCGGAGAGCTCAGGGGTGCCGGTCCCGGCCAGGGCGAGCAGGACCAGCGGCCCGCGACCGCGCAGGTCGTCGAGCTGGGTGTCGGTCAGGGCGTCCACGACCGGCACGAAGGTCCGGTCGAAGAAGCGGTCCCGGGTCTGCGCCGGGGTCAGGTAGAGCCGCCGGAAGGGGCCGTACTGCGCCTGGGTCAGGGCCTCGACCGGCCAACCACCAGTGCGCCCACCAGTCGCGGCGCCGGTCGGGCCGCCAGTTGGGCGCACCAGGGCCAGCGGCAACCCCTCGGGGTCGACCAGCTCGACGGCCTCGGCGGTCGCCAACTCCTCCGGCAGCGTCAGCGTCAGCGGCGAGCCCGGCTCGTTGAAGTCCAGCGTCTGCCCTGCGGCGCCGGTCACCAGCAGCTCCAGGTCGTCGAGCTCGCGCGGGCTGGGGTGATGTTGGGGATAGGTTGCCACGCCCCTCATCCTGCCACTGGGGAAACTCCGGGCCAGCGCGCCCGGCAGGAGCGGGCCCTTGCCAACCTCACGCTGGAGCTGAGGCGCCGTCCGGGTTGACGTCCGTGCCAACGGACCCTGCTACGGCCCGATTCGGGGTCCGTTGGCACGGATAGGGACCCGCGGCGGAGAGATCCCTCAGGCATCTGGAGAGCGGGGGATACCCTGCTCCATATGAGTAGGGGCATGGGTGTCGTGGCCGTGGCCGAGATCGTGCGTTCGGGGTTCGTCGAAGGCCATCACTACGGATCGGTGGTGGCGTTGGCCGCCGACGGCACGGTGGACTGGTCGGTCGGCGTCGTCGACGAGCCGATTCTGCCGCGCTCGTGCAACAAGCCGGTGCAGGCACTGGGGATGGTGCGCGCCGGGCTGGATCTGCCGCCCGAGCTGCTGGCGCTGACCTGCGCCTCGCACTCCGGTGAGCCGATGCATGTCGAGGGAGCGCGCCGGATCCTGGAGCTGTCGGGTCTGGACGAGTCCGCGCTGCAGACCCCGGCCGACTACCCGTTGGACGACGGTGCCCGCGAGCGGGTGATCCGCGCCGGTGACGGCCGACTGCCGGTGCTGATGAATTGCTCAGGCAAGCACGCGGGGATGCTGGCCACCTGTGTCGTCAACGGCTGGGACCTCGCCACCTACCTGGATCCCGACCACCCGCTGCAGGTCGCGTTGGCGCAGACCTTCGCCGAACTCACCGGCGAGCCGATCACCACCGTCGCGACCGACGGCTGTGGGGCCCCGCTGTTCTCCACCTCGCTGATCGGGTTGGCCCGGGCCTTCGCCCGGCTCGCGCTCGGCCACGACGGGCAGGACCAGCCGGACGCCGACTCGCAGCGGATCGCCGAGGCGATCCGCGCCCACCCCGAGCATGTGTCGGGCACCGCGCGGGACGAGGCCGCGCTGCTGCGGGCGATGCCGGGTGCGATCGGCAAGGCCGGCGCCGAGTCCTGTCATGCGCTCGCCCTCACCGACGGGCGGGCGTTCGCGCTGAAGACCGACGACGGCGCACCCCGGGTCCGACCGGTGCTGATGGTCGCCGCGTTGGTCCGCAGCGGCGTCGACACCGAGGACTGGGTGGACGGGCCCGCCGTACGCCGCACCGGGGTCCTGGAGCTGCTCGGCGGCGGCGTCCCCGTCGGAGAGATCCGCGCGCTGCTCTGAGCGACTGTGTGAGCCATCCAGACCTGTGCGGCACTGGCGTGAGCCGGTTTTGAGCGCTGCCTAGATTGACACCAGACCCGGTACGAGGGTCCGCAGCCCGAGAGGAATCAGATGAGCCCGAAGCCCCCGAATGGGCACGCCCACGCCGCACCACGACCGACCGCCGAGGGTGTGGACGACGAGGCTCTGAAGGGCCTGCGAATCTGGAACCTCGCGCTGACGGTGCTGCACCTGGCCCAGGCCGTTGCCGTGCTGGTGCTGGCTGGCGACTTCGCGATCACCGTCACCGAGTCGTTTCCCGAGGGCCCTCCCGGCACCGCCGCGCCCGCCCCGGAGGGTCTGTTCGATGTCCGGGTCGGGCTGGCGATCGCGGTCTTCCTGGCGTTGGCCGCCGTCGACCATCTGCTGACCGCCACGGTCTTGCGCGAGCGCTACGAAGCCGGTCTGCGACGGGGCATCAACCGGTTCCGGTGGGTGGAGTATTCGGTCAGCGCCACGATCATGCTGCTGCTGATCTGCTTCTACTCCGGGATCACCGGCATCGACGCGGTGGTCGCGATCATCGGCGCCAACGTGGCGATGATCCTGTTCGGCTGGGTCCAGGAGGTGATGAACCCGCCGGGTCGGGCAACCACCTGGATGGCGCCGTTCTGGTTCGGCACCATCGTCGGGCTGGCGCCCTGGGTGGCGATCTCGATCAACCTCGCCGGCTCCCCGGAGATCCCGGGGTTCGTGATCGGGATCTTCGTCTCGCTGCTGATCTTCTTCTCCAGCTTCGGGCTCAACCAGTGGCTGCAATACCGCCAGATCGGGCCCTGGAGCAGCTACGCCTTCGGTGAGCGCGTCTATCTGATCCTCAGCCTGGTCGCGAAGTCGGCCCTGGCCTGGCAGATCTTCGCCGGCTCCCTGGCCGGTTGACCGACTGGGTCAGCCCGGCCAGACCGCCGCGATTCGCTCCACCTCGTCGGCGGCCTGGCGCAACCCGGTGCGCGCGGCGGCGGCACGCATGGTGGGGTTGAGCACGTTGGCGCCGATATCTAGGGCGGCCTGGGAGTCCGGGGAGATCACCACCGAACGGACCGGGCCGATCTTGCGCAGCTGCGTGGTCGTGCGGGAGGCGACGCTGAAGGCACGCGGCAGCGGCGCCAGCACCACCACGACGTCGGCACCGCGGGCCACGTCGGCGTTCGTGGACGAGCGCATTCCGCCGTCCATGAATTGCCGACCGTCGATAGTGACGGCAGGCCAGACGATGGGTACGGCGCAACTCGCCGCGACCGCACGCTCCAGCGGTACGCCGCTGTGCCGGTCGAAGGTCACGAACTCGCCGGTGTCGGTGTCGACCGAGGTGATCAGCAGCTCGCGGTCCGTCGGCCACTCGTCGACGCCGATGCCGGTGCGGATGATCTCGACGCGCCGGTCCCCGCCGGGCTGATGAGCCTCGTGGGACAGCCGACCGATCCGGCGACGCCTTTCCACCGCCGCCCGGGGCAGCAACAGCGGCGCCAGCAATGGCAGGAACGTGGAGCGATTGATCTGGGCGCCGATCTCGGGGTCGGGGGGCACCAGCTGCTCGTCGTACAAATCGCTGAGCGGCTGGCTCGAGGTGATCTGGGCGCCGACGAAGGAACCCGCGGAAGTCCCGACCACCCGATCGGCGCCGGTCAGGTCGAACCCTCGGTCGGCGAGCCCCTTCAGGATCCCCAGCTCCCAGGCGATCCCGGTGATTCCGCCGCCACCGAGCACCAGTGCAGTTCGTGTCATGCCGCCGACTTTAGACAGCCTGAACCAGTGCTGGGGAGTGATTGTGAGGCGAAACACGCTTGCTGAGTTTGCAAATGCATGCTCCCTGCTAGCACTATGGAGGCATGGCAAAGACGAAGGTC
>JBBPYJ010000003.1:0-9891 GCA_038200025.1 Propionibacteriales bacterium | reverse complement strand
GACTGAGGGCAGCCGACGCGCTGCGCACCGTGGGTGCCCTCGTCGCGGCGCTGGGTGCCATCGGCGCCGCGACGGGGTCTGTTTAGACCACCGGCACCAGCGGGTGGATGGTCACCTCCCCGGACAATGCTCCCTCCGCGGCCGCAAAGGCTTCGGCGACGTGCGGAGCGGAGAGGTGGGCATCGAGGGCCTGCTGGTCGACCCAGCGCTCGACGGTGACGAAGGTGCCCGGCGCGGCCCCTGACTCGTAGAGGTCGTAGGCCAGGCAGCCTTCTTCGGCCACCGTGGCCTGGACCAGGGTCTGCAGGGCAGCCCGGACTGCATCGACGGCCTCGGGCTTGGCGGGGATGGTGGCAACTACGTGCAATTCGCTCATGACGACCTTTCAGTAGGGGTCCGGTCATCTTGGCACCTGACACTGCCAGCGAACGCTGTGAAGTCAGACTACTGGGCTATACCACCAGGTCCATCAGCCGCAGGCTTGCCTCCACGATCTGATCCTGGGCGTCGGCGCGGCTGGTCGTCGGAGCTCCATCCCCGCCCTGGACGCCGTAATCGCCGAAGAACGCGTGAACCGCGCCGTCAACGGGCACGAACTGCGTGGACCCGGGCAGCTTGGCCCTGCTGTTGTCGATGTTCGAAGGCGTCGCCAGTCCATCCTCGGTTCCCGACACCGACGTCACCGAGAGGTCGTTGCGGTCGGCCAGCGAGCCGAGGGGATACGAGGCCCACAGCAACAGGCCAGCGATCTGGTCGGCGTGGTCCTCGGCGTACCACGACGCAACGACGCCACCCAGACTGTGCCCGCCGACAACCCAGGTCCCGACCTCGGAGTGATCGTCGATGACTCCGGCGGGCGCACCGAGAGCAGTGAAGCCGATGTCAAGGGGCTGCTTGATGATCACCACCAGGCAGCCGGCGTCGGCCAACCGCGTCAGCAGCGGCACGTAGGCTCGTGGATCAACCTTGGCTCCGGGCTGGAACACCAGACCCGCGTCCGCCGCGGTGCTCGTCGGGGTCAGGGTGATCCGGGACGCCGACGTCGTCACCTGCACCCGGTCCGTGCCAGCCATCGCCTCCACGGCATTCGGTGCGGCCGGCAGCGGGCGCAGCCAGACCAGGGCGCCCACGACGACGAGGGTCGTCAGGGCCCCCAGCACTCGACCGGTGATCCGCAACCAGCGGCGACCCGATCGCGTTCGCCCGCCGAGAGCCACAGCCACCAGTAGCAGTCCCACGACTCCGGCCGCGGTGACCAGCACTGCATATGCCGGGTGGCCGGTCAACAGCACCTCAGCGCGGGTGAACCAGATCCATAACGCCGGAATCAACCAGATCAGGCCGGCGCCGAGGCGCACCCAGGACCGGGGCGTGTCCGCCGGGTCGTCGGTGAGGGTTCGAGAGGAAGGCATCTGCCCATCTTGGCCTGCGGGCCGGCCACCCGGGCGACCAGGCACTTGCGTCAACACCAATCGCGCCGACCAGGCACTCGCGTGGCCACAGAACCGGGCGACCGGGCGCTTGGGCCAAGGTGCTGATCTGCGCAGGCACATGCGCCTGCCACCCATAGGCTTGCAAGTCCGCGGTCCACTCCCGCATCCCACCCGGCCCGGTCGCCTTCTCGAAACACTGCCTGAACCGAGCCTGGATGGTCTCGCCGCACCCAGGCACAAGCCTCACCCAGACGCGATTGGCAGGGCTCGAGGCTGACGACGAGAGTCAGCGGCTCATCCGGCGCCGCGAACCCGAGCCGCGGGTATGCAGGTTTATCGCTGCCGAACCCATCGGGTGCCTCGGAAGAGCGGTGTGGTCGACCTGAAGGTCGGTCAAGAGGGGACCGACGATTATCAGACCTGATAACCTACGAGAGTGAATCCCACACCGCCCATCCACGAGGACGCCATCGACCTCTCAGTCGCGAGCGACACACTGCGCGAAGTCCTCACCTCCGCGGCGCTACTGCAGCAAGCGGTCCCAGATGCCGTTCTGGTTGGCGGGGCCGCCGCGGCCCTGTACGCCGGGCATCGGGATTCCTTCGACCACGACCATGTTCTGGTCGACCTGCAAGATCGGTACCTCCAGGTGCTGGAGGCGGTGGAGGCGACCGACGGGTGGGTGACCAGCGTCCGCGCCAGCTCCCCGCCGATGACCATCCTCGGCAGCCTGGGAGGGATCGAGGCGGGATTGCGACAACTGCGTCGCCGTCGACCACTGGAGACCCAAGAGGTAGCGGTCGACCAGTCGCTCGTAGTCCGAGTTCCTACTGCTGCGGAGGCCCTGCGAATCAAGGCGTATCTCATTGTTCAGCGCAACCAGGTGCGCGACTACCTCGATGTTGTCGCACTGAGCGCTCGATACGGCGCGGAGGCCAGCGCCGGAGCACTCGTCGACATCGATGACTTCTACCTTGATCGCTCGGGTGCCAAGGACTCGGTTCTCTCCTCGCTCGTGGAGCGGTTGTCCCACCCGGTGCCCCGCGACTCACGAGTGACCCGAGAGCTGAGTCGCTATCGCCGGCTCGATCAACGCTGGCACGACTGGGCGACGGTTGTCGGCGACTGTCACAACCTTGCCGACGCACTACTGACCCAGGTCGAAATGGCTGCGGACCAGCGATGACGGTCTTTCGCAACGTGGAGGCCGAGGTTGCCGACCCCCCGGAAGGTTGGCCCTATGAGGCGCTGGTCACGGTGATCGAGCGTGGGACGGTCCGTGACTGGGCTCGCGTGAGCATGGCGATTGCACGCGACCCCTGGGGCAAGGTTGCGCGGTCGGTGGAGGAATACCTCGGTTACGCCGAAGCGTGCGGCGTCGCTGCCCTTCTAGGGCGCGCGGTCACGCGGGCGCGAAACGAGGTCGATGCCGACGATCGTGCGGCGGTCGCGGCCCGGGTGCGCTCGCTCATCGGTACGTCCGGGCTGACATCTGCTGAGTTCGCATCCGGGTGCGGCACGTCGGCGTCCCGGATGTCTACCTATGCCAGGGGCCGGGTGATCCCGTCGGCCGCGTTGATGCTTCGGCTAGAACGCGTCGCTCGCCTCTCGGCCAGGGAATACCAGGTGGGCGGCTGAGTGGTTGCTGTCCAGCCGCACCAGCACCTCCGGCAACGGCTTGCGCTCCTGATCCGGGACCCGGGCCTCGGCGGCTGGGTAGCCGACCGGGATCAGCAGGTGGCCGCGCTCCTCCGGCGGACGGCCCAGGATCGCGCCCATGAACTTCATCGGGCTGGGGGTGTGCGTCAGGGTCGAGAGACCCGCTGCATGTAGCGCTGCCAGCAGGAAGCCGACGGCGATGCCCACCGACTCCTTTACGTAGTAGGGCTTGGGTGAGGACGGCCCCTGGTGCACTTCGAACACCGCGATCAAGCCCGGAGCCCCTGTCAGGAAAGTCTTCTCCGCGTTCGTGCCCAGAGGGGCCAGGGCCGCCAACCACTCCGACGATGCGCGCCGGTCGTAGAACTCTCGTTCTTCGGCTTCGGCCGCCTTCCGTAGCCGCCCTCGCACCTGGGGATCGGTGACGATCACAAAGCGCCACGGTTGGATGTTGGCGCCACTCGGCGCGCTCGCGGCGGCTCGCACGGCTTGCTCGAGCACTCCGTCCGGGACCGCCCGAGAGCTGAACTGGCGCACGCTGCGGCGGCGCACCAGGTCATCGGCGAAGGCAGTCACCCGCTCCAGGGCGACCTCGTCGGGTAAGGCCAGCGCGGGTGCCGGGATCGTCGGTGGCTCAGCCGCGCGGGCTGGGTCGGCCATGGATCGCAGCCTAGACCCGAGGGCAGACGCGGAGAGCGATCCGCCCACAGCGCGACCCCACAGTGGTCCCAGGACCAAGCGACTCCGATCTCCAGATCGCTCGCTGCCGTTGTGCGAATGACGACCCGACGACTGCTGTCAGCCGTCACCGCCATCAACGAGCCCGATGCAGCGCCGGACTACGAGGTCGACGGTGAGGTGGGACCGCTAACTTCGTCATCCTCGACACCGCTCCTCCGGGAAGCGACGACGTGGCGGGGCAGGCCTGGCTCGCACAGACCGACACGGGCACCACTGTCACGATCCGCCTGACCGGGTTGGAGCCGGACACCGAATATGTCTCCAACCTGCACGACCGGCGGTGCGAGATCGACAACGGCGACGAGCGCTTCAAGTCCGACCCCGACGGCAGTGACCCTTTCGCCCAATGCGATCCATCCGAGCTTCGTCGCCAAGGCAGACGGCAGCGGCGAGGCCACCGTCACCCGCGACGAGCGGGTCGAGGACGGCCCCCCTCGATCGTCGTCCACACGGCCGACGCGATGGACAACCGGCTGGCTTGCGCCGACTTCTCCTGACCCTGCTTGCCGACGGGGTCAGCTGTGCTCGGATCGAGACGCTGGCCGAGATGACCTCTGACGGCGAACCACCGCCGGTCGGTGATCCCGGGTTGGTCGTCCTAGCAGCGCTCTCGTCGGGTGGCGTGGTGCGGCGGCTCCGTGGGGCCGTGCATCCGAAACTAGTTGAGGTTGCGGTACTTCCGGGTGCACAGCACCCCGAAGAGCACCCCGATGGCCACCGTCCACACCAGGGCCAGGATCACCAGGGAGGAGGTGCTGGAGCCGGCCAGCAACAACTCCCGCTGCGCCGGGGTGGCCGAGTCGCCCAGGATCAGCGAGCGGGCGGCGTTGATGACCACGCTCACCGGTTGGTGGGTGGCGAAACCCTGGAGCCAGTCGGGCATCGTCTTGACCGGCACGAACGCCGAGGAGGCGAAGGTCAGCGGGAAGATGATCGGGAAGGTGGCGGCGTTGACGGCCTCAACGCTGCGCACCGTCATCCCGATCAGCGCGTAGCCGAGGCTGACCGCGAGTGCGAAGAGCAACAGCAACAGCACGGCCAGCAGCAGCCCGAGCGGGTTCTCCGGCCGGAAGCCCACCACGAAGCCGGTGATGATCAAGATCGTCAGCCCGAAGAAATTGTTCAGTGTGTCGGCGGCAACCCGGCCGCCGAACACCGCACTGCGCGACATCGGCAGCGAGCGCAGCCGATAGATGAAGCCCTTGGCCAGGTCGTCGGCCAGTCCGAACCCGGTGACGCCGGCGCTGAACAGCACGGTCTGGACGGCGATGCCGGGCACCAGGTAGTTGACGTAGTTGATCCCCTCGAGTCCACCGATCGCGCCGCCGAAGACGTAGCGGAAGAGCAGCACGAACATGATCGGGCTGACCAGGTTGAACACCACCTGCTCGGGCTGGCGCAGCAGCCGCCGCAGGTTGCGACCGGCCATCGCCAAGGTGTCGTTCACAGCGTCCTTCACCGCGACTCCTCCTGGCGGGGGCCAGCATGCTTGCCGGCTGGCTGGACCGACTGATCGGCTGCGTCATCGACCGGCGCGCCACCCGAGGCACCTTCATCGGCACCTTCCTCAGCGCCTTCCTCAGCGCCATGGCCCGTCAGGGCCAGGAAGACGTCGTCCAGACTGGGCTCGCGCATCTGCAGGCGCCGTGCGGAGACTCCGGCGGCGTCCAGGCGGCGTACGACGTCACCCAGCGCGGCAGTCCCGTCGCGGGCCGGCACCGAGACGGTGTCATCATGCATCGAGACCTCGCCGTCCCCGGCTTCGGCCAGGGTGTCCTTGACCCGGGCCGCCTCCTCAGGGTCGGCCAGCGAGACATCGATGATGGCCCCGCCCATCGTGGCCTTCAGCTCCGCAGACGTGCCCTCGGCGATCACCAGGCCGTGGTCGACTACGGTGATCTGGTCGGCCAGCCGGTCGGCCTCCTCGAGATACTGGGTGGTCAGCAGCAAGGTGGTGCCGTCGCGGACCAGGTCCTCGATGACGCCCCACAGGTCGATCCGGCTGCGCGGATCCAGGCCGGTGGTCGGCTCGTCGAGGAACAGCACCGGCGGGTTGGCCACCAGCGCGGCCGCGAGGTCGAGGCGGCGCCGCATGCCGCCGGAGTAGGTCTTGGCCAGTCGCCCGCCGGCGTCGGTCAACCCGAACTGCTCCAGCAACTCCTTCGCCCGCCGCTTGGCGTCGCTCTTGGGCAGGTGGTTGAGTCGGCCGACCAGGGTGAGGTTCTCCGCGCCCGTCAGCATGTCGTCGACCGCGGCGAACTGCCCGGCGAGACCGATCGAGCGGCGTACGGCGGCGGGGTCGGCCAGCACGTCGATTCCGGCGACCTCGGCACGCCCGGAATCGGGCCGCAACAGCGTGGTCAGCACATTGACTGCCGTGGTCTTGCCGGCGCCGTTGGGGCCGAGCAACCCCAGCACCGTGCCCTTGGGCACCGACAGGGAGACCTTGTCGAGGGCCCGGACATCCTCTCCGAAGGTCTTGGTCAGGTCCTCGGCCAGAATGGCGATCTCGCTCACCCGCGAAACTGTAGCCAGCCCCGCCGACACTGCCTCACGATCCCTGACAAGGGTCCACTCTGGTGTCAGGTGCAGCCAATCTCGGGATCGGCCAAGATCGACCTGCACCCGACGTTCCTACTCGAGGTCGTGACCGGCCAGCGCCGACTCGGTCACAGCAGCGCGCATCACATCCTTCAATGAACTGCCGGGTCGCCTTGGTCGCGTCGTGGGAGTACGCCGGGACCGTCTCGAAGGTGCTGGATCATGTCGCGCGTCAGTTCTCAACGCCCCCGGCTCCGAACCAGAGTCGCAACCGCCCGAATCTGCGATGCATCGTTCGCGCGGATGTGCTGGCATAGGCCCATGACGCTCTCGATTACCCAGCCACTCAAAGCCCGACCAGGCGACAAGGTGGCGGTGCTGTCACCCTCCTTCGCCGCCCCCGCGGTGGCACCGACGGTGCACGAGCAGGCGATGCGCAGATTGGCCGAGGTCACGGGTCTGGTGCCGGTGGAGTACCCCACCACCCGACAGCTCGACGCACCAGCCGCCAAGAGGGCCCAGGACCTCAACGCCGCCTTCGCCGACCCCGAGATCCGGGCCGTCCTGGCCACTATCGGCGGCGAGGACCAGATCACCGTGATCCCGCACCTCGACGCCGCGGCGGTGCGTGCCGACCCCAAGCCGTTCCTGGGGTACAGCGACAACACCAACCTGTCGTCGTGGCTTTGGTCCCAGGGGGTGGCCAGTTTCTACGGTGGCTCGACCCAGGTGCAGATCGGACCCGGCCCCGCGCTGGATCCGTGCCACGAGGCATCGTTGCGGGCCAGTCTGCTCACTGGCGAGCGCTTGGAGATCACCGAGCCGGGCGAGTCCGAGGACTTCGGCAAGGACTGGGCGGACCCGGCTGCGTTGACCGAGTACGGCGATCGCGAACCGACCGAGCCGTGGGCATGGTCGGGCCCGGCGAAGAGTGTCACCGGCCGCACCTGGGGCGGCTGCATCGAGGTCCTCCAGTGGATCCTGACCGCGGGCCGGTTCCCGGCCGACCCCACCGTTCTTGACGGCGGCATCCTGATGCTGGAGACCAGCGAGGAACTGATCCCGGCTACGGAGTTCGGTTACATCCTGCGCTCGCTCGGCGAGCGCGGCCTGTTGGAGTCGGTGAGCGGCGTACTCCTGGCCAGACCGGCGTCGTCGAGCTTCGAGCACCGGCCCGATGCCGCGGGCCGGCAGACTCACCGCGCCGCCCAGCGCGACGCCGCGCTGGAGATCATCAAGCGCTACAACCGCCAGGCCGTCGTCTGCGTCGGGGTTCCGTTCGGACACACCCGGCCGCAGTGGATCCTGCCGTACGGCGGCCTCATCACGGTGGACGGCACCGAGCAGCGGGTATGGGCCGACTACAGCTGAGGTGCTGGCCAGTCGAGGGTGCGCCTCGCTAGAACGGCAGGGGTCCGTGATCGGCAGGCACCACGAGCATCCCGACGACTCGGCGACCAGCATCCGAGCCAGCCCTCCCGGACACTCACCCGCTTCGCACGTCAAGACGGTCTGGCCGATCGTGGCGCCCAGGATCGGCTCGTCACAGTTCAGCACGGTGCCGGGAGCCCCCGCCGGGATGCGATGGGTCAGTTCCTGGCCTCCCCAGTCGGCTGGCGGACCTGCGGCTCAGCCTCCGGCCAGAACCGCCGCAGCCATCGGCCGACGGGCGGCGCACCGGGCCGGCACGGTGTGCCAGTAGTAGTCGAAGGTCATCAGGCAGATGATCAGCGCCCACCCCCTCGCCTTCGCCCACGCCACGTCAGCGACCCCGAGCCGGCTCCGGAACCGTTGTCGTCCCTCGGCATCGAGAACTTCCCAGGCGACGATCAGGTCGACGGTCGGGTCACCGATGCCGAGGCCGCCGAGGTCCAGAACTGCGGCCAGCCTGCCGTGGCGGACCAGGAGATTCTCAGCGAGCAGATCGCCGTGAAACCAGGCCATCCACGCCGTGCCAGCCTGCTCGGCGTCCAGCGCTTCGGCCCAGAACCGGCTCGCACCCGAGAGATCCCGCTCCAGCCCCGAGATGTCGCCGCAGGCACGCAGGACTCTATGGAAATCCTCGTCGAGGACGACCCTTCCCCATTGAGTTCAGCCAACGCGTACCAGCAGAGAACTTGACTCGTTCAAGAGAACGCGCGACGATGACTCGATGGCTTCAGGACAGGACGCAGGGCAGACGCTGCGGAACGCGAGCCTTCGAGTGACCCGCCCCAGACTGGCGGTGCTGGCCGCCGTCCAGGCACACCCGCACTCCAGCACCGAGACCTTGATCCGGGCCGTGCGAGACGACATCCCCGGGGTCTCCCATCAGGCGGTGTACGACGTACTTCGCGTGCTCACCACCGCGCGCCTGGTCCGGCGGATCGAGCCCGCCGGTTCGGTGGCTCGTTACGAGGCCCGGGTGGACGACAATCATCACCACGCCGTATGCCGCGGCTGCGGCGCGATAACCGACGTCGACTGCGTCGTCGGGGCAGCCCCCTGCCTGAGCGCGCCCGACGACGTCGGCTTCGTCGTCGACGAGGCCGAGGTCCTCTTCTGGGGGACCTGCGGCGACTGCTCCCCTGCCCTGACCGTTTGAGATCGACCGCACCAAAACGTTGTTCCCCATCTCCAGTCAACCCTGCGAAAGGACCCGCCATGAGCGAGACCGACCACGTGACCGTCGAAAGCAAGATGAACGAGGAGGAGGCCGGCGGCTGTCCCGTCGGCGGTCACTTCCGCTACCCCGCCGAGGGCGGCAGCAACTCCGACTGGTGGCCCGAGCAGCTGAACCTGAAGATCCTTCGCAAGCACCAGGCCGTGTCGAATCCGATGGACGCCGAGTTCGACTACGCCAGCGCCTTCGCCGGTGTCGACATGGACGAACTGACCCACGACGTCGACACGCTGATGACCACCTCGCAGGACTGGTGGCCCGCAGACTTCGGTCACTACGGCGGCTTCTTCATCCGGATGGCCTGGCACAGTGCCGGCACCTACCGTGTCGGCGACGGTCGCGGGGGCTCCGGCGCCGGGATGCAGCGCTTCGCGCCGCTCAACTCCTGGCCGGACAACGCCAACCTCGACAAGGCGCGCCGCCTGCTGTGGCCGATCAAGGCCAAGTACGGCGCCTCGGTGTCCTGGGGTGACCTGATCGTCTTCACCGGCAACCGCGCCCTGGAGACCATGGGTCTTAAGACCTTCGGCTTCGGCGGTGGACGGGTGGACGCCTGGGAACCCGACGAGGACGTCTACTGGGGCCCCGAGCAGACCTGGCTCGGCGATGAGCGCTACACCGACGACCGCAAGTTGGACGGTCCGCTGGCCGCGGTCCAGATGGGCCTGATCTACGTCAACCCCGAGGGCCCCAACGGCAACCCGGACCCGATGGCCTCGGCTCGCGACATCCGCGAGACCTTCGGTCGGATGGCGATGAACGACGAGGAGACCGTCGCGCTGATCGCCGGTGGGCATACCTTCGGCAAGACCCACGGTGCTGCCGACCCGGAGCCGCACATCGGCCCCGAGCCCG
>JBBPYJ010000002.1:0-17426 GCA_038200025.1 Propionibacteriales bacterium | reverse complement strand
GCCCACCGCGCCGCCAGGTCGGGGCGATCGTCGATGGAGAGCTCGGCGAACGACTCCCCCAGGTCCGCGCACACCCGGGCGATCACCTGCCGCGCGTCGTCGCACAAGTGGCAGCTGGGCCGGCCGACCAGGGTGATCCGAGGTTCGCTCACTGGCTCACCGCCCGTGGGGCCGCCGAGGGCGGCAGGGTGTCGACCAGAACGAGGTCGCTGGTCGCGGCTCGGGTGACCAGGTGAGCGACGTCGTGCACTCGACAACTCTACGCACAGGTCTGACGGGCCCCCGACTTTCGAGTCGAGTGCGCAGCCCCGCGGCCGGGACGACCGTTCCAGCACTCGACTCGCTGCCGCCGCCCGAGTCGTCACTAGGCTCACTCTCGTGAGTCAACCCACCGACAAGTCGCGCCAACGTCTGGATCTTCAGCGTCGGTCGATGATGACCGGGGAGGCGGCGGCGTCGCGGGCCGAGGTCGAGGCGGCCCTGAACACGCCGGTGGATCCGACGTCGGCAGCCTTCTTCGACGTCGACAACACCCTGATGCAGGGCGCGAGCATCTTCCACCTGGCCCGCGGCCTGCACCGCCGCGAGTTCTTCACCACCCGCGAGATGTTGGGCGCCGCCTGGAAACAGGCCTACTTCCGGATCGCGGGGATCGAGGACCCCGAGCACATCGCAGATGCCCGCTCCTCGGCCCTGGGCTTCATCGCCGGCCACACCGTTGCCGAACTGGAGGAGCTCAGCCGCGAGATCTTCGACGAGTCGATGGCGCACCGGATCTGGCCGGGCACTCGCGCTTTGGCCCAGCTGCACCTGGACCGGGGCCAGCGGGTCTGGCTGGTGACGGCCGCGCCCATCGAGATCGCGAACATCATCGCCGACCGACTGGGGTTGACCGGGGCGATGGGGACGGTCGCCGAGCACGTCGACGGCGTGTACACCGGTCGGCTCGTGGGCGAGATGTTGCACGGTCCGGCCAAGGCGGCGGCGGTCTCGGCCCTCGCCGACTCCGAGGGTCTGGACCTGGCCCGCTGCTCGGCGTACTCCGACTCCGCCAACGACGTGCCGATGCTGTCGCTGGTCGGCGACGCCTGCGCGATCAACCCCGATCCCCGGTTGCTCGCCTACGCCCGGGCCCAGGGGTGGCGAATTCGCGACTACCGGTCGGGGCGCAAGGCCGCCCGCGCCGGGTTCTTCACCGCCGTCGCGGCGGGTGCGGCCGGTGGCGTCGTCGCCGCCGGGGTCGCCTTCCGCTCGGGCCGTACGCCGCGAGCCTGATCGTCGCCTCGGAACTCGCTCTCGTGAAGAGTTGTGGATGGCGGAGCCATTTTTCTGTCAGGCAAGCACGGTCGATTCATGTCAGCGACACAGCACTCGGAATCCCCTAGCCCAGACTGGCAGGCACCCGACGCGCCGCAACAGATGCACATCGACGTCCTGGTGGAAAACCTCGACGCAGCCCAAGAGGCGGTGCATAGTCTCGGCGCGAGACTGCTTGATGGCTCGGACAAGCCGATCGGCTACCGGGTCTATGTCGACCCGGTTGATCACCCCGGACGGCTACCCGAACACCGACCCGCGCTCGGTCAGCAGCTTGTAGAGAGTCTGCTGGATCGTCTCGCGGACCTGATCGGTGACGTTGAACATCACCATCGGGTCGCCGACCGCGTCCTCGAGCTCGTCGGTGCGAATCGGCTCCCCGAACTCCATCAGCCACTTCGACGGCAGGGGTACCAGTCCCAGCGGGCCGAGCAGCGGGAAGGTCGGCGTGATCGGCAGGTAGGGCACCCCGAGGAGGCGCGCCAGGGCCGACAGGTTGCCCACCATCGGATAGATCTCCTCCGCGCCGACCACCGAGAGCGGCACGATCGGCACCCCGGTGCTCAGGGCTGCCGAGACGAACCCACCCCGGCCGAAGCGCTGCAACTTGTAGCGCTCGGCGAACGGCTTGCCGATCCCCTTGAAACCCTCGGGCCAGACCCCGACCAGCTCGCCGTTGCGCAGCAGTCGCTCGGCGTCGTCGTGGCAGGCCAGCGTCGCTCCGGTTGCCCGTGCGATGGTGCTGACCAACGGCAGCGAGAAGACCAGGTCGGCGCCCAGCGGACGCAGGTGGCGGCCCAGGTTGTCGTAGACGACCGACATCGCCATCAGGCCGTCCATCGGCACCGTGCCCGAGTGGTTGGAGACCACCAGCGCGCCACCTTGCGACGGGACGTTGTCGAGCCCCCGTACCTCGATCCGGAACCACTTCTGTGCGATCGGCCGCAGCGCTGCCATCACGAACCGCTCGGTGATCTCGGCGTCGAAACCGAACTCGTCGACGGAGTAGTCGCCGGTGACCCGACGTCGCAGGAACGCGAGGAACCGTGCGAGGTTCGGCTCCCACTGGGCGCCGAAGGTCTCGCGCGCGGCCTGCTCGATGGCGGCGAGCCAATCGCCGATCGGGATACCCCTGGTGGCGCCGCGGTCGTCGGTGGTGGTCCCTGACTGAGAGGGACGCGGATCAGGCCCGACGGTGTCGACGTCCGGTGCCGCAGCCAGGGTCGCCTTCTTGGGCGCCCGGGCCGGACGCGCTGCGAGGTTGCGCGCTGCGGACGACGGGGCGGTCCGCCCGGAGCCGCGCCCGGGTCGACCTCGGGTGCCGATCGGGATGATCTCGGCGTCAGCCACCGCGCACCCCGAGAAGCGACTCGAGTCCGTCGAGGGCCCGCTCGCCGGCTCCCCCCAGTGCACCCAGGTCGCGGCCGAAGTCCTCGAGCGCGCCCGCGGTGGTGAAGTAGGGCTCGAAGCCGAACTCGGTGCGCATCCGGGTGGTGTCCACTCCTCGACCGTAGGTCAAGAACCCCAACTGCTCGGGTGAGAAGTCCGCCGCCCCCGTACGGCGCAGGACCTGGCCGAGCCGGCCGACCAGGTAGCCAGGGAGCGGCACGGCTGGACGACGCAGGCGACGCAGCGCCTGGCTCAGCAACATGATCCCGTCGCCAGCCACGTTGAAGGTGCCGCCGACGTTCTGGACGACCGCGCGGGTCAGCGCCGAGGTGAGGTCCTTCTCGTGAAGGAATTGAAGGCGCGGGTCGAAGCCGGCGACCGTCGGAGTCACCGGTAGTCGGAAGTAGGAGGTCATCGGACTGGAAACGTGGGGACCGATCACGTTGGCCGCGCGTAGCACCGTGACCCGCACGTCCGGTCGACGGCGGGCGAAGCCGCGTACGTATCCCTCGATCTCGTAGACGTCCTTGGCGAAGCCCGAGCGGGGCACCCGTTTGGGGCCCATCTCCTCGGTGAACATCGCGGGGTCGCGCGAGCTGGCGCCGTACACGGTGGTCGTCGACTTCAGCACCAGCGCCTTCAGCCCCGGCGCGTGCTGGGCGGCGGCGAGCAACTGCATCGTGCCGATGACGTTGAACTCTTTCATCGTCCCGCGGCCCCCCCGCGCTGGCCGGGGTCGCGATCACGCTCATGTGCACGACCGTGTCGACGTCCTCCATGGCGATCACCTTGGCGATGATCGGGTTCCGGATGTCAACCCGGTGGAAGCGGACGCCGCCGATGTCCCCGCGCGGCGGGACGACGTCGACCCCGATCACCCGCTCGACGTCGGGGTGCTCTGCGAGCGAGCGGGCGTAGCGGCGCGACAGGTCACGGGAGACTCCCGTGACGAGAACGACGCTTCCCATGTTTCTCCCCCGGACATACTCGGCGTTGGGCGAGCCCAGAGCCGAGCGCGAGCCGACCGGGCCAGAGCGTCCTAAGGAACTACTTGCCGAGCTTGCGACGCTGGACGCGCGTCTTCTTCAGCAACTTGCGGTGCTTCTTCTTGGCCATGCGCTTGCGCCGCTTCTTGATGACGGAACCCACGTGTAGACAACCTCTCAAAGACTTCTGGTGCGCTCGGCGGCCGAACCTGATGCCAGCGCGTGATCTGCCGAGCCTACTGCCCGCCCCCGTGGGGACGAGAATCTGGTCCCGAGACAGCCGGGGTCAGCCAGCGGAGTAGTAGCTCTTGCGCAGGTATTCCTGGACGTCGTCCTCGGTGACCCGGAAGGACCGCCCAACCCGCACGGCCGGCAGCTCGCCGGAGTGCACGATCCGGTAGACGGTCATCTTGGACACCCGGATCTTCGCGGCGACCTCGGCGATCGTCAGGAACTGTGAGTCCGACAGATCGCTCGAGCCCGAATTCGAGGGCGGGTTGGGAGGGGTGACAGCCATGATGCACCGATCTAGTTTGTTGCGGGCACCCCATCGGCTTCCCCGCCGATGACCAACATGCACGCCAGTGGTGAGGATATGGCTAAAAGTGACCCCTGGGGAAGGGGGGCACCAACGAAAGTGAAGATACTGCGGCGTGTCGCCTTGCCTGGTGGGTCCAATGTGTCATCAGTTCAGGGTTCGGGGTCGAGTCCGTGCAGCGGGAAGGCGGCCTGTCGGGTCGCCAGGATCGCGGTGTCCAACAAGGTGTCGGGGTTGTAGCCGGCCTCCCAGTCGCGCCACGCCGGCGTCAGTCCGTCGGTCATCCGTATGGGTGGTGTCTGCCCGGTCAACGCCTCGGCCCTGTCACGCCAGGCCTGCGGGATTGCGGTGTCCGGGTCCAGGGGTCGGCCCGCGACGATGGCCAGCAGATGCGCCCAGGCGCGGGGTACGACGTCGACCAGGGAGTAGCCGCCCCCGCCGAGGGCCACCCAGCGTCCCCCGCAGACCTCATGCGCCAGCTCGTGCAACGTCAGGTAGCTGGCTCGCTGCCCGTCGACCGAGAGCATCATGTGCGCCAGCGGATCCTCGCGGTGGGAGTCGCAGCCGTGCTGGGTGACCAGGACCTGCGGCTCGAAGGCCCGCACCAGCGGGGGCACCACGGCGTGAAAGCCACGCAACCATCCCGCATCCGCGGTCGCCGGTGGCAGCGGCAGGTTCACCGCACTCCCCAGTGCGAGAGGTCCGCCGAGATCGGTCGCGAACCCGGTCCCAGGGAACAACACCTGACCGGTCTCGTGCACCGAGATCGTCAACACCCGTGGGTCGTCGGCGAAGATCTTCTCGACCCCGTCGCCGTGATGGACGTCGACGTCGACGTACGCCACCCGTTCGACTCCTTGGTCGAGCAGGCTCTGGATCCCGACGGCGACATCGTTGTAGATGCAGAAGCCGCTGGAGCGGTCGCGCATCGCGTGATGCAGGCCACCGGTGATGCTGGCCGAGTGCAGGCTGTCTCCACTGTGCACCTGACGGAAGGCCTCCAGGGAGGCGCCGACGATGTGCGCGGCGGCCTGATGCATCCCGGCGAAGACCGGGTTGTCCTGCGACCCCAGCCCCCGGGCCGGATCGATGGGGCCACCGCTGCCGGCGGCGATCACCGCGTCGATCAGCCCCTGATCGTGAATGGTGGCGATCTGGGCGGCGGTGGCCATCGGCGGTTCCACGCGCCGCAGGCCATCGCCGGTCACCCCGAGCTGATCGGCCAGCGCCATAGTCAACGCCACCCGGATCGGCGACATCGGATGGGTGACCCCGAAGTTGTAGTCGGTCAGCGACTCGTCGAACACCACGGACGCCGGACCAGAACACTTCATCGTCGCAGGCTAGCGGCACATGGATCTGGCACACTGGCCGCGTGCGCACTCTTTACCCGACTCAGTGGTGGCCCGCTTGATGGCGGACCCTGCTCGAGCGCGCACTCCCACGCATCGACCCACGGCCGCCCACGGGCGGCCGTTGTCATCTCCCAACGGTCGGACGCGGACGGCTCCGACCTCATAGGAGCCACCATGAACACCACTCTGTCCCTGCTCAAGCCGACCGGATCGCTGACCCTGGGCAACTACCTCGGCGCCCTTCGTCCACTGGCGCAACGCCAACACGACGGCGACTGCTTCGTCGGCATCGCCGACCTGCACGCGATGACGGTCAAGCACGATCCGGGCGCCCTGCGCAGCCACACCGAGGAGATGGCGGACCTGCTGGTGGCCGCCGGCCTCGACCAGAGCACTCTGTTCGTCCAGAGCCAGGTGCCCGCGCACACCGAGCTGGCCTACCTGCTGGAGTGCACGGCGTACACCGGTGAGCTGAACCGGATGATCCAGTTCAAGGAAAAGGGCCGCGGGGTGGACGGCACGCGGGTCTCGCTCTACACCTATCCGGTGCTGATGGCCGCCGACATCTTGGCCTACCGCCCCAGCCACGTCCCCGTCGGCGACGACCAGCGCCAGCACGTCGAGCTCACCCGGGACCTGGCGATCCGGTTCAACAACACCTACGGGCAGGTGTTCACAGTCCCCGAGATCAGTACGCCGCCGAGCGGCGCGCGCGTGATGTCGCTGCAGGACCCGCGAACCAAGATGGGCAAGTCGCACGATGATCTGGCCGGGATCATCTATCTGCTCGACGGTCCCGACGCGATCCGCCGCAAGGTGGCCCACGCCGTCACCGACTCCGACGTCGGCCCCGATGCGGTTCGCGTCGACCGCGACACCAAACCTGGAGTCACCAACCTGCTGGAGATCCTGGCCTCCTGCGGTGGGGAGTCGACGGGCATCAGCACGTACGGCGCCCTCAAGGCCGCGGTCACCGACGCCGTCGTCGCCGAGCTGGCGCCCCTCCAAGCCCGGCACGCCGCGCTGGCCGACGACCCATCGTCGGTGTCCTCGGTCTACAACTCCGGGGCGGCGCGCTGCCGATCGGTCACCGCACCGGTCCTCGCAGCGGCCCGCTCCGCCCTCGGCCTCACCCCTCACCCGCTGACCAGGCACTCCTGCCCGCATGAATCATGGTGAGCAGGCACATAAGCCAACATGAAACCGGCCGAGCGGGCGGTCCCAGGGGAGTCCAGTTGCGGCCATCGCGCGGTCACCTGATTCAGGTGCTGCCCAAGCGCCCGGTCAGCGGGTTCTGTGTCAGCACGAGTGCCCGGTCAGCGTGTTCTGTGTGAGCACGAGTGCCTGGTCAGCGCATCTCGGTGAGCATGAAGGCGGCGACGATGTCGCCCAGCTCAGCTCCGGCGTCCTCCTGGAGGAAGTGCCCGGCACCCCCGATGACCGGGTGATCCAGGGCGCGCGCGCCGGGCACGAGCTTGCGCAGGACCGGGGCCATCGCGCCGGTGATCGGGTCGCCGTCGCTGAAGGCGGTCAGGAACGGTCGGTCCCAGTCCTTCAGGACCTCCCAGGCGGCCCGGTTGGCCTCGGTCGCCGGATCGTCGGGCGAGGTCGGCACCAGCGTCGGCATCGCCCGCGGCCCGGCCTTGGCCGCCTCCTCGGGGAAGGGAGCGCCGTACGCCGCTCGCGTCGCGTCGCTCATCGGCTGGCGGCAGCCGGCGGCGACGAACCGGCCGACATCGAGGGTCTCGGCCTTGACGACGGCCTCGCGGAACTGCCACCAGATGTCAGGCATCGGGTGATCGCCCGTCGGCAGCCCGGTGTTCGCGGCCACCACCCGCGCGAACCGGTCCGGGTGCTCGGCCACCAGCCGCAACCCGATCAACCCGCCCCAGTCCTGGCCGACGAGCGTGACGTCGCGCAGGTCCAGGTGATCAAACACCAGCGAACGCACCCATTCCACGTGCCGCGCGTAGGAGTGGTCGCCGATCTCCAGCGGTTTGTCCGAGCGGCCGAAGCCGACAAGGTCGACCGCCACCGCCCGGATCCCCGCCTTGGCCAGGACTCCAATGACGTGTCGATACAGATAGGACCAGGTCGGCTCGCCGTGCAGCAGCAGGGCGACCGGGCCATCGGCAGGGCCCGCGTCGACGTAGGCCATCTGCAGCGAGCCACCGTCCAGATCGGGGACCTCGGCGTAGGACGGCTCCCACGCGAAGTCCGCGAGCGAGGCGAAGCGAGTGTCGGGCGTGCGGTAGGTCTGCATCGTGCGAGTGTGCCACCCGGTCAACGACGCGATCGGCAACGTGACCGCCACGCAGAAGGGTGCTCAGGAGCCTTCGGCGAGCGCGCGCGAGCGATCGCGGGCGGCTTCCATGGCGGCCAGGAACGCGGCTCGGACCTTGTGGATCTCCAGCTCACGCAGCGCAGCCGCGGTGGTGCCGGCCGGCGAGGTGACCTGCTCGCGCAGCACCGTGGGGTGGGTCCCGGTCTCGCGCAACATCTTCGCCGAGCCGACGACGGTCTGGACGACGAGGTCGGTGGCGGTGGTGCGCGGCAACCCGAGGTGCACACCGGCTTCGATCATCGACTCGACGACGAAGAAGATGTAGGCCGGACCCGACCCCGAGATCGCAGTGACCGCGTCCTGCTGGCGTTCGGGGATCCGCAGCACCTTGCCGACCGAGGCCATCAGCGCCTCGGCCTCACCGAGCTGGGCGTCGTCGCAGTGCGACCCCGGCGAGATCGCCGCCATTCCCTCGTCGACCAGGGCGGGCGTGTTCGGCATCACCCGGACTACGGCGACCCCGGCCGGCACCCGCGACTCGATGAAGCCAGTGGTGATGCCCGCGGCCAGGGAGACCAGCAACTGGCCGGGGCGCAGGACCGGGGCGATCTCGTCCAGCACGTCGCTCATGTCCTGGGGCTTGACGACCAGCGCGATGGTGTCGGCCTTGCGGGCCGCCTCGAGATTGGACACGACGGCGACGCCGTACCGCTCCTCGAGCTCGGCCGCCCGCTCCGCGCGCTTCTCGCCAACCAACAGCCGGTCGACCCGACGTCCGGCGCGGACCAAGCCGGAGAGCAGCGTCTCGCCCATCACTCCGGCGCCCAGGATGGCGGTCTGCCCGCCACCAACCACGCTGACGGGGCCAGTGGATTCGGTCATCGGCTCACTTCTTGGAGATCAGAGACTTGAGGAAGAACGACAGGTTCTGCGGGCGCTCGGCGAGCCGACGCATCAGGTAGCCGTACCACTGCTCGCCGTAGGGCACGTACACGCGCACCGTCTCACCGAGCCCGGCCAGCCGCTTCTGCTCCTCGGGCCGGATTCCGTAGAGCATCTGGAACTCATAGGTCCCGCGATCGCGGGCGTAGCGCCCGGCCAGCGAGGACGCGATCGCCACCAGCCGCGGGTCGTGGGTGGCCACCATCGGGTAGCCGGAGCCGGCCATCAGGATGTTCAAGCACCGCACGTAGGAGCGGTCGACGTCGATCTTGTCCTGGTAGGCCACCTTCTCCGGCTCGAAGTAGGCGCCCTTGCACAGCCGGACCCGTGAGCCCTCGTAGGCCAGCGCCCGACAGTCGGACTCGGTCCGGCGCAGGTAGGCCTGCAGCACCGCGCCGGTCTCGGGGAAGTCCTTGCGCAGGTCCCGCAGGATCGCCAGCGTGGAGTCGGTGGTGCTGTGGTCCTCCATGTCCAAGGTCACCGAGGTCCCGGCGTTGCGCGCGGCCCGGCAGATGGCGCGGGCGCCCTCGAGGGCCAGCTTGTCGCCGTCACTCCCAAGCGCCTGGCCGATCGCCGACAGCTTCAACGACACTTCAGTACGCCGCGCCAAGCCGCGCGAGCTGATCACCGTGAGCACCTCGAGGTAGGAATCCACGGTGGACTGGGCCTGGGCGGCGTCGAGGGTGTCCTCGCCCAGATAGTCCAGGGTCACGCAGAGCCCGTCGTCTACGAGGCCAGCAGCCGCGTCAACGGCGTTCGTGCTGGTCTCACCCGGGACGTATGACTTCACGATGCCTGCGGACAGCGGCATCGAGGTGACCAACTGCTGAACCCGGTCGCTGCCCGCCAGCATCAACAGCGGTGCTCGAAGAATTGCCATGCTGCGCAGACTACGCGGTTCGTCGGCGCAGGGTCGCTGCCCCCAGCCCGAGAGCGACGAGCGTGAAAGCGCTCACGATCGCCAGATCGCCCCACACCTGCTGCGTCGAGGTGGACGTCACCAGGTGATCCATGGCGTCGACCGCATAGGACAACGGCAGGACGTCGCTGATGGTCTCCAACAGACCCGGCAGGTCGGGTCTGGGGACGATCAGCCCGCACAGGAGGATCTGGGGTATGACGATCGCCGGCATGAACTGCACCGCCTGGAACTCAGTGGTGGCGAAGGCGGAGACGGCCAACCCCAGCGCCGTACCCAGGATCGCGTCGACGACGGCGACCACCAGGAGCAGCCAGACCGGTCCCCGAGTGTCGAGTCCCAGCAGCCCGACCGAGATCGCGACTGCCACTACGGACTGCGCGACGGCCACCAGCCCGAACGACAGCGTGTAGCCGGCCAGGTAGTCGAGCTTGCCCATCGGCATCGAGAGCAGCCGCTCGAGGGTGCCGCTGGAGCGCTCGCGCAGGGTGGTCACGCTGGCCACCAAGAACATCACGATGAACGGAAAGATCGCCAGCAGCCCGGGCCCGAGCCGGTCAAAGGACAAGCGTTGGCTGTCGGAGACCATCCACCACAGCAGGGACATCAGCGCACAGGGCAACACCAGCAGCATCGCCAGGGTGCGGTGATCGCGGCGGATCTGGGTCAGCACCCGACCAGCAATCGCCAACGTCACCCGGGCGCTCATGCTGGCCTGCGAACCAGCACCAGGAACGCCGCTTCGATGTCGTCGGCACCACTTCGCTCGCGGATCTGCGCCGGGGAGCCGTCGGCGATGATCGCCCCGTCGCGCATCAACAGCAACCGGTCGCAGCGCTCGGCCTCGTCCATCACGTGGCTCGACACCACCACGGCGGACCCGGCGTCGGCCAACCGATGGAAAAGCTCCCACAGGTCCTGGCGCAGCACCGGGTCGAGGTCGACCGTGGGCTCGTCGAGGACGAGCAGGTCGGGTTCGGCCAACAGGGCCACGGCCAGGCTGACCCGGGACCGTTGACCGCCGGACAGCCGCCCGACGACCTGGTGTGCCTGCTCTTTCAGATCGACGGCCGCTAGACATCGCGTGACCGCTTCAGATCGGGCATCGGCTCGGCCATCAGTCCGGTTAGCGAGGATCGCTGCGAAGAAGCGCAGGTTCTCCTCGACGGTGAGGTCGTCGTACACGCTGGGTGCCTGGGTCATGTAGCCCACCCGCGAGCGCAGTCCGCGGCTCCCTGCCGGCTGGCCGAGCACCGTGACTGTGCCACCGGCCACCCTCTGCACGCCGACGAGCGAGCGCAGCAGGGTGCTCTTGCCGCAGCCGGAGGGGCCGAGCAAGCCGGTCACGCCACCCTCCAAAGTCAGGGTCAGCCCGTCCAGCACCCGTCGCGAACCCCGCTGGACGACAAGAGAGTCAACTTCAACAAGGGGATTCACCATGTGTTGAATAATATTCAACACCCGATGAATTAACAACCCTCCGGCAGATCGTCGGTGAGATACCGCTGGATCGTCGGGGCGTACGTCGCGACAAGCCGATCGCGGCTCATCGAGCACAGCGGCTCGACCCCCAGCAGATAGCGCATCATCAACATTCCCAGCACCTGGCTGGCCACCAACGGCATCCGTACTTCGGGCCGATCCACCCCCAGCGCCACCCCGAGCGGAGCGATCACGACCGGCAGGAAGCCGTCGGTCAGCAGCCGCGGTGACGAGGGGTCGAGCATCGCCCTGGCCACCGACACCAGCCCCGGCTGTAGAGCCGGGTCGTCCCAGACGCCGAAGTAGATCTCCAGGAACCGCGCTCCGGCACCGTCGACTCCTCCGGCGGCCACCGGGGCCAACACCGCGCGTGGATCCACGGGAAGCTGGAGCGCGGCCAGGAAGAGGTCCTCCTTGGTGCCGAAGTAGTGATGCACCAGGGCAGCATCGACGCCGGCCGCTGCCGCGATCCCCCGGATCGTGGTGCCCGAGAAACCCGAGCTGGCGAACAGGTCGCGCGCGCCGGACAGGATCTCGGCGCGGGTGTCGCGCCCACCTGGACGGCGACCGCGCCGCAAGCCGGTCAACTAGCGTCCCGGCCCGGGACTCGCGCGGGGGTGAGCAGGAGGGCTCGCAAGGTGCTCACGGGCGAACTCGATGGACTGGATCAGGTCCCGCTCCCGCTCCTCGCGAGTGCCGCAACGACGGGTGTTGATCTCCAGCACGACGTGTCCGTCGAACCCGGTCGCGGTCAGGTGACGCAGGAAGGCGGCGGCGTTCATCACCCCACGTCCCGGCACCAGGTGCTCGTCCTTGACCGAACCGCTGCCGTCGGTCAGGTGCACGTGCCGGAGCCGATCCCCGAGCCGTTTCGCCATCGCGATCACGTCCGAGCCGGCGATCGCGGCGTGGGACAGATCTACCGTGGTGTTCGCATAGTCCTCGGCGTACGGGTCCCAGCCCGGCAGATACATCTCCATGGCTCGACCGCCACCGTGTCGGTCCCTCTGACCGTCACCGCCACCTTGACGCGATGGTGAGCGCCACGGATACATGTTCTCCACCGCGAAGGCGATCCCGGTCGAGGACTCCAGGGCGGCGATCCCGTCGACGAAGCCGGCGGCGTACTCCTTCTGCCAGCGAAACGGCGGGTGTACGACCACGACGTCCGCGCCGACCGTACTGGCCATCTCGGCCGACTTCTCCAGCTTGCCCCACGGGTCGGTGCCCCACACCCGTTGGGTGAACAGCAGGCAGGGCGCGTGGATCGCGCAGATCGGCAGCTCGTGATGCTCTGACAGCTGCTCGACAGCCTGGATGTGCTGGCTGAGTCCGTCGATGCCGACCATCACCTCGACGGCGTCGTAGCCGAAACGGGTCGCGTAGCCGAAGGCGTGCGCTGTCGACTCCGGATAGACCGAAGCCGTCGAAAGGCCGATCAAGGGCGAAGACGGCACGGGCGGGCTCAGGATCTGATCGAGATCTGGTCGATCCGGTCCAGAACCACGCCTTCGCGCAGCGCCCAGGGGCTGATCTCCTTGTGCGAGGGGGCAGGCAAGGACGCCGACCCGACGTGCGCGGCGCCGACGAGGAGATGTCCGGTGTTGGAACCGATGTCAAGTACGTCCAGCCGCATGGTGCCAACCTACTCCGCTGCACCCCCTGGACTAAGGACACCGGCGAGGACCCAGCCGTGCACGTGGCAGGCTTGCCCCGTGCCCGAGGTCGACCCGGTGTTCCCCCGAGCGTTCGTGGAGTTCACCGACCCCGCCGACGACGAGCAGGTCTTCCGGTGCGACCTGACCTGGCTCACCTCGCGCTACCTGTGCATCTTCGGCCAGGGCTGCCAGGGCATCTATGCCAGCTCCCCGGACACCGGCTGCTGCACTCTGGGGGCGCACTTCAGCGACTACGACGACGAGGCCCGCGTGGCGGCGTACGTCGATCAGCTCACCGATGACGTATGGCAGCACCGCCCGGCGGGCAGGCTGCGACGCAAGGACTGGGTCGAGACCGACGACGAGGGCGAACGCAAGACCCGCACCATCGAGGTAGACGGCCAGTCCGCCTGCATCTTCCACAACCGCACCGACTTCGCCCCCCCAGATATTGGGGATGGGAAAGGCCGCCAAGCAGGTGGGGCCGGCTGCGCGCTGCACGCCCTGGCCCTTCGCCAAGGTCGAAACCCCCTGGAGACCAAGCCCGACGTGTGCTGGCAGCTGCCGATCCGCCGGACCTTCCGCACCGTCGACCGGCCCGACGAGACCTCCTATACCGAGGTCTCCATCGGCGAGTACGACCGCGCCGGCTGGGGTCCCGGCGGCCACGACCTGGACTGGTACTGCTCGGGCAACACCGAGGCGCACGTGGCTCAAGAGGCCCTTTTCGTCACCAACGGCCCGGAGCTGATCGAGTTGATGGGCCGGCCCGCCTACGACGAGCTGGCCGAGTTCTGCTTGGCCCACCTGGCCTCGCGGTCACGACTGGCACTACACCCGGCCGATCCGAATCGCCACCCCTATCCCTAGAGTGACGAATCGCGCTTCTCTATCCGCCCAGGCCGACCCCGATGTCCCGTCGGCGACGGGGTGGGGACACAATCGAGGCCATGCGCCTGGACCATCTGTCGTTCGCCGCGGGACCCGACGGCCTCGAAGCCACGGCCACCAAGCTCGGCGAGCTCCTTGGAACCACCTTCTCCGACGGAGGCGTGCACCCCCGCTTCGGCACTCGCAACATGATCCTGCCGCTGTCCGGGGGCACCTACCTCGAGGTCGTCGAAGTTCTGGACCACCCGGCTTCGGACAAGGCGGCCTTCGGTCAGGCCGTGCGCGCCCGGTCGGCCCTCGGCGGAGGGTGGCTGGGCTGGGTGGTCGCGGTCGACGACATCAGCAAGGTCGAGCAGCGCCTGGGGCGCGAGGCGGCAGCCGGCAACCGACACCGCCCCGACGGCAGCAACCTGACCTGGAAGCAGATCGGTGTCAATGGGCTGCTCAGCGACCCCCAACTGCCGTTCTTCATCGAGTGGGAGTCCCCGGCCGAGATGCATCCCAGCACTGGCGGAGACGAGAGTCTGACCCTGGCCAGCATGGAGATCGCCGGCGATCCGCAGCGCGTCAGCGAGTGGTTGGGCGAGACCGTCGACACACCGTTGGAGAACCTGCACGTCGACTGGGTCTCCCCGGACGGCACGCCCGGAGTGCTCGCCGTACAGATTCAGACCGCCAGCGGCCTGGTCCGCATCTGATCCCTGGACCAAGCGTCCGCGTCCGGTCGGGTGATCGGTGTCGTGTGGTGCAAGCGCTTCTGAACGCGCTCCGGCTCGGACGACCCCGTCGACGACCGGCTGGGCGGCAACCAGACCGTACAGACCTAGGAACCAGACGCGACCAGCCAAGCTCGGTCGCCTCGAACGGCCGAACTGTCGGGCAATCCGGCTCCTGGTCAGTTGACCCGCGGGTCGCTCAGCCAGGACCGGAAGGTCTCGAGCTTCGTGGCGGACTCGCTGAGAGACCAGTACGTGCCCTCCTTGGAGTTGTTGGTGCTGTTGAAGTAGGACGCAACGCCGATGTCCTCGGGGTTCTCCATCGCCCACTGCAGGGACTCGTTGATCCACTCGACGGCTGACTTCGTCGGGTAAGCGGCGTCGGTGCCGCCGAACTCGCCGATGCCCACCTGCAGGTCACCGAACCCGAGGGACTCCATGTAGTCCAGGATGCGCGGCAGTCGCTGCGCAAAGGCTTCACCGGACCCGTTCTCATAGAGGTCGATGCCCAGGAACGGCGCCCTCGACAACACATCCTTGGTGACCCAGTTGGCCGGATCCTGACTCCGGTTCCTCGGGTTGAACAGCCAGTCGCCGACGATCGGCGCATCGGCGACGTTCGCCAGCGCACCCTGGGCGAGGAGCCGGTCGTGCAGGTGACTGTAGGCCGCAGCCCAGTCCCGGCCTTCGCTCTCTGTCGCATCGTTCGAGGGCTCGTGGTGGAAGGTCAGGATGACCGGCTGGTCGTCGTGGTCCTTGAGCATCGCGGCGAGCGAGTCGATCTGCGCGTCGTAGTAGCCGCCGGCCAGCGCACGCCAACCAGCAGCATTGCTCCTGGGACCCTTGATCGAGACCCACGGGAGACGATCGGTCCTGTGATCGGTGTCGATTTCCGCGGCCACGCCGGACCAGTCGCCCCACTGGGAGAATTTTCGGCGCACGCCGTACGCCGCACCGAGCTCACTCTCGAGCTGCCCGCACGGGTCCGGGCACGACATGCCGAGGACCAGCTTGCCGGGCTGGTGTCCCGGCCACTTGGCTGTGGGGGGTGCAACGACCTGGTAGGCGACGGCGTCGACGGCCGTGGCCCCATCCCACACGCGAGTCATGGTGACGGTCACGTCGCCGCCGCCGCCGCCGGTGACCTGGGTCGGGGCCGGGGAGGTGAAGGTGGCCCCGGTCGCGTCACCGCCGACGCGAGTCCATGCGACGCCGGAGCTGTCGCTCACCGCGAAGGTGCGCCGGGCAGAGATGTTCTCGGTCACCTGCAGGGTGCGAACCTCATCGGGGGCGAAGACTGGCTTGTCCAGCGCCGCAGTGACTTCGGGCTTGACGGGGGCGGCCACTGCGGGAGTGATCAACAGGCCGCCGACGGCGATGGCGGTGGCCGTACTGGCCACCAGAACGGATCGAAACTTCATTACGGGTTCTCCGGACTGCCTGCCTCGAAAGGGCCGCTGAGGGACGCTCGGCCCTGTCGCGCAGACGGGTTTGTGCGCCAGCGTTGCGGCGCGTGGGGGGATCGCCGGTTTCCCGGCGTGGGGGGATTGCCGGTTTCCCGGCGTGTCCGAGCACCGTCCGCGAAGCCTGTGGCCAGTTGACCGAGACTTCGCCGATTCTGCTTCGAACGCCATCTGGTCAGCGGCGCGAATTGGGGGGTGCTACCGCTGACTGGGGTGGTTGATACCCACGTTAGGGTGAATCCTTGGTCCTGTCAGCCAATCGGAGGAGACTCGTTGCATTGCTCAGCCGGGACTTCAGCCGGGACTACTGAAACCGTCGGAGCCACCGTCCCAGGTGTCGGCGACCGGTTCCTGGCCCCGCTGGTGGCCAAGCAGAGGTCCCACCGTTCGTTGACGTTCGGATGAGCTTGACGTGGGGTCCTCCGTTCGCTTGGCCCTACTTTCTGCTTCTCACCACCCCGTGGGGAGTTCGTCTATTTCCCGTCCCAGCCCCTGGAGCTCGACCCCCGCACCACCAGGGTGGGGGCCAGCAGCACTCCGGCTGTGGGAGAAGACGGCACCGACAGCAGACCAGCAAGAGCACGGACGACCTCGACGGCGACCTGTTCCAGCGGCTGGCGAACCGACGTGAGCCCACCGGGGACGACCTGGCCCACCTGAGAGTCGTCGAAACCGACTACGGCCACGTCGACACCTGGCCGCAAGCCGCGCTCGGCGATGGTGTGCAGCGCGCCCATCGCCAGCGTGTCCGAAGCACACAGCAGCGCCGTGGGTTCGGCTTCGTCCAGCAGCCGGGCGGCGGCCTCTCGACCGCTGGAGATCGCATCCTCGACCCGACAGGCCAGACCTGTGGTGGGCAACCCGTGTGCGCGCATGGTCCGGCTCCAACCGGCGCGCCGGTCCTCGCCGATCCAGGACTCTTTGCGCCAGCCGACCCAGGCGATCCTGCGGTGCCCGCGGTCGACGAGATGCTCGGTCGCCAGGACAGCCCCCGCGGCGCCGTCCACGTCCACCCAGGGATGTTGGGCTTCCGGGCTCTCCCAGGGTCTGCCGAAGGCCACGAACAGAGCATGTCGCCGGACCAGCGAGACCGCCTGGGGATTGCCCAGGAAGGTATCGGTGACGACGAAAGCATCCACGGCGGTGGCGCGGAGCAGTGAGTCGTACCCCGAGACCGGATCCGTCGGATCGCCGGCGAACAGCAGCACGTGATAGCCCGCCTCGGCCGAGGCCTCCACCAGGGAGTGGACGAACCGGTCCATCAGCGCGTTCGCGGTGCCTTCCTGCGCCGGTGTGATCCGCAGGCCGACCAGATGTGAGGCACGGGTGCGCAGATTGCGGGCCGCCCGGTTGGGCTGGTAGTCCAACCGCGCGATGGCCGACTGCACCCGCGCCAGGGTGTCCTCGCGCAACAAATCGGGGTTGTTGACGGCGTTGGAGACGGTCTGCCGGGAGACACCGGCCACCTCGGCGACGTCGGCCAGGG
>JBBPYJ010000001.1:0-8646 GCA_038200025.1 Propionibacteriales bacterium | reverse complement strand
CTCAAGGGCGAGGTCAAGGACGTGCTGCTCCTCGACGTCACCCCGCTGTCGCTGGGCATCGAGACCAAGGGTGGGGTGATGACAAACCTGATCGAGCGCAACACCACGATCCCCACCAAGCGGTCGGAGATCTTCACCACCGCCGACGACAACCAGCCGTCGGTGGAGATCAAGGTCGCCCAGGGCGAGCGCCAGATGTGGGGCCAGAACCAGCCGCTGGGCAACTTCGAGCTGACCGGCCTCCCGCCGGCGCCGCGTGGGGTGCCCAAGATCGAGGTCACCTTCGACATCGACGCCAACGGCATCGTGCACGTCTCGGCCAAGGACCACGCGTCCGGTCGCGAGCAGTCGATGACCATCTCCGGTGGCTCGGCGCTCGGCAAGGACGAGATCGACCGGATGGTCAAGGAGGCCGAGCAGTACGCCGAGGAGGACGCCAAGCGTCGCGAGTCCGTCGAGACCCGCAATCAGGCCGACGGGCTGGTCTACTCGACCGAGAAGCTGCTGACCGACAGCGCCGACAAGATCCCCGACGACGTCAAGACCGAGGTGCAGACCGACCTCGACGCGTTGAAGGCGATCCTGGACAACGACGAGGCGACCGCCGACGAGATCCAAGCCGGGATCACCAAGCTCGGTGAATCCGCTCAGAAGATGGGTGCAGCGATGTACGCCGCGGCCGAGGCCGAGCAGTCGGCGGCCGGTGGCAGCACCGGGGCGACCGGCGAGGCCGACGACGACGTGGTGGACGCCGAGATCGTCGACGAGGAGTCGTCTGACGACGCCTCTGCGTCCGACGGCGGGGACTCCGCGACCGGGACTGGGGACTCCGAGGACGACGCCAAGTGACCCATCGGGGTCCGGAGTCGTTCGGGGACGCGGCGGCCGAGATGGCCAACGAGTCCGAGGTCGAGGCCAGCAACGACGACTTCACCCATGGTGACGGGGACGCCTACCGGATCGCTGATCCCGGCGGGGTCGACACCTGGCTCGAGGAGGGGGGAGCGGTGCAGGACGAGGTCTCGACAAGCTCGACCACCGAGGCGGACGGCTCGACCACCAACGAAGTGCTGGAGGCGCAGCTGGCCGAGCGTACGTTGGATCTTCAGCGCCTGCAGGCCGAGTTCGTCAACTACAAGCGCCGCGTCGACCGGGATCGCGAGCTGATCCGCGAGAACGCGACGTACGTCGTGCTCGAGCCGATCATCGACGTGTTGGACAACATCGACCGGGCCCGCGAGCACGGGCAGCTCGACGACGGGTTCAAGTCCGTCGCCGAGCAGCTCGAGCGGGTGATCACCGGACTGGGTCTGACCAAGTTCGGTGACCCCGGGGACAAGTTCGATCCCAACGCCCACGACGCGCTGAGCCACCTCGGGGAGGACCCCGACGTGACGGTGCCGACCGCCAAGATGGTGGCCAAGGCGGGCTACCGGATCGGCGAGCGGGTGGTTCGCCCGGCCCAGGTACTGGTGGTCGATCCCCCGTCGCACGACTGATTGCAAACGAGGAGGTGATGGTGCGTGGCTGACGACAACGGGTTCCGTAGTGAGTGGCTCAACAAGGACTTCTACCAGGTCCTAGGCGTCGGCAAGGACGCGACCGGCGCCGAGATCAAGAAGTCCTACCGCAAACTGGCCCGCGCCAATCACCCCGACTCCAACCCCGGCGAGAGTGCGCAGGCTAAAGCCAAGCACGAGAAGTTCAAGCAGGTCGCCGAGGCCTACGACGTGGTCGGGGAGCCGGCGAAGCGCAAGAAGTATGACGAGATGCGCGCGCTCGGACCGATGGCCGGCGCCCGCGGCGGCACCGGTGGATTCGGAGGTCCGGGCGGCGGGGGATTCGGGGGCTCTGGTGGTGGGGGCTTCGACATCAACGACCTACTGCGCGATCGCGCCGGTGGCGGTGCCGGCGGCTTCGGGGACGTCTTCGGTGACATGTTCGGCGGCGGCGGCGGGCAGGGTCGTCGGGGCCGACAGGCCCGCCCGGTCAAGGGCGGGGATGTCGAGACGAACGCGACTATCTCCTTCGTCGACGCGATCGAGGGCGTCACCATCAGTCTGCGCCTCAGCTCGGACGCACCGTGCCCAACGTGTGCCGGCACCGGTGGCAAGCCCGGCACCCGCCCGCACATCTGCCCCGAGTGCGAAGGCGCCGGATTCGTGGTGTCGTCGATGGGTGGAGCCTTCTCCCTCAACGAGACCTGCCCCACCTGTGCGGGTCGGCAGCTGATCTACGACCAGGCCTGCCCGACCTGCCACGGCTCTGGTCGAGGCACGTCCTCACGCACGATCCAGGCGCGGATCCCAGCGGGGGTCAAGGACGGTCAGCGGATCCGGCTGCGCGGTAAGGGCGCCGCGGGAGAGAACGGCGGCCCGACCGGCGACCTCTTCGTCGATGTCAAGGTCAGCACGCACCGGCTGTTCGGTCGCAAGGCCGACAACCTCACCCTCGACGTGCCAGTGGCCTTCGACGAGGCCGCGCTCGGCGCCGAGGTCAAGATCCCGACCCTCAACGGAGCGCCGGTGACCCTGAAGATCCCCGCGGGCACCCCCAACGGACGTACCTTCCGGGTGCGCGGCAAGGGAGCCCGCAAGTCCGACGGCACGGTCGGTGACCTGTTGGCGACCGTCGAGGTGCAGGTGCCGGCGGTGCTGGGCTCCTCCGCTAAACAGGCGCTGGAGAACTACCGGGCCGCGATGGCGGGCAAGCCGCTGCGCGCCAACCTCTTCGAGGCGGCGGGATGAGCCCAGCCGGGGGACTGGGGTTCGCCCCGGATCCCGACTCGGCGGTCTACGTGATCAGCGTGGCCGCCGAACTCACCGGCCTGCATCCCCAGACCCTGCGGGCCTACGAGCGCCTGGGATTGGTCAGCCCCGGTCGCACCGTCGGCGGGGGACGCCGCTACAGCCACCACGACATCGAGCAGCTCCGGCGGATCGCGGATCTGACCGCCACCGGCATCGGGCTTGAAGGCGTACGACGCATCGTCGCCCTCGAGCACCAGGTCGCCGCGCTCCAGCAACGCAACACCGAACTTGCCGACGAGGCTGAGGTCGCCCGCGATGCGCTGGTCACCGCACTGGCCGGTCGCCCGGCGCCGCCAGCTCAGCTGTCGCGGCTGCCGGTGCTCCGCGGCCCGACGCCTGGACAGCAACTCGTGGTCTGGCGCCGGGGCGTTCGCTAACCGTAAAACCGCTCCATCTTGGGCATCTCCTTCGACCACAGCGTCTGGCAGCACCGGCACCAGTCAGGCTGCTGTCTCTCGCGCATCGGGTGCGGGCGCAATATGGGAGCAACGTTCATGGACAGACTTCTAAAGCTGGCCGCCGGCGTCGCGGTTGAACGTGGACATACGGTTCCGTGCGGTTCGGTTGGACGCTGGCCGGCGGGGCCCCTGGTCGCCCGGGGAACGCTCATTCTGGCTACTCGTATCTCGAAGAGGAGGATGACTTCCATCGCCCTGCGGAGGTTGCGGGCACGCTCATCGATTGGCAGTGTCCCCAGGGCGCAATCCCACCGGTCTACGGCTTCAAGTCTCCTGACTGCCAGTTCGAGGCATCGATCTCCATAGGCCGGCCGATTTCCGGCGGTGGCCAATTCGGGCGATACCTCATCAAGAACCGCATCAAGCTCTCGGTGCCCATCAAGGATACCCTGACCGGCTCCGTGGACAGGGGCATAGACGTCAGATCGAGGGGGCTCAAGCCTCTTAAGCGCACGGACACCTATCTCGACGAGCGTCGTGACCGGCACCGCACCCGAATGGTCACTGTCTCCAGGGAGGCCGTGCCCTCGGGTCACCTGGTGTGGTTGAACCTCGGCGACCCTGGGTTGCAGGTGGTGGACCCCTGGGTGAAGCGCGTCAAGGTCTACCGCAAGGCCCTGGACGGCGCATCCTAGTTCCGCTCGATTGACCGCCACCCGTCCTTGAGGTCGAAGCAACACCAGGTCTGGATCAGCGTTTCTTGATCTTGACCTTCTTGGTGATGCGCTTGACGGGGGCGTACCCCTTCTTGCGGGCAATGACCTTGACCTGGATCAACTTGGCTTTGTCCTTGCGCCGGACGCGGTAGGTCCGGTCCTTCTTGCCCTGGCCCTTGATCTTCTTACCGTTGCGCAGCCACTTGTACTTGAACTCGGCCTTCTTGGGCTTCCACTTCTTGACCTTGATCTTCACCGTCAGGATGCGCCCGACGCGGGCCTTGCCGCGCAGCTTGGGCCTGGTGGTCTTCTTGAACTCGCGCTTGGTGATCGGTGGCGTAGACGCGGAGCCGATCTGGACCGGTGTGTAGTAGGGCGCGGAGCCGGTGACTACGACGGTGAAGGTCTTGCCCAGGGAGTATTTGCTGAGCTTGAAGCTTTGGCCGGTGGCACCGGTGACCGGGACGCCGCTGGCGTACCACCCGCTGGGCGTGACGTCCGCGGGGTAGATCTGCGGCTGCCGGTAGTTGGAGATAGCGCCCAGGCCCTCCGATATGCGGAAGGCGTTGTTCGCGAGCCCGGTGCCGGTCGGGCGACCGTTGTAGAGCACTCCGGATTGGAGTAGTAGGGAATGAGCACGCACGCGAAGCAGCTGGTTCGGTAGGACATGCTCGTCCGAAAGTTGCCGGCGACGTCGACGTAGCCGCGCGCGTAGGGAACAGACGACGAAGGCGGACGGGCCGCGCCGGGATCGTGGTCGGCGCCAAGATTGTGACTTAGCCCGTGGGCGAAGGTCGCGTTCGCAGTGGCGCACTGCTGTAGATACATCACGGTATAGCCGTAGTCGGGTTGGTAGGTGCCGTCGTACGCGCCGAGGTAGCCGAGACCGCAGATGTCGGCAGCCTGAGGGTCTCCCGAGATCCACAGGCTCACCAGAATCGGCCTGCACGGATTCCCGGTCGCCTGCACCTTGTCGCAGTAGCCGTCGCCGGGGGTGCTGAAGCGGGTCAGGTCGTCGTGCAGGTCGCCGCCGACGGATGCCGTCGGGGTCGGCGTCACGCCGACCAGACGGATCGCGGCCGGGATGCCGAAGTTGGCGTAGGCGGCGTTGGTCTGGTTGACCCCCAGCTGGATCTGAGCCAGCATCCGGTCCGGACCACCGGCGGCAGCCTCGCGGCGGTGGTGTAGACGACCAGGACATCGATGCTGCTGCTGGCATCGCTTGCGGCGAGGCCGCCCCGTGGGCCGACACGTTGGCCGGCTCGGGTCGAGGGTGCTCGCGGCTTGGACTGGGCTCGTTCGTCGTTCTTGGTCTTGGTCTTGGCTGGTCGGTTCGGTGGCACCACCACGTCGTTCTTGGTCGGCGTCACTGGCTCGATCGCGGTGACCCGGTAGTTGCGCCAGGCCACCTGACTGACCTGGAAGGTGCCCTCGGGTGAGTCGACCTGGATCAGGTAGGTGTCGCCGACCCGGACCGCTCGACGCCGGCGGAGGCGAAGAGGCTCGGCGCTCGATCGGACCGGTCGGCTGAGGACGCCGGCGACGCCGGTGCGCCGGTAGCGCCGAGCACCGCCAGGATCCCCGCGACGAGGGCGAGGGTGGCCACTGCGGTGGTGCGATACCTCAGGGGAAGCATGATCACCGTTCGTGACGGGAGACCCATCGCCTCCGCACGTCCGCATTGTTACCCCGACCACACGCGTTCAAACAATTCCCGGGGAATCGTCGCCAGGTCTGGCACGTTGATCAAGTGACGCCTCCGGGCGTGTTCACCGCATCTCCAGCCGTACCACCCGAGGGGGAGTCCGTTGAGTCAGTTCGGAGCCGAGAAGTTCACTACCCGCAGTCGTGAGGTCGTCGAGTCGGCGCAGTTGGGCGCCACCACCGGCGGCAACACCAACACCGAGCCCATCCACCTGCTGACCGCCCTGCTGACCCAGAAAGAGGGCAGTGCGCGCACCCTAGTCACCAAGGCCGGCGTCGATGTCGACGCGCTGGCCGAACAGGCCAAGGTCGCCGTACAGGCGCTGCCGAGTGCGACCGGTCAGACGGTGCAGCAACCCAGCGCGTCGGCGTCGCTGACCCGGGTGCTGGCCGCGGCGCTGGAGCTAGCGACCGGCATGAAGGACGAGTACGTCGCGACCGAGCACCTGCTGATCGCGCTGGCCACCGTGCAGTCCAGCGCCCAGAAGACCCTGCTCGACGCAAGGTTGACCGCCGACGGGCTGCGTGAGGGGCTGACCGCGCTGCGTGGCAACCGCCGGGTCACCAGCGCGGAGGCGGAGTCGACGTACGAGGCGTTGGAGAAGTACTCCGTCGATCTCACCGAGGCTGCGGAGGACGGTCGGCTCGACCCGGTGATCGGGCGGGACGCCGAGATCCGCCGGGTGGTGCAGGTGCTGTCACGGCGGACCTAGAACAACCCGGTGCTGATGGGCGTGCCTGGGGTCGGCAAGACCGCGGTCGTCGAGGGCCTCGCGCAACGGGTGGTCGCCGGCGACGTGCCCGACTCCTTGAAGGGACGCCGGGTGCTGAGCCTGGACCTGGCCGCGATGGTCGCCGGTGCGAAGTACCGCGGCGAGTTCGAGGAGCGCCTCAAGGCCGTGCTGGAGGAGATCAAGGACGCCGGCGGCCAGATCATCACCTTCATCGACGAGCTGCACACCGTGGTCGGGGCCGGAGCCGGAGGCGACTCCTCGATGGACGCCGGCAACATGCTCAAGCCGATGCTGGCGCGCGGCGAGCTGCACATGATCGGCGCGACCACCCTGGACGAATACCGCGAGCGGATCGAGAAGGACCCTGCGCTGGAGCGCCGGTTCCAGCAGATCTACGTCGGTGAGCCCAGCGTCGAGGACACCGTGGTTATCCTGCGCGGGATCCAGGAGAAGTACGAAGCCCACCACGGGGTGCGGATCACCGACGCCGCGTTGGTCGCGGCGGCCACCCTGTCTGACCGCTACATCACCGGTCGCCAGCTCCCTGACAAGGCGATCGACCTGATCGACGAGGCCGCCTCGCGACTGCGGATGGAGATCGAGTCCTCCCCCGAGGAGATCGACCAGCTGCGCCGCAGCGTAGACCGGATGAAGATGGAGGAGTTCGCGCTCGCGAAGGAAAGTGACGACGCCTCGGCCGAGCGGGTGGCCAAGGTCCGCGCCCACCTTGCCGACGCCGAGGAGGAGCTGCGCGCCCTGGAAGCCCGCTGGGAGCGCGAGAAGAGCACGCTGGAAGGCGAGGGTGAGCTGCGCCGACAGCTCGATCAGCTGCGGATCGAGGCCGAGCGCAAGCTGCGCGAGGGCGATCTGGCCGGGGCGAGTGAGATCCAGTACGGCCGGATCCCCGAGCTCGAGGCCCAGATCAAGGCCGTCGAGGTTGAGCAGGCGAGGCTCGAGGCCGAGCCGGACTCCAGCGAGAAGCTGGTCGGCGAAGAGGTCGGGCCCGAGCAGATCGCCGAGGTCGTCGAGGCCTGGACCGGCATCCCCACGGGGCGGATGTTGCAGGGCGAGACCGCCAAGCTGCTGGAGATGGAGGAGGTGGTCGGCACGCGGCTGATCGGCCAGGCCGTCGCGGTCAACGCCGTGAGCGACGCCGTACGCCGTTCGCGCGCTGGGGTCTCTGACCCGAACCGACCGACCGGCTCCTTCCTCTTCCTGGGACCCACCGGGACCGGCAAGACCGAGCTGGCCAAGGCGCTGGCCGACTTCCTCTTCGACGACGACCGGGCGATCGTCCGGATCGATATGAGCGAGTACTCCGAGAAGCACTCGGTGTCGCGCCTGGTCGGTGCCCCTCCCGGATACGTCGGCTATGACGAGGGTGGCCAGTTGACCGAGGCCGTTCGGCGTCGGCCCTACTCGGTAGTGCTGCTCGACGAGGTCGAGAAGGCGCACCCCGAGGTCTTCAACATCTTGCTCCAGGTGCTCGACGACGGCCGGTTGACCGACGGCCAGGGCCGCACCGTGGACTTCCGCAACACGCTGCTGATCCTGACCAGCAACCTAGGCTCGTCCTTCCTGGTGGACCCCACGATGGCTCCGGAGAAACAGAAGGAGTCGGTGCTCGCGCTGGTTCGGAAGTCGTTCAAGCCCGAGTTCTTGAACCGGCTCGACGAGATCGTCACCTTCGACGCGCTGACTCGCGAGGAGCTGGCCCGGATCGTCGATCTTCAGCTGGGCCTGTTGGAGAAGCGACTGGCCGTGCGGCGGATCACGATCTCGGTCACCGACGAGGCGCGGGCGTGGTTGGCAGACGTCGGCTACGACCCGGCGTACGGCGCCCGCCCGCTGCGACGGCTGATCCAGACCTCCATCGGCGATCCGCTGGCCAAGCTGATCATCGGGGGACAGGTGACCGACGGAGGCTCGGTGGTGGTGGACCGCGAAGAGGGTCAGCAGTCCTTGGTGCTGCGGGTCTGAAGACGCCTCGCCCTCATCGTCTTCCAGTCCCGGAGCAGCACCAGCGCGAGGAGCAGCGCGGCAGCCAGCGCGAGGAGCAGTTGCCACCAGTACCACGCCCAAACGCCGGTCCACGTGCTCAGGGAGACGCGGTGCGGGCCGACCTCTAATGAGGCGGTAGTCAGCTGGAGGCAGGACGACTGCAGGCGTGGGTGGACGGCGACCAACCCGCTAGACCTGTCCGCGGCGACTAGCTCGGCACCGGCGGCAGGTCTGGAGCCAAGCAGCGGCAGCGAGGCATGCGATGGCTTCGTTGGGATGACGG